>NZ_JBICXA010000009.1:0-431570 GCF_043200035.1 Streptomyces sp. NPDC048504
CCCCGCGCCCGTCCCCTCGCCCGCCCCGGGGGGGGGCCGCGCCCCCCCCCGCCCCCCCCCCACCCATATTGCGCCCGGGGGGGGGCCCCCCCCCCCCCCCCCCCCCCCCCCCCTCCGTCGTAAGCCGGCCACGGTCAGGCCAGGGTCCTGAACCCCCGGTCGTAATACACCATCGGGGACCCCTCCCCCAGCCGCACTCCCGTCACCCGGCCGATCAGGACCGTGTGGTCACCGGCCGGGTGACGTGCGTGTGCGGTGCAGTCCAGCTCGGACAGGGCGCGGTCGACGGTGGGCAGGCCGTCGGGACTGGTGCGCAGGCCGCCGGAGGCGAACTTGTCGGTGCCCTTGGTCGCGAAGCGCACGGCGAGCGGGCGGTGAGCCGGGGCCAGCACGCTCACGGCGAAGCGGTCGCAGTGCCCGAACGACGGCGCCGAGTCGGCGGAGTTCGCCAGACAGACCAGAACCATCGGCGGCTCCAGCGAGACCGAACAGAAGGAGCTGGCGGTGAAGCCGCGCGGGGTTCCGTCCTCGCCGCACGTGGTGACGACCACGACACCGGAGGGGAAGCGGGCCATCGCGGCCCGGAACTCCTCGGGCGCCACGGTCGCGCGTGCTGTCTCCAGTACTTCCTGACGCTCCGGCATGACGGTGCACCACCTGTCGGGCCTCGCGGAGGCCACCGCGGGTTCAGCAGCCTCGGGGCAGCCACGGACGCGGCTCACCGACAGTGATCGGGACCGCCACCCGGGTCCAGATCGACTATGCGGGCAGCGCCGGGGACCGGCAACCGGGGCGGTGCCCGATCGGCGACCGGTAACTGGGGCCCACCTTGCGCACAGCAGGCGGAACCCGCCCAGCACAGGGCAGCCGGAGCCGGCCGGTCAGCGCACGGCGCCCGCCCGCTGCTCCTCGCCGGACAGTGCCCAGGCGCCGTAGGCCGCGCCCGTCGTCTCGAAGGAGAGCGCGACGTGCGAGGCCGCGCTGTTCACGTCGCGCCAGAACCGCTGCACCGGGTCGGACGAGGACTGCCCGGATGTGCCGCTGGCGCGGAAGACGCGGTCCACCGCCGAGACCAGGAGTTCCACCGCCAGTGCCAGGTCCCGGGCGCCCCGGACCGCGGCCTCACCGCCCGGTGGGTTTTCCTCCGTGCCGTCGGCGATCGCCGCCGTACGCAGGATCAGGAGTTCGGCGGCGTCCACCTCGGCGGCCGAGCGGGCCAGCGCGACCTGGGTCGAGGGCTTCTCGCCCACCGCCTGCCCGCGGCGGTCGACGCGCGCACCGGTCCGCGCGATCCAGGCCCGCAGGGCGCCCCTGGCCGCACCGACCAGCGGGGCGGCGAACGGCAGGGCGTTCACGGCGTGCATCGGGACGATGTGGCAGCGGGCGTCCGAGGCGGGGGCCTGGCCCGCGTGCACCACCGAGCGGGCCAGGGTGCGGTGTTCGGGCACGAAGGCGTCGGAGAGGACCAGGGTGTCGCTGCCCGTCCCGCGCATCCCCACGGTGAACCAGCTGTCCTCGATCGAGAAGTCCGCCCGCGGCACGGCGAAGAACCGCACCTCGGGCCGCGCGTCGGGATCCACCGGGCCCTCCGCAGGTACCGCCGCACAGGCCAGTGCCCAGTCGGCGAAGTGCACCCCGCTGATGTACTTCCACTCACCGCTCAGCAGCCAGCCGCCTGCCACGGACTCCGCCTTGCCGGACGGCATGAGCGCGCCGGCCAGCAGGGCGTCGGGACCGTCCGCCCAGATCTCCGCCTGGCCCTCGGCGGGCAGGAACGCCGCGTAGCGCCCGGCGTACGCGGCCAGCGAAGCCGCCCACGCCGCCGACGTGCAGCCCTCCCCCACCAGGCCGACCGCCGAGGTCAGTTCGGAGAAACCACCGGCCTCGCCGCCATGGGCAACCGGTACGAAGTGCCGCGCGAACCCGGCGTCCAGCACCGCCTGGACCACCTCCGGGGAGAGCCTGCGCGCGGTCTCCGCCTCGTCCGTGTGCCGGGCCGCGATCTCGGCGACCCCCGGCGCCCGGGTCACGATCGTCGACTTGTCGCCTTGCGGCATCCTGGCCACCACCTCCGTCGGGAACGGCGACAGTGTCACCGGCAGCGGACCCCGACGACCGCATCCCGGGCCGCGACCGGCCGACCGTCACCCACCCGGCGCGGCAAAGGGGGCGCCCCGGATCGCTCCGGGCGCCCCCATCGTCGTACGACTACTTTCTCTACGGCCTCTCAGATCCGGACTTCCACCGTGCGCGCGAACCGGTCGTGCAGGCCGCGCCCGTCCCGGTCCCAGATCAGGGCCGGGATCGCGATGCAGAGGAGGGCGGTGCGAAGCAGGGTGCGGAGGGGGTTGGGGCGGCCGGTGTCGAGGGCGTACACGCGGAGGCCGAAGAGGCGCTTGCCCGGGGTGAAGCCGATCGTGCCGACCGTGAGGGCGCTGAGGACGAAGAAGACGAGGAGGGCCCAGTTGCCGGTCGCACCCGGCTTGTAGCCGTGGGTGAGCAGGCCGTATGCGATCAACAGGCACAGGGCCCAGTCGACGGCGAGGGCGCCGAGCCGGCGGCCCGGGCGGGCGATCGAGCCGGGGCCGTCCTCGGGCAGGCCCAGCTGCTCACCGCGGTAGCCGAAGTCGACACCTGCCCGCTCCGCGGCCTCACGGGGCCCGGAGAGCCATGAGCCGATTGCATCCCTGTTGTCCACCCGTCCACGGTACTGCCCGCGTTCTGCCATGCGGACAGGAGGGGCCGGCGGGCCCAAGACCGGTTAACTTGGGCGAAACAAATGGGTCACGCTTGAGAAATCCCCCGTCCCTAAGGTCGGGTCCAGCGTGTGCCACCGCACTGGCCGCACGAACGAACTACCACCCCGGCACGGACGGTCGGGAGTAGGAGGAGCTGGATGTTCCAGAACGCCGACGAGGCCAAGAAGTTCATCGCGGACGAGGACGTCAAGTTCGTCGACGTCCGATTCTGCGATCTGCCGGGTGTGATGCAGCACTTCACGCTGCCGGCGACGGCCTTCGACCCGGACGAGGAACTCGCCTTCGACGGCTCCTCGATCCGCGGCTTCCAGGCCATCCACGAGTCCGACATGGCGCTCCGCGCCGACCTGTCGACCGCGCGTGTGGACCCCTTCCGCCGCGACAAGACGGTCAACATCAACTTCTTCATCCACGACCCGATCACGGGCGAGCAGTACTCCCGTGACCCGCGCAACGTGGCCAAGAAGGCGGAGGCGTACCTCGCCTCCACCGGCATCGCCGACACCGCGTACTTCGGTCCCGAGGCCGAGTTCTACGTCTTCGACAGCGTGCGCTTCGAGACCAAGTCGAACGAGAGCTTCTACCACATCGACTCCGAGGCCGGCGCCTGGAACACCGGTGCGGTCGAGGACAACCGCGGCTACAAGGTCCGCTACAAGGGCGGTTACTTCCCGACCCCGCCGGTCGACCACTTCGCCGACCTGCGTGCGGAGATCTCCCTGGAGCTGGCCGCGTCCGGCCTCCAGGTCGAGCGCCAGCACCACGAGGTGGGCACCGCCGGCCAGGCCGAGATCAACTACAAGTTCAACACGCTGCTCGCCGCGGCCGACGACCTCCAGCTCTTCAAGTACATCGTGAAGAACGTGGCCTGGCGCAACGGCAAGACCGCGACCTTCATGCCGAAGCCGATCTTCGGCGACAACGGCTCGGGCATGCACGTCCACTCCTCGCTGTGGGCGGGCGGCTCCCCGCTCTTCTACGACGAGGCCGGCTACGCGGGTCTGTCGGACCTCGCCCGCTACTACATCGGCGGCATCCTCAAGCACGCCCCGTCGCTGCTCGCGTTCACCAACCCGACGGTGAACTCGTACCACCGCCTGGTGCCGGGCTTCGAGGCGCCGGTCAACCTGGTGTACTCGCAGCGCAACCGCTCCGCCGCGATGCGTATCCCGATCACGGGCTCCAACCCGAAGGCCAAGCGCGTCGAGTTCCGCGCGCCCGACTCCTCCGGCAACCCGTACCTCGCCTTCTCCGCCCTGCTCCTCGCGGGCCTGGACGGCATCAAGAACAAGATCGAGCCGGCCGAGCCGATCGACAAGGACCTCTACGAGCTGGCCCCCGAGGAGCACGCGGGCGTCGCCCAGGTCCCGACGTCCCTCCCGGCCGTCCTCGACCGCCTTGAGGCCGACCACGAGTTCCTCCTCGCGGGCGACGTCTTCACGTCCGACCTGATCGAGACGTGGATCGACTTCAAGCGCACGAACGAGATCGCCCCGCTGCAGCTGCGTCCGCACCCGCACGAGTTCGAGCTGTACTTCGACGTGTGATCCAACCGATCGAACCGATCGTCGGGTGCCCCCGTCTCTCTTCGGAGAGGCGGGGGCACCGTCGTACGCAGACTGTTTTCCGGGAGGGGCAACGGGGATGGGACAACAACAGGGCGACGAGGAGCGCGAGTTCGACCTCAAGTGGGCCGACAACGCCGAGCACAAGGAGCCCTCCGCGCGGGCCCGGATGCTCGCGGCCCGCTGGAAGGAGAACCCTCCGGGGCCGGTGCCGTTCCGGGGTGAGCCCGAGGGGGTGGGGCCGCGGCGGTCTTCGTGGATATCGACGGTGGTCGTGCTGGGGAGTGTCGTCGCGGTCATCGTGTTGTTGGGGTACGTCAACTTCCGGGCGCCGTACTAGAGATGGGCGAGAAGATCGATCTTGGGGATCCCCTCGCGTGGCTTCGGCTGGACGAGGCGTTGCGGCGTGAGTCGTACGCGCCCTCCGGCCTTGCTCAGCCTCGGCTCGCGATCGACCTGTGCCACCGCGACGGCAGGATGCGGGAGGCGGCGCTCCAACAGGCCGTCGGGGAACCGGCGTTGCTGCCACTGGTCGTCGTGCGGTGTGCCGACTGGGTCGGGCAAGTGCGGGAGCGGGCACGGGAGTTGCTCCGTGCGGCTCTCGACGTGGATACCGGCGTCGCGCTCGCGCCGCTGATTCTGCTCTTCGGGCGGCGGGGGCGGGGTGCCTTCGCCATCGAGCTGCTCGACGAGGTGCTGCGCCGGGCGTCCCGCGAACAGCTCGCTCCCCTCTTCACCGACGCGGACCGTACCGTGCGTCGTCACGTCCACCGGATCGCGGTCGAGGAGGCCTCCTCTCCCCCGCCGAACTCGCCCGCGCCGCCGCCCGGGACACCGACGCCGTCGTACAGAACCTGTGTGCGGAGGCCGCGCTGGCCGCCGTAGCGAAGACGGGCGGCTACGACGAGGTGCTCGAACCGCTGCTCGGGGCGCGGAATCCGCGTGCCCGGGCGACTGGCGTCACCGCGTTGCGGGCGGCGGGGCAGCCGGGGCGGGCCGAGGGGTTTCTCGGGGATCGGTCGGGGGTCGTGCGGGCCTGTGCTCGGTATGTCGTGCGGCAGGGTGGGGGCGATCCGTTGGCGTTGTACCGGGCCTGGTGCCGTGCGGCGGAGCCCGCGCCGGGGGCCGTGATCGGGCTTGCCGAGTGTGGGGAGCGGCGGGATGCGGCTTTGTTGTGGCCGCTCGTCTCGCATCCGCGTGCCGCCGTGCGGGCGCGGGCCGTGGCCGGGCTGCGGGTGCTGGACGTCGTGGACGTACGGCGGATGCTGCCGTTGCTCGACGATCCGGCGCCCGGGGTCGTGCGGGAGGCGACGCTCGCGCTGTTGCCGTCGGCCGGGCTGGTGCCGGACGGGCCACTCATGGAACGGTTCGCCGGCGGGTGGCCCCGGCATGTGCGCGTCGGCGCGTTCCGGCTGTTGGACGCGCGGGGCGGGATCGTGCGGCTGCGGGCCGCCGTGGCCGTGCTTGATGATCCGGATGAGCGGTTGCGGGCCTGGGGTGCGCAGGTGGTGCAGCGGTGGCATCTGGAGGAGGGGATGACGCCCGGGGACGCCGAGGTGGGTGAGCTGCTCGGGCGGGCCCGGCATCTGTTCAGCGAGTACGTGCTGACGCGGCGGCTGTGGGAGGCCGGGCTCGGCGGCTGACCTGCGCCCCCGCGCGCTCAGCGGATTCTCAGGGACCTTTTGCTCCGCCTAGGGCCGATCGGGACCACTTCATGGGAAGGCGCGGGTGCACACTGGGCGGTGGGACGAGTGCCTGACTGCGGGGTGATGGCAGATGCAGAGCCGCTTCCGGAGCGACCGGCGGTTGACCGTACGTATGGGTCTGACGCTGTTCCTGCTCGGGCTGTTGTACGTGGCGTTCGTGGCCGCGCTGATCGTGTTGCTGAAGTCCTGGGTGCTGGTCGTGGTGCTGGCGGGCGGGCTGCTCGTCGCGCAGTACTGGTTCTCCGACCGGATCGCGCTGTACGCGATGCACGGGCGGATCGTGGAGCGGGAGGAGTATCCCGAGCTGCACGGTGTGATCGACCGGCTGTGTGCCGTGGCCGACATGCCCAAGCCCGTCGTCGCCGTGTCGGACATTGATATGCCCAACGCCTTCGCCACCGGGCGGAACGCCGACCACGCCGTCATCTGCGTGACCACCGGTCTGCTGCGGCGGCTGGAGCCGGCCGAGCTGGAGGGTGTGCTCGCGCACGAACTGTCGCACGTGGCGCACAAGGACGTGGCCGTGATCACGGTGGCGTCGTTCCTCGGGGTGCTCGCCGGGCTGATGGTGCGGTTCGCGTTCTACTCGCAGATCTTCCGGGGGCGGAAAGACCAGAACACGCTCGCCGTGTTCGCCGGGATCATGGGCATCTCGGCGGCCGTCTACGCGATCAGCTTCCTGCTGATCAGGGCCTTGTCCCGGTACCGGGAGCTGGCGGCGGACCGGGCGGCGGCGCTGCTCACCGGCAAGCCCTCGGCGCTGGCGTCCGCGCTCACCAAGGTCGACGGCGACATCGCCCGGATTCCGACCAAGGACCTGCGGACCGCGCAGGCCTTCAACGCCTTCTACTTCAGCCCGGCGAACGGCGCCGAGCCCGGTATCTCGCGGTTCTTCTCGACCCACCCGAGCCTGGAGCAGCGGCTCGACCAACTGGGGCGGATCTCCGCCGAGTTGGGTGAGGCGGCGGTGCCCGGTATCGGGAAGGCGGACTGAGGATGGGGTTGCTGGACATCCTGCTCGGCCGTACGAAACCGGTCGCTCCCGATCTCGACCAGCTGTTCGCGCTGCCCTCGGCGGCGGTGACGCTGGAGGCGGCGGCCGGGTTCCGGCCGACCGGGCGCGGTGCGGTGTGCTTCGCGACGGTGGAGGGCGGGGCGTTCGAGCAGACGCACCGGGAGGTCCAGGCACTGCTGGACGCGGACGCGGAACGCACTGGTCCGCCGGTGGAGCTGGCCCAGGACGCCTACGGCTACTCGTGGCTGGTCTCGCGCCGGACACCGGATCAGCTGTCGTCGCTGGTGAACGATCTGCACGCGGTGAACAGCGCGATGGAGGCCAACGGCTTCGGGCCTCAACTGCTGTGCTCGCTGGCCGGGTTCGAGGATGACAGTGGCCGGCGGCTGGCGCTGGTCTATCTGTACAAGCGCGGGACGTTCTTCCCGTTCGCGCCGCTGGCCGGTGACGGTCAGCGGCGCGACAGCGCGCTGGAACTCCAGGTCAAGTCGATGCTCGGCAACGACCTGCGGATCGAGCAGGACCTGAGCCGGTGGTTCCCGGTGTGGGGCGCCCCCGGGTTGTGACGGGCGCCCCGGACCCTTACGTGCGCTTCTTCTCCTACTTGCTCTTCTCGCGCGCCTGCCGACGCGACTCCAGGGGGCGCTCGCGCTGGTACCGGCGCTCCCACTTGGCCTGCTTGTCACGGCGGTCGCGGTACGCGCGGTAGCTCGACGGGGTGCTTCCCGAGGAGGAACCGCCGCCCGACGAGGACGACGTGGACGATGAGGATGACGTGGACGACGTCGAGTCCCTGCCGTACTGGACGTAGAGGAAGAGCACGGCGACGGCGGCGAGCCACCAGACGTGGTTTCCGAATCCCAGGACGACCAGGACGACGGTCCCGGAAAGGACGATGGTGCCCATGACGGGCCTCCGTGGGCGTGGGTGTGGTGATGTCCGAGCGGTATGAACACTGTCCCGACAGGGCGCTGGGGTAGGCGGCCGACCGCCGGTGGGTTGGGTGCGAACGAGACTAGCGCCGACTCCGCAGGGTGACGCCGGCCCTGCGTGAAACGGTGGTGACCTGCTCCGCAATGCGTCTCCAGCGTAGGGAGTCGGTCACTCGGTGTGCATCTTCTTTTTCTACGGGCGGTCAGATGCCCGGTGCCGCCGAGACCACGCCTGCCGCCACGGCCGCGCCGAGAGCGGCGTGGTCGGCGGTCGTCTGGGTGGCGTAGGACAGGGCGAAGTCCGCCACGGCGCGTTCGAAGGTGTCGGTGCTGCCCAGGTAGGCGGCGATGGCGACGCGGTCGCCGGAGCGGGCGTGGGCTCGGGCGAGGGCGGTGCCGCAGAGGCGGGCGTAGGCCGTGAGGGCCCCCGGGCCCATGCCGACGACGTCGGCGGAGCCCTTCATGTCGCGGAGCTGGCGCCAGTAGAAGGCGCGGCCCTGCGGTCCCGTCATCCAGCCGAGGAAGATGTCGCTGGCCGCCTGGAGGAGGCGCTGGCCCGCTACGACCCGGTGGCCGGGGTGGACGTAGGGGCCGTTCGGCAGGTGCTCTTCCAGTACGGACTTCCGCGCCTCCTTGATCTGCAGGAACAGCGGGTCGTCCTGGTCGCGCCCTGCGAGCAGCACGATGAAGCAGCGGGTGCCCACGCTGCCGACGCCGACGACCTTGCGGGCCGCGTCGACGAAGCGGTAGCGGTCGAGGAGGAGGCGGCGTTCCTCGGAGAGCGTGGAACGGTAGTCGCTGAAGATCTTGCGCAGGGAGGCCATGTCGGCGGCGCCGGCCGGTTCCAGGAGCGGCGGGTCGTGGACGATACGGCGGCGGCCGTCGACGGTCTCGGTCAGTTTGCCCACGGCGTGCAGGCTGGTGCGGCGGCGGGCCCGGGTGAGGCTGGACTCCACCCGGTGGCGATGGCGGCTGGAGCGCACCAGCGGCAGCAGGCTGTCGGCGTCGATCCGCTCGTACCAGACGGCCAGTTCGCCCTTGCGGGCCAGGCCGCGGAGGGCCGTACGGTACGCGGCTGTCGCCTCCAGCGCGGCGCGGTGGGCCTTCGTGTCGCTGTGGCCGTTCTCGCGGCCGGCGACGGCCACGCTTGCGGCGAGGCGCTTCACGTCCCACTCGAACGGGCCCGGGAACGTCTCGTCGAAGTCGTTGAGGTCGAAGAGCAGGGAGCGTTCCGGGGAGGCGTACAGGCCGAAGTTGAGGAGGTGCGCGTCGCCGCAGAGCTGGACGGTGAGGCCGGTGTGCGGCTGGGACGCCAGGTCGGCGGCCATCACGGCGGCCGAGCCGCGCAGGAACGCGAAGGGGGAGGCGGCCATGCGGCCGTACCGGATCGGGAGGAGTTCCGAGAGTCTGTCCCTCCCCTGCCGTTCGAGTACGGCTACGGGGTCCGGGCGGTCCACGGCGGGGATCCAGCCGGCGTGGGCGGAACGGGCAACGCGTTTGCGCGCGGCGCGGCCTCGCTCCGCTCGGTCGGCCGGGGTGGTCATGTGCCGTGTCTTTGCATGCCGCCGCCTTCTGGGATGGCACCGCCTGTTGCTTCGCAGTGAAACCGGGTCGGTACGGGGGTGCATTTCGGGGACGTCGATCGGGTGAACGCTTACTGTCGGTCGAGAAGTGGACGTCTTCGAGGCGAGGTCGAGATGAGTCGCACCCCCCGTCACATCACCACCCCCGAGCGCCGGGCCCGCCTTGCCCTCCGCCACCGCCTCACCCCCAGCACCCGCGCGGCCACCCCCGAGGCCGTCGCCGACTCCCTCGTCGCCCTGCACGGCACGGACCCCGCGACGGTGTACCTGGCGGTGGGCGCCCGCCTCGCCGACCCTTCCCTCACCGTCCCGGAGACCACCCGCGCCCTGTACGAGGACCGCACCCTGCTCCGTATGCACGGCATGCGGCACACGGTGTTCGTGTTCCCCGCCGAGCTGACCGCCGTCGTCCACGCCTCGACCGGGATCGTCGTGGCCGCACGTGAACGGGCCTCCCTGGTCAAGGACATGGCGAAGGCGGGGGCGCCGGACGCGGTCTGGCTGAAGGAGGTCGAGGAGGCGGCGCTCGCCGCACTGGCCCGGCGCGGGCAGGCGACGGCGGCCGAACTCGCGGAGGACGAGCCGAGGCTGAGGGAACAGTGGGTGTACGCCGCCGGGAAGAGCTACCAGGGCGTCCACACCTTGTCGACCCGGCTGCTGAGGGTGCTGGGGGTCGAGGGGAAGGTCGTACGGGGCCGTCCGCTCGGCGGCTGGACGTCGAGCCAGCTGCGCTGGGCGGTGGCGCCGGAACATGCCGAACTCGACGTGGCCGAGGCCCAGTCGACCCTGCTGCGGCGCTGGCTCGCGGCATGCGGCCCCGCCACCGAGGCCGACCTGAAGTGGTGGACGGGCTGGCGGGTGACGGAGGTCCGCCGGGCGCTCGCGGCGATCGGCGCGGAGCCGGTGTCCCTGGACGAGGGGGTGGGGTACGTCGCCGCGGGCGACCTCGCTCCACTGGCCGGTCCCGCGGAGCCGTGGGCGGCCCTGCTGCCCGCCCTCGATCCGACGGCGATGGGCTGGCAGCACCGGGACTGGTATCTGGCACCGGAGCTGCGCCCCGCGCTGTTCGACTACAGCGGCAACGTGGGGCCGACGGTGTGGTGGGACGGGCGGGTGGTGGGGGGCTGGGCCCAGCGTCCGGACGGGGAGATCGTGTGGCGCGTACTCGACCGGACGGACGTCGGGCGGGAGGCGGAGGCCGCGATCGGGGAGGCGGCGGAGCGGTTGCGGGGGTGGGTGGGGGCGACCCGGGTGACACCGCGGTTCCGGACGCCGGTGGAACGGGAGTTGTCGGTGTAGGGGGGCCGATATCGGGGGCCGGAACCATCAGCCGTCCGGCGTTTTGGGCACCGGCCGGCATCATCCAGCCCGTCCGGCGCTTGAGGACGAGGCCGTTCAGGCCGAAGCGGGGGTCTGGGGGCGGCAGCCCCCAGGGACCCTCGCACCGGCGCCGGGCGCCGAAAAGACACACGGCACCCGGCGCCACCCCTCAGCGCGAGTACCGCATCAGCGCCCGCACCATGTGACACGTCGTGTCCGACGGCGCGTGGACGCCGATCAGTTCGGCCGTGCTGCGGATCGTCTCGTTGCGCGCCTGGTTCGGGACGTACACGCCCGAGTCGAGCAGGGCGATGGCCAGCCGCATCGCCTTGAGGCGGCGGTTGTGCGTGACGTACCAGTCCCGCGGGCGTCCGGGCGGCAGCGGGCGCTTCTCCACGGGCACGTAGGGCAGGTCGAGTTGGACGGAACGCTTCGCGGTGGACTGGGTCGGCAACGGCTTCGGCTTCAGTGCGGCAGCGGGCACGGACATCCTCCTGTCGCGGTCAGGGCGCCGTCCGGACCGCCCGGCGACACCCTCGAACACTGCTCCCAGTTTACTGCCCGCCACTGACAACAGGCGAACCCCGACAGCCCACCAAATCCCCAGGTGGGAAAGGATGTTGTCACCGTGTCACGCAAGCTCCGGGAGGTATGCGTGAGGCGGCATCAAATTCGAACAGAGCGGCCCTCAGGCCGGCAGTACGTCCGCGATCAGCCCCCGGACACGGCGCTCGATCGCGTCCCGGATCGGCCGTACGGCCTCGACGCCCTGCCCTGCGGGGTCGTCGAGCTGCCAGTCGAGATAGGTCTTGCCGGGGAAGACCGGGCAGGTGTCACCGCACCCCATGGTGATCACCACGTCGGATGTCTGTACGGCCTCGGTGGTGAGGATCTTGGGAGTCTCGGCGGCGATGTCGATTCCGACCTCGGCCATCGCCTCGACAACCGCGGGGTTCACCTGGTCGGCAGGGGCGGATCCGGCGGAACGGACCTCGACGCGCGGGCCCGCGAGGTGCGTGAGGAAGGCGGCGGCCATCTGTGAGCGGCCGGCGTTGTGGACACAGACGAACAGGACGGACGGGCGTGGGGCGGCAGGTGGTGGCACGGAGGGAGTCCTTGTCTGCGGAGGGCGGTCAGGAAGGGGCGAGTTGCGGGACCGCGGCCGTGTCGTCGACCGGTGCGGGACGGCCGTAGAGCAGCGTCGCGGTGGTCAGTCCGAGGGCCGCGCCCGCCAGTTGGGCCGCGATGAACGGGAGGACGGACGTGGGGGCGATCCCGGAGAAGGTGTCGGAGAAGGCGCGGCCAACGGTCACCGCGGGGTTCGCGAACGAGGTCGAGGACGTGAACCAGTAGGCCGCGCCGATGTAGGAGGCGACGGCTGCCGGGGCCAGGTGGGGGCGGCCGGTGCGTTCCAGTCCGAGGACGAGGAGGATCAGCCCCGCCGTGGCGACGACCTCGCCCAGCCACAGGTGTCCGGCGAACCGGTCGTGGGTGGAGAACTTCAGCAGCGGCTTCGCGAACATGGCGTCGGCCACGACCGCGCCGCCGATCGCCCCGGCCACCTGCGCGGGCACGTACACGGCGACATCCCGCAGCGAGGGTCCGGTGCCGGTACGGCGGCCCGTGAGCCAGGCCGCAAGGGTGACGGCCGGGTTGAAGTGCGCGCCGGAGACCGGCCCGAGCAGGGTGATCAGCGTGCCCAGGCCGAGGACGGTGGCGAGGGAGTTGGCCAGCAGTCGCAGGCCGACGTCGTGCGTCAGCTCGGTGGCCTGGATGCCGGAGCCGACCACGACGGCGACCAGCAGTCCGGTGCCGAGCGCCTCCGCGGCGGCGCGGCGGCCGAGGGGGACGCTCACGCCGGCGCCGCGACGGTCCGCGGGATGACCAGGAATCCGGCGAGGCGGTCCAGGACGTCGGGAAGCACCCAGTAGTACACCCACGTGCCGCGACGCTCGCAGTCGATCAGACCGGCCTGGCGCAGGAGTTTGAGGTGGTGGGAGATCGTCGGCTGGGCCAGGTCGAAGGCGGGCGTCAGCTCGCACACGCACACCTCGCCGCCCTGACCGCGCGAGGCGATCATCGACATGAGCCGTAGGCGGACCGGGTCCCCGAGGGCCTTGAACATCTTGGCCAGTTCCGTCGCGCGCTCGTCGTCCAGCGGTGCGGACGCCAGTCCGCCGCAGCAGGAACCGGCCGGGTCCCCGTCCTGACCGATCACCTGAAGCACTTGTTTCGACATTCTTCTATGTTGACATTCTTCGATCCAGGGCGCAACGTTGCATCGAAGAACATCAATACAGGAGGCAGACATGAGCGAGCACTCCACCGACCTGCGCGAAGTCGTCCGCCGTCGCTACGCCGCCGCGGCCGTCCAGGTCACCGAGGGCGGCACCGGATGTTGCGGGCCGCAGCCGGCCGGGACCGACGACACCTTCGACGACGACATCTTCGGTTCCGCCCTCTACACCGCCGACGAACGCGGCACCCTGCCCGCCGAAGCCGTGGCCGCCTCCCTCGGCTGCGGCAACCCCACCGCCGTCGCCGAACTCCGGGAGGGCGACCGCGTCCTCGACCTCGGCTCCGGCGGCGGCATCGACGTCCTGCTCTCCGCGCGCCGCGTGGGCCCCACCGGCCGGGCGTACGGGCTCGACATGACCGACGAGATGCTCCAACTCGCCCTGGCCAACGCCGAGAAGGCGGGCGCGACCAACGTCGAGTTCCTCAAGGGCGCCATCGAGGCGATCCCCCTCCCGGCGGACACTGTCGACGTCGTGATCTCCAACTGCGTGATCAACCTGTCCGTCGACAAGCCGGCCGTCTTCGCCGAGACCTTCCGCGTCCTGAAGCCCGGCGGGCGTCTCGGCGTCTCGGACGTCGTCGCCGACGACAGCCTCACCTCCGGGCAGCGCGCCGAACGCGGTGACTACGTCGGCTGCATCGCCGGGGCCCTGTCCTTCACGGAGTACCGGGAGGGTCTCGAAGCGGCCGGGTTCACGGATGTCGGGATCACGCCCACCCACCCCGTCGCCGACGGCATGCATTCCGCGCTCGTCCGCGCCACCAAGCCGCCCACCGGGCCGGACCGGGCACCTCTCGCCTAACGTGAACACCATGGAGATCTGGATCAACCCGGCCTGTTCCAAGTGCCGCAGCGCCGTGAGTCTGCTCGACGCCGAAGGGGCCGAGTACACCGTCCGCCGCTATCTGGAGGACGTGCCGAGCGAGGCCGAGATCAGGGACGTACTGGAGCGGCTCGGGCTCGAACCGTGGGACATCACGCGCACCCAGGAGGCCGTGGCCAAGGAATTGGGGCTCAAGTCGTGGGCGCGGGACGCGAGTTCGCGGGAGCGGTGGGTGGCGGCGCTCGCCGCGCATCCGAAGCTGATCCAGCGGCCGATCATCACGGCGGAGGACGGTACGGCGGTGGTCGCCCGCAGTGACGAGGCCGTACGGGACGCGCTGTCACGGCAGCCGGGGTCGACCCAGGGGTAGGTCATGTGGCCGATGTCCGTTCATTTCGGCGGGGCTGCGGCGGCACCACCTGTACGGGGTCGAGCGCGCCCCAATTCGTCGCCGGCACCCGGGAGTTGCGCACGCGGCTGCCGGCCGACGGTGCGCATGCGCACCGTCGGGTCGTTCCTGGCCGACCGGGATCGGGTGCGCTGAGCCCCAATCCCCTTGTGACGCACGTCACTTATGCGACTCGTGTGTCCGCTGAGTTACATCGTTCGGTATCCCGTACATAGCGGCGTACGCTCCCCTACCCCACAGGAGACGCGCATGTCGCGCAGGAGAACTGCCAGTACGAAGAAGAAGCTGGCGCTGCTGGTCACCGCCGCGGCGGTCGCGGGCGGCGGGGCCTTCGCGCTGGCCACCACGTCGAACGCGTCGCAGTCGACGGCGCAGAACGCCAAGACGCTGTCCGCCGCGAACTCGACGGTCTGCCAGGGGCTCGCCACCGCGCTCGGCAACAACCAGAAGTTCATCGACGGTCAACGCGCCGCGCCCGACGCCCAGTCGAGCGCGCGGATCGCCAACCGCGAAGCGGTCATCGCGCAGATCAAGGTGCAGCAGAAGGCGTCCGGTTGTGCGGTTGGGGAGTCGGCTCAGGACTCCCAGGTCGCACAGCCGGCGCAGTCGGCGCCCGCGGGCACCAAGACCACCCCTGCCGCGACCCCTCCGGCGGCGGGCAACACCGGTGGCGGCAACGCCGCCGCGGGCAGCCAGGTGTGCAACGGCTCGACCGTCACGCTCTCCGGCGAGGCCGGTGCGCCCGCCGCGTCGAGCAACCAGTTCCCGGCGGGTACGACGCTGAAGGTCACCAACCTGGACAACAACAAGTCCACGACGGTGAAGGTGACGTCGGTCTCCGGCAGCTGTGTCCTGCTGAACAACGCCGCGTTCGAACAGGTCCGTGAGCCCGGCAAGTTCCTCATCCGCCGCGCTCTGATCCAGAAGGTGGGGTGACGCTCAAGGTCCCAGAAAACCGGTGAGGTGACGGCCCAGTCGCTCCGGCGCGGCATGCGGCAGCGCGTGATGCGAGACGTCCGCGAGGATGTCCGTCTCGACGCGCGGCAGCAGACCGCCCGCCCGGGCCGCCACCAGGTGCGTGTCACAGGTCCTGCTGCTTCCGGCCAGAAGCAGCAGGACCGACGCGTTCAGCCCGCGCAGCGCCTCGGGCGCCGGACGGGGACCGGTCACCGGTCTCGCGGACGGGAACCCCGCGCCCGCCTCCTGGAGGCGGAGCCAGTCGGGGTCCAGCGGCACTCCCCCGGTCTCCCACTCCAGGAACGCGCGGACGCGGCGCGGAGTGGGCCGGAGCAGCATCGGCAGTGCGTGCAGCAGGTACGCCGTCTCGAACCCGGCGAAGCACTGGGTCGGGTCGAGGAGGAACAGACGGCGTACGCGGGCAGGCGCGCGCAGTGCGTAGTGCAGCGCGATCCAGCCGCCGTAGGAATGGCCGCCGAGGTCCACGACCGACGCCCCCAGCCCGTCGAGCACCGCGTCCAGCCAGTCCACCAGATCGGCCACCGTGCGCGGCCTCCGGCCGACCACCGGAACGCTGCGGCCCGGGGCGCCGATCAGGTCGACGGCGTGGACGCGGTGGGTGCGGGCGAGGTCGGCGGCCTGGGCGTACCAGGACGCCGAGGTCGCTCCCCCGCCGCCCGGCAGCAGCACGAGCGGGCGGCCGTCGGCGGGTCCGCACACATTCACGTAGGTCTCCCCGAACGGCGTCGGGACGGTCACCGCCTCCCGGTCCTCGGGCCACTTCGCCATGACCTTGTCGTAGGCGGACCCGAAGCGGTCGGGGTCGTACGGGCCGCGGATTCCCATGCCGCTCACCTCTCCCTCCCCTTCATTGTCCCTGGGCCGTCGCGGTCGAACTCGGCCTGCACAGCGCCCGGTTCGCGAACCAGAACGGCATGCACCCCACAGACGTACGCGCCCTGATCGCCCTCATGGACGCGGCCCGGGCCGGCGAGGAGATGACGACCGGGCGGCTCGGCGGCGCGCTCGGGCTCAACTCGGCGGGCACCACCGCCCTGGTCGACCGGCTGGAGCGGGCCGGGCACGTGCGGCGGGTGCGGGGCGAGGGGGACCGGCGCAAAGCCGTGGTCGAAGTGGACCAGCGGGCGGTCGCACTCGGGCAGGACTTCTTCGGTCCGCTCATCGGGAGCGCCGTAGAACTGCTCCAGGGCTACGACGACCGGGAGTTGGCGGCGATCCGCAGCTTCCTGGCCGGGGTCCGCGAGGCCGCCGCCGAGAGCTAACCCCATCGCATACGAGCCGTACGGCGGCCCCCGTCTGCGACTGCGAACAGCGGGTTCACAGCGGTCTCAGGGTGCGCCGTGCGCAGCGCACGTGAACCGCGACACAGCGCCACCAGGTAACACGGGGTTCACACTTGGGCAATGATCGGGAAATCGCATGTTGACAGGCTGCGCGGCATGAATCGCGGCGCTCCAGTGCCGCTGCGCCGCAGCACCCGCAAGTGCGACGAATGACCCACCCCGAAGGATGTGGCCCGTGACCTTCAAGGCTGAGTACATCTGGATCGACGGCACCCAGCCGACGGCCAAGCTCCGTTCCAAGACGAAGATTCTGGCCGACGACGCCAAGGGCGCCGAGCTCCCGATCTGGGGCTTCGACGGGTCGTCCACGAACCAGGCCGAGGGGCACTCCTCGGACCGCGTGCTCAAGCCGGTCGCCAGCTTCCCGGACCCGATCCGCGGCGGCGACGACATCCTCGTCATGTGCGAGGTCCTGGAGATCGACATGACGCCGCACGAGTCCAACACGCGTGCCGCGCTCGTCGAGGTCTCCGAGAAGTACGCCGCGCAGGAGCCGATCTTCGGCATCGAGCAGGAGTACACCTTCTTCGACGGCGCCCGTCCGCTCGGCTTCCCCGAGGGCGGCTTCCCGGCCCCCCAGGGCGGCTACTACTGCGGTGTCGGCGCCGATGAGATCTTCGGCCGCGAGATCGTCGAGGCCCACCTGGAGAACTGCCTGAAGGCCGGTCTCGCGATCTCCGGCATCAACGCCGAGGTCATGCCCGGCCAGTGGGAGTTCCAGGTCGGCCCGGTCTCTCCGCTGGAGGTCTCCGACCACCTGTGGATCGCCCGCTGGCTGCTCTACCGCACCGCCGAGGACTTCGGCATCTCCGCGACCCTCGACCCCAAGCCGGTCAAGGGCGACTGGAACGGCGCGGGCGCGCACACCAACTTCTCCACCAAGGCGATGCGCGAGGGCTACGACGCGATCATCACCGCGTGCGAGTCCCTCGGCGAGGGCTCCAAGCCCCTCGACCACGTCAAGCACTACGGCGCCGGCATCGACGACCGCCTGACGGGCCTGCACGAGACCGCCCCGTGGAACGAGTACTCCTACGGCGTCTCCAACCGCGGTGCCTCGGTCCGTATCCCGTGGCAGGTCGAGAAGGACGGCAAGGGCTACATCGAGGACCGCCGTCCGAACGCGAACGTCGACCCGTACCTGGTGACCCGGCTGATCGTCGACACCTGCTGCGCCGCGCTGGAGAAGGCCGGCCAGGTCTGATCCGCCCCGCTCGTAGGGAGAGGCGTCCACCGTCGTGGTGGGCGCCTCTTCGCGTTGTCAGTGGCGCGTGCCATCGTGGGAACATGAAGATCGACGGGGGTCTCGCCATCAAGGTCGAGACGGAGAACGGGCGGACGCACAGCCGCATTTCGGCGCTACGGCTGCGGGGGCTGGTGGCGCGGACCGGCGGCGCCGGCGACCGTTTCCTGGTCGTGCAGCGGATACCGGACCTCCCGGACGTGTTCGCGCAGGTGTGGCACGAGGAGGGCGGGGACTTCCGGCTGGAACACCGGCTGAGCGGGAACGAGTTCTACGGTACGAACCTGGACGGCGCGGACCGGGTGGCGGATCTCCTGACCGGCTGGGCACGGCAGACGGCCGGGTGGGACGCGGGCGTCGCGTGGGAGCCGGTCGACCTGGGGCCTCAGGAGGAGGTTCCCGAGATGCCGGACGAGGTGCGGGAGAAGGTCGAGGAGCGGGTCCGGGTCCGGCTGCGCTGCGGCTACGACGACCGGAAGGTGCTGACCGAGATCGCCGAGGAGTGGCTGGTCGACGGCGACGAGCGGCCGGTGTCGCGTGCCCAGGCCGCCCTGCTGGTGGACCGGTTGTGGCTGGAGCGGGTGGCCGAGCAGGCGGACTGGGCGGACGTCACCGACCCGGACCGGATCAGCCGCGCCTTCGAGACGCTGGACGCGAGCGGCATCACGGCCCGGGAGAACTTCGCCTGCTGCCGGGGCTGCGGCCTCGCGGAGATAGGCGCCGAGCGGGAGGACGCCCGCGGCTTCGTCTTCTTCCACGAGCAGGTCACCGAGCACGCCGCCGAGGGATACGGCCTCGCGCTGCACTACGGCGGGTTCGACGGCTCGGCCGAGACCACCGCGGCCGTCGGGCACGAGGTGCTGGCCGCGCTGCGTGGAGCCGGGCTGTCCGCCGGCTGGGACGGCGATCCGGACAAGGCGATCGACGTCGTACCGCTGACCTGGCACAGACGGCTGGTGGGCTGAGGAGCCGGGCGTCGGCTTCACGCCAAGGAAGCGTCCAAGCTGTGAGAGGAGGGTCCTGTTGCGGGCGTGTGTCTGCTTCAATGGGCGCATGGGCAACTACCAGAAGTGCGGAGCGACGGGTCGCCATGACCTTGAGCCCTTCTGGCCTTCCCGTCAGCACCATGACTTCGACCGGGTGTGTTGTCGCGCGATGAACGCGCCGGCCCTCTAAAGCCGAAACACCCTCGGCCTCCGGCCTGCGCGACTCGACGTACGTCCCCTCGACGAACCTCTCGCGCGAAAGAGCTGACTTCTCATGGCGATCATCCATTCCCTCCCCGCTCTCCCCTCCGCCCCGCTCGACACCCCCACCCCGAACGCCCCACGGCACCATCTGCGCGCCGTGGACCGGGACGAGGTGATCGACGTCGCGGAGTTCCTGCCTCCGGGCGCCACCTGGCTGCCCGCGCCTCCGCACACGCTGCCCACGCTGCCGGGGCAGCCGCCGATGGTCGGGTACCTCGTCCTCATCCCGGCCGACAGCCCGCACCTCACCCGGACCGACCCGGTCCCGCCCCTCCCCGCCGAGGCCGAACCGCTCGTCCGCATCGACACCGTGCAGCGCACCGCCCAGCTGAACGGCGCGGAACTCGACCTGACGTACCTGGAGTTCGAACTCCTCGCGCACTTGGTGGCGCACCCCAACCGGGTGCACACGCGCGACCAGTTGGTCACCACGGTGTGGGGGTACGGGCATGTGGGCGACGGCCGTACCGTCGACGTCCACATCGCGCGGCTGCGCCGCAAGCTGGGCGTCGAGCACCGCAAGGCGATCCAGACCGTGCGGAGGGTCGGGTACAAGTACACGCCGCCGACCGCGCGTTGATCATCAGCCGGCTGGTGGCCGGCTGAGCTTCTGCTGACGGCAGATCCGTGTTCCGTTCCGTGAGCCCCGCGGGCAGAGTCGGCGGTATGAGACTTCTGGTGCTGGGCGGTACGGAGTTCGCGGGGCGGGCCGTCGTGGAGGCGGCCCTCGGCCGGGGCTGGGAGGTGACCGTCCTCAACCGGGGACGCCACGAACCCCCTTCCGGGGTAAGGGCGTTGCGGGGTGACCGCACCGC
Organism: Streptomyces sp. NPDC048504; assembly: GCF_043200035.1. Classification (NCBI taxonomy): domain Bacteria; kingdom Bacillati; phylum Actinomycetota; class Actinomycetes; order Kitasatosporales; family Streptomycetaceae; genus Streptomyces; species Streptomyces sp. NPDC048504. The sequence continues at coordinate 20,041 of NZ_JBICXA010000009.1, forward strand.
GCCTGGTGGGCTCGCCGCGTTGGCCTCGGGCGAGTGGGACGCCGTGGTCGACACCTGGTCGGCGGCGCCGCGCGCGGTCGACGACGCGGCGCGGCTGCTGGCCGACCGGGTGGGCCGGTACGTGTATGTGTCGAGCTGCTCCGTGTACGCGTGGGCGCCGCCTGCCGGGTACGGGGAGGACGCGCCGCTCGTCGAGGGGGCCTCGGCCTCCGCCGACAAGACCGATTACGCGCGGGACAAGCGGGGCGGGGAGCTGGCCGCGCTCGCGGCGTTCGGGGCGGAGCGGTCGGTGTTCGCCCGGGCCGGGCTCATTCTCGGGCCGTACGAGAACATCGGGCGGTTGCCGTGGTGGCTGGGGCGGGTTGCGCGGGGCGGGCCGGTGCTGGCGCCCGGGCCTCGGGATCTGGCGCTTCAGTATGTCGATGTGCGGGATCTGGCGGAGTGGTTGCTGGGTTCCGTGGAGCGGGAGTTGAGCGGGGCGTACAACCTGATCTCCGCGCAGGGGCACGCGACGATGGGGTCGCTCCTGGACGCGTGTGTGCGGGTTACCGGTGGAGGGGCTGAGCTGCGTTGGACCTCGCCGGAAGTCGTGCTCGGGGCCGGTATCGAGCCGTGGACTCAGTTGCCGGTGTGGGTGCCGGAGGGTAGTGACGGGCACGACGCGCTCCACCGGGCTGATGTGTCTCGGGCGCTTGCGACCGGGCTGAGCTGTCGTTCTGTCGACGAGACGGTGGCCGATACGTGGAGTTGGTTGCAGGGGATCGGGGGTTCCGCGCCGCAGCGGGGGGATCGGCCGGGGGCGGGGCTTGACCCTGTTGTTGAGGCGAAGGTGCTGGGGGTGCCGTTGGAGGGGTGATTTGTTGTCTGCGGGCGCGTTGGGGCTGGTCGCGCAGTTCCCCGCGCCCCTAAAGGACCTAAGCCAGCCGGTGTTGCCAGCGACACCCCCACCACGGTGGCCCGGCCCCGTGACCTGGCCTGGCTGTTCCGTGAGACTGGGCTCATGGACACGAAAAGCGAGAGTGGGCGGGCCCGGGGCGTTCTCGTGGCGGGGGTGCGTGCTCTTGGGCTCGCTCTCATCTCCCTCTCCGGGTCGCTCGTCCTCCTTGTGCTGACCGTCGTGTCTCTTGTGGCCGTCCCGCTCGGTGTCGGGCTGTTCACCACGCCCTGGGTGCTCAGTGCTGTGCGCGCCCATGCGAACCTGCGGCGGCTGCTCGGCGCGCAATGGTGCGAGGTGCGTATTCCGACGACGTACCGCTCCATCCCCACCGATGCGCTCCCCTGGACCCGGACCATCCGCATGCTCCGTGACCCCGCCACCTGGCGGGATCTGCGGTGGCTGCCTGTCGACATGGTCGCCGGGTTCGTCACCGCGTTGGTGCCTGCGGCTCTGGTGTTCTATCCGCTGGAGGGGTTCGCGTTGGCGTTCGGGTTGTGGCGGGTGTTCACGGACGGAACGTATGTGGGGTGGTGGTACGGGTTCGTGCCGGTGGGTGGGCAGGGCAGTGCGCTGCTCGCGGGGCTTCTGGGGGTCGGGATTCTCGTCGCTTCCCTCTTTCTCACCCTTCCCCTCCTCCGCGTTCACTTTCTGCTGACGCGTTCCCTCCTTGCCCCGGGGCAGGGTGAACTCGCCGAGCGGGTACGGGTGTTGACGGAGACGCGGCGGGATGCGGTGGACGGTTCGGCTGCCGAGTTGCGGCGGATCGAGCGGGATCTGCATGACGGGGCGCAGGCCCGGCTGGTCGCCATGGGGATGGATCTCGGGACCATCGAGGCGCTGGTGGAGAAGAACCCTGCCAAGGCAAGGGAGTTGCTCGCCCGGGCCCGGCAGTCCTCCGTCGAGGCCCTCGACGAGCTGCGTGATCTCGTTCGGGGGATTCATCCGCCGGTGCTGGCGGAGCGTGGACTCGGGGATGCCGTACGGGCGTTGGCGTTGCGGATGCCGGTGCCGACCGAGGTGTCGGCGGAGCTCGGGGGTGGGCGGGCCGACGCGCCGGTCGAGTCGGCCGCTTATTTCGCCGTGAGTGAGGTGCTCACCAACGCCGTGAAGCACTCCGGTGCCGACCGGATCTGGGTCGACATGCGGTATGCGGAAGGGGCGTTGAGGGTCTCCGTCACCGACAACGGGCGGGGTGGCGCGGTGGTCGGGGGCGGGTCGGGGCTCTCCGGGGTCGAGCGGCGGCTGGGTACATTCGACGGCGTCCTGGCCGTCAGCAGTCCCGCGGGCGGTCCCACCATGGTGACCATGGAGATTCCGTGCGTGTTGTCCTAGCCGAAGACCTGTTCCTGCTGCGGGACGGGCTGGTGCGGCTGTTGGAGGCCTACGACTTCGAGATCGTCGCGGCGGTGGAGAGCGGGCCCGAACTCACCAAGGCGCTGGCCGAGTCGGCGCCCGACGTCGCCGTGGTCGACGTACGGCTGCCGCCCACGCACACCGACGAGGGGCTGCAGTGCGCGTTGCGGGCGCGACGGGAGCGGCCGGGGTTGCCGGTGCTGGTGCTGTCGCAGCACGTGGAGCAGTTGTACGCGCGGGAGTTGCTCGCCGACGGGACCGGCGGGGTGGGCTATCTGCTGAAGGACCGGGTGTTCGACGCCGAGCAGTTCGTGGATGCCGTGCGGAGGGTGGCAGGGGGTGGGACGGTGATGGATCCGCAGGTCATCCAGCAGTTGCTGGCGCGGCGGGCCGCCGACGACCGGCCGCTGGGGCGGTTGACGCCGCGGGAGGTCGAGGTGCTGGAACTGATGGCGCAGGGGCGGTCGAACGCGGCGATCGCGGGACAACTCGTCGTCACGGAACGGGCAATCGGGAAGCACACGTCCAATATTTTCGCCAAACTGGGGCTGGAAGTCTCGGACGATGACAATCGACGCGTGCTGGCGGTATTGGCCTATTTGGACCAGGGACGCTGAGCACTACCTGTGAGTCGATCACAACTGCTGGTGTTTAAAGGGCAGTTGGGAGGGGACTTACCCAAGAATCTCTCATCAGTTTCTGAGACGGCTGAACACTCCTGGGACCCCCTGCGTATCAAAGGGCGCCGCTTCACTCCTGTCGGGCGCCTCGCTGCCCCGCAAGGAAGTCAGAGGAGTTCCATGGGACGCAATGATCGTAAACGCCGTACGCCGCTGGCCACCAAGGCCATTGCCGCATCGGCTGCCCTAGCGCTCGGTGGGGGCGGGCTGCTCTGGGCACAGATGAACGCTTCGGCGCACGAGTCCAACTCGTCGGGGCAGAACCAGACCAAGGCCGCGGCCGCCGCGGCGCAGGTCGCCACGATCGCCTGCCCGGACGTCGGCCAGCAGCTGACGAACGTGCCGCAGAAGGCTCGTCAGGGTGTCGCCACCGAGCTGGCGAACCTCGACAAGCAGATCACCGAGGCCTACGCCCGGCTCGCCTCGACGCGTCAGGCCCAGGCGAATGACGCGAGCTTCGTGCAGAACGCGATCGTCGGCCCCCTCAAGGAGAAGCGGGCCGCGACGATCGACCGCATTCGCATCGACATCCAGCGAGTGGGCGGCACCGTCAACGCGACAGCGCTGAAGCAGCTCGCCGCCTGTACGACGCAGAACGCCACCAACACCACCACGGCGGGCGGCGGCAAGAACAACGGCGGGGGCAAGAACAACAACGGCGGCCAGAACAACGGCGGTCAGAACACCGCGGCGCCGAGCGCGAGTGCCAGCGCCTCCGCGGCGCCCCCCGCCAACAACGGCGGCCAGGCCGGCAACGGCCCGACGGCGGCCGACTTCGTGGACATCACGAAGGTGGCGAACAACGTGCTGGCGAAGCCGCAGAACAGCGGCCAGGCTTCGACCGGTTCGTTCACCACCAGGTGCGGTGTCAACGCGAACAAGAACCACAACACCGACAACGTCATCGTGGCGCCCGGCGTGACCAACGGCGCGCACCACGAGCACGACTACGTCGGCAACCAGAAGGTCAACGCGTTCTCCACGAACGACTCGCTGCTGGCCGCCCCCTCCAGCTGCCAGAACCAGAGTGACCTCTCGGCGTACTACTGGCCGGTCGTGCGTGTGCAGGACGGCTCGCAGGAGTTCGACGCGAACGCGCTCGGCGGTGGCAAGGAAGGCAACGTCGGCAAGATCCTGACCCCGCAGTCGGCGCAGATCAAGTACGTCGGTTCGCCGGCCAGCAAGGTCGTCGCGATGCCGCAGTTCCTGCGCATCATCACCGGTGACGCCAAGACCCTCACCAACGGTCTGGCGAACGCCAACGCGCACTGGAGCTGCACCGGCTTCGAGAACAAGGTCCAGCTGACGGAGCAGTACCCGATCTGCCCGCAGGGCAGCAACGTGGTCCGCACCTTCGCGTTCCAGAGCTGCTGGGACGGCGTGAACATCGACAGCGCCAACCACCGTACGCACGTGGCCTTCGCGGACCCGGCGAGCGGTGTCTGCGGGAACGGCTTCAAGGCCATCCCGCAGCTGACGATGCGCCTGGTCTACAAGATCACGCCGCCCACCATCCAGGCGGACGGCACGGTGAAGAACGCCTACGCCGTGGACGGTTTCCCGGAGCAGCTGCACAAGGCTTCGACCGACCACGACGACTTCATCAGCGTCACCAAGAACAACCTGGCGGCGACGATCGCCAACTGCATCAACACCGGCAAGAAGTGCTAGTGAGCGCAGCCAGCCGGTAGAACCCGGTGGTACGAAAGCGGGCGGTGGGAGTCTCCCACCGCCCGCTTTCGTTCGTCCGTACGGGAGTTCAGCTGGTGTGCTTCGAGTGGTCGGTGCCGATCTCCTCGTCGCCGCCGAGCGTCAGCTGGAGCTTCTTGACGATCTTGTCGGTGCCCACGGCGACCCACTTGCGGCCGACGAGGTAGAAACCGCCGTAGTCCTTGGCGTCGTTGATCCACTCGCGCTGGCCGCGGTCGGTGGCGAAGGTCGCGAGGACGAACTTGCCGTAGCTCATCTTGCAGATGGCCTGGCGGAGTTCGTCGGCGTCGGTCTGGATGTCGGGCGTGCACTTCACCTTGGCCGCCAGGCTCTCCAGGCTGCCGGTGGCCGCCGTCGGAATGGTCGCGGCCTTGGTGTCGGCGCCGCAGCCCACCAGCGCCAGCGCCGCCGTGGCACCGGCCACCGCGAGCATCGGTCGGGTCAGCCTCATCTGTCGTTCCTCCGGTCGTCCGGTCAACACAAGCATGCCGCAGCGAACCCCGGCGAGGGGCCGTCCCATCCGATACGGCCCGGAGGGGCCCCGCGCTCAAATCCATGGTCCTCGGCTGGACGCGTGTGCGAAGGTGACGCCCATGGATCAAGATGTGGATCAGGGCTGGGAAGACCGCGTGACCGCCGCCTGGGCGACCTTCGACGACTATCCCGAGGAGAGGGCGGCCGAGTTCCGTGCCCTGATCGACGCGCTCGTCGCCGAGCTGCCGGACGGCAGTCCGCTACGGCCGTTCGAACAGGCCTGCGCCTGGGACTCCACCGGACATTCCGACCAGGCCGTTCCGCTGTACCGGGAGGCGCTCGCGCGCGGGCTTGACGGCTACAAGGGACGCCGGGCGAAGATCCAACTATCCAGTTCGCTGCGGAACATCGGGCAGGCGGAGGAGGGCGTCAAGCTGCTCACGCCCGAACTCGACGGCCCCTCGGACGAGTTGGACGACGCGGTCCGCGCGTGCCTCGCCCTGTGTCTGTCCAGTGTGGGTCGCGACCGCGAGGGCCTGTCCCTCGTGCTGGGCGCCCTCGCGCCCCATCTCCCGCGCTACCAGCGGTCGATGGCGAACTACGCGCGGGCCCTGGTCGAGCCCGAGGCCTGAGCCGCCCGGGCGGCGGTGACCAACTCACCATTCGCTCGTTTTGCTGAACGTGCAGTCACAGGATGTCGCCAAGCGCCCCGCAGCTTCACCCACCGACCCGGTCGTCGATGTCGAACAGGCCGAGGCCGCGCTCGTCGAGCACTATCCACGGCTCGTCCGGCTCGCCTATCTCGTGCTCCCCCCGAGCCTCGGCCGCAACCGGCGCGTCCTGACCGCGCACGCCCTCACCCAGCGCGCCCTGCCCAGAGGCCGCGCGTCCGCGTCCGTGATCCCGGCCCAGTCGACCGGCCGCGACGGCGACCCCGGCTATGCCTTCGTCCGTCTCCGGGTCGTCCGTACGGCGCTGGAGGCGGGCCTCCCGCTGTCGTTCCGCGCATGGCCCAAGCGGTCCCAGCTCCCGCCGCTGCTCCCCCAGGTGCGGGGCCTACGGCTCTTCCCGCGCTCGGGCGGCGCCGACGAACTCGCCCTGGACCAGCGGCTGTCGGCGCTGTCCGGCCCGGCCCGCGCGGTGTACGTGCTGCGTGGCCTGGAGAAGCTGCCCGACGGCGACGTACGCAGGGTGCTCGCGGCGGCCGGGGTCGACGAGGTGGACGAGGCGCTGAGCGAGGCCGACGAGACGCCCGCGCAGTACGAACTCCTCAACTCCCCCGAGTTCGACCCCTGTTCGCTGCACGCGCGGCCCACCGACCTGATGCGCCGCCGCCAGCACGGCAAGGCCGCGCTCGCCGCCGCGGCGGCCGTCGCCGTGTGCGGCGCGCTGCTCGCGATGCCCGGCGGCGGCTGGGGCCCGGACGGCGCCGCCGCACCCGCCTACGCGCAGAACCCGGCGTCCCAAGCCGCCCTGAATCCAGGCAAGTTGATCAGGATCGCGCCCACCGCGTGGCAGTCCTCCGCACGCGAGGACTTCTCCGTCTGGCCCGCCCGCGGCGACCTCACCGAGGACACCGCCCTGCTGCGCCGCGCCCTCGCCGTCTGGGCCCGCCCCGGCGAGTCCGTCCAGGTCTCGGCCACCCCCGGCACCCCCTCCGGCGGCCCGGCGGGCCCGCCCCAGCTCCTCTACGCCGGCACGGTCGACAACGCGCGCGTGGTGATCCTCTACGACGGTCTGCGCATCGCCCGTTACGCCGAACCGAAGGACGGCACCAAGGGGGCGGCGCTGGACTTCGCGCGCGTCGACGGCGCGACCGGGTCCGAGTCGGACGCGGTGGTCCTGGACCGCGCCGACGGCAACGTCCGTTATCTGACGGCCCCTTGGGTGAAGAAGGCGGCCGAGCGCGACCTGCAGAAGCCGAACGCCGGCGCGCTGCCCATGACCGTCACCGACGGGATCACCTCGCCGCTGGCCAGCCCCGCGCAGGCGACCGGCGCGTGCACGTCGTGGAACGTGCTCCAGCTGACCGACGACACCGGCACCACTCGCCTGATGAGCGACCTCGGCGAACTGGTCCCGGCGCACCTCACCGCAGGCCGCCCCGGCTCGGTCCACGAGGTGTCCGGCGCTGCGGCCCAGCACGCCTGGGCGCCCTTCGCCTGCTCCCTCGGCGCGATGCGCTCGCTCGGCGTACGGACCGTGAACGCCTGGCAGTTCGCCCAGCAGCCGCTGCCCGACGCGAGCGGCGCGGCGGACTGGGTGTGCACCCGGGCCGAGACCTGGCAGGGCGGCGGCGAGCGGGTGCTGGCACAGTTCCGCACACCGGGCGGGACGTACGGCGCGGTCGCCGCGAAGGCGCAGGGGGTGCCGGCGTGCGGGGCGCGTGATCCGCATGTGCTGGCCGGGGTGCTGTGGAAGTCGGCGGCGGGGCACTGGTACCTGTTGGCGGCGGGTAGTAAGGGCACGGAGGCGGTGAGTGCGACCGGCGGGGTCAATGGCTCGGCTCGGGGTGCACTGCTCGCCGTGAAGACCAAGCAGGGTGTTCAGGCCGAGTTGAAGGGGATTCTGGACGACGGCACTACGATCGCGGGCCTGCGTTAGCGCTCCGCTGCGCGGGTGCGTCGTCGGGTGCGGGTCCGTTGTGGCTGGGCGCGCAGTTCCCCGCGCCCCTAGGGTGCTGACCTCAGCCGGCACTCGATCGCCAGCTCGCTGACATTCGCGTCAACAAGTCTCCGCACAAGGCTTCCCCAGAGACTTACCCGTCAGTACATTGACGCCATGTCTAACACGCCGCTCAAGGCCCGAAAGGTGTCCTTCTCCTGGGAGGGCACCCCGCTGCACTGGGTGCCCGGCGACCCGTTCACCACGCACACGATCAACGTGCTGCATCTGCTGCTGCCCGCCGGTGAGCGGTGGTTCGTGCACGTCTACAAGCAGGTGCTGCCGCTCATCCGGGACGAGCAACTCCGCGCGGACGTCATCGGGTTCATCGGCCAGGAGGCGATGCACTCCCAGGCGCACGACGAAGTCCTCCCGCACCTCAAGGAGTTGGGGCTCGACCCGACGCCGTACACCGCACAGGTCGACTGGTTCTTCGAGAAGCTGCTCGGCGACCGCACGCTGCCCCCGGGCAAGGCCCGGAGGTGGTGGCTGCTGGAGCGGGTCGCGATCATCGCGGCGATCGAGCACTACACCGCGTTCCTCGGCAACTGGGTGCTGAACGCCGAGGAGTTGGACCGGCGCGGGGCCGATCCGACCATGCTGGACCTGCTGCGCTGGCACGGCGCCGAGGAGGTCGAGCACCGGTCCGTCGCCTTCGACCTCTTCACGCACGTCGACGGCAGCTACCGGCGGCGCGCCCGGACCTGGGCAACCGCGTTCGCCGCCCTGATCTTCCTGTGGCAGCGCGGGTCCCGCTTCTTCATGGCGAACGACCCGACCCTCGTCGACGCCCACGCGAGCTTCAAGGACTTCTACGTCGCCGGGAAACGCGGCACCCTGCCCGCCACCCGGGACATGCTCAGGTCCATACCCCGCTACCTGAGCCGCGCCTACCACCCCTCGCAGGAGGGCAGCACCGAGCAGGCCGTCGCCTACCTCGCGTCCTCGCCCGCCGCGGTGGCCGCCGAGAAGAGGGCGGAGTAGTGCCGAAGCCCCTCACCGTCGCCGTCCTGGCCGGCGCCGCGCTCCTCACCCGCCGTGCGCTACGGCGCCGGGTGCGGGCCTCGCCCCTGTGGCCGCTGCCCGCGCTGGACCCGCCGATCTCCGGCCGGCCGCGCACACGCGCACTGAGACTCCGGGTCGCCGCGCGGGAGACGGTGGCCGAGGGCGTCGTACAACTGCGCCTGGAGGGAAGGGACTTGCCGCAGTGGGAGCCCGGGGCGCACATCGATCTGGTGCTGCCTTCCGGGCTGGTGCGGCAGTACTCGCTGTGCGGGGACCCGGCGGACACCTCGTCCTACACGGTCGCGACGCGGCTGGTCGGGGACGGGCGGGGCGGGTCGCGCGAGGTGCACGAACAGGTGTGGGTGGGCGCGGAGTTGGAGGTACGGGGGCCGCGCAATCGCTTCCCGCTCGTCGAGGCGCCCGCATACGTCTTCGTCGTCGGAGGGATCGGGATCACCCCGGTGCTGCCGATGCTGCGGGCGCTGCCCGAGGGCGTCAACTGGCGCCTGCTGTACGCCGGTCGGACGCGGGAGTCGATGCCGTTCCTGGCCGAGATCGAGGAACTCGGCGCGGACCGGGTGACCGTCGTGGCCGGACTGCCCGATCTGGACGGGGAGTTGGCCGACGTACCCGACGAAGCGGTGGTCTACTGCTGCGGGCCGGAGGGGCTGATGGCATCCGTCGCGGAGCGCTTCCCGGACGTACGCCTCGAACGCTTCGCACCCCGGACCGCACCGGACGGCAACCGCGGCGACGTGGCCTTCGAGGTCGAACTCCGGCGCAGCGGGCGGACGTTGACCGTGCCCGCCGACTCCACGGTGCTCGCGGCCGTCCGTGCGGAGCTGCCGAACACCCTCTACTCCTGCGAACAGGGATTCTGCGGGACCTGCCAACAGCGGGTGCTGGAAGGGGAAGTGGAGCATCGGGACGAGTTGCTGACCGACGGCGAGCGGGCCGACTCGATGTTGATCTGCGTGTCACGGGCCCGAAGTGAGCGTCTGGTGCTGGATTTGTGATGAGGTGATGTGAACAACCCTGTCGGTCCGGTCCGTTCGGGGCCGGAACGGATCGGTAAGGTGTTCGCATGACTACCGGGGTTCGCCGCAGGATGGGAGTCGAGGAACGGCGACAGCAGTTGATCGGCGTCGCTCTCGACCTGTTCAGCCATCGCTCGCCCGACGAGGTCTCCATCGACGAGATAGCCGCGGCCGCGGGCATTTCCCGGCCGCTGGTCTACCACTACTTTCCCGGCAAACTCAGCCTGTACGAGGCCGCGTTGCAGCGCGCCTCGGACGATCTCGCCGGGCGGTTCGTGGTCGCCCAGGAGGGCTCGCTGGGGGGACGGCTGCTGCGGGTGATGGGCCGGTTCTTCGACTTCGTGGACGACCACGGGCCCGGTTTCGCGGCGCTGATGCGCGGCGGTCCGGCGGTCGGCTCGTCCACCACCAACGCGTTGGTCGACGGGGTGCGGCAGGCCGCGTATCTCCAGATCCTGTCCCACATGAAGGTCGAACAGCCGCCCGCCCGGCTGGAGTTGATGATCCGCTCCTGGATATCGCTGGTCGAGTCGACGGCCCTGATCTGGCTGGACGGCCGACGCATCCCGCGCACCGATCTGGAACGCCAACTCGTGCACGACTTCGGGGCGTTGGCGGCGGTGAGCGCGGCCTACGACGACGAACTGGCCGCGCTGCTGCGCGAGTCCCTCCGGAACGAGCCGGGCGACGGGCCGTTCACCGACCTCGTCGCCCGGCTGATCGCGCTGGCGTCCTAGCAGCCGTACAACAAGACCTAGCGCTCGAACTTCCGGTAGGACGCGTCCAGTTCGCGCACCTCGGCCGAGGCGTGCAGGACGGAGCCGTCCTCGTCGATGTACTCGCGGAGGAGGTCCAGGACCTTCTCGGTCAGCTTGGCCTTGGTCTCCTCGGTGCGTCCGGCGAGCAGGCCGAGGGTGACGTGGACGACGGTGTGTCCCAGCTCGTCGAGACCCTCGTACCCGAAGGCCGTGTACTCGCTCGGGCGGAACTGGGTCTTGCACGCCTCCGGTTTCGCGGCCGCGATCTCGACGACCGCCTCGTGCAGCGCACGGGCGAAACCGTCCTGGTCGAAGGAGATCGTGTGGGAGTGGTCGACGGTGATCTGCGGCATCAGGCGCTCCTGTTTCTCAGCCAACAACGGGCTCACCCTAGCTCCCCACGGGCTCACCCCAGCCGTAGCGCCAGCATCGCGATGTCGTCGTCCCGGTCGACACCGAAGCAGTCGAGCAGGGTGTCGCACAGGGCGTCCAGACCCGGCAGCGCGCCGGAGGCGGCCGCGCGGAGGTGTTCCATCGACACGGAGATGTCCGTGCCCCGGGTCTCGATGAGGCCGTCGGTGATCATGAGGAGCCGGTCGGTGGGTTCGAGGAACAGTTCCGTGGGCGCCGGATGGGACAGGCCCACGCCGAGCAGCGGGCCGGCCGCCTTGGCGTAGTCCGCGCTGCCGTTGTCCCGGATGATCAGGGGCGGGATGTGGCCCGCGTTGGCGATGAGGGTGCGCCCGGTGTCCGGGGCGACGAGGGCCAGGCAGACGGTGACCGTGGTCTCCGGGTGGTAGTGCTGGAGCATCCGGTCCAGCCGCTCGGCGAGGACGCCCGGGTCGCTCTCGTCGACGCAGTAGGCGCGCAGGGCGTGCCGGATCTCCACCATGACGGTGGCCGCCTCCAGCGAGTGCCCGACGACGTCGCCGACCGCGAACAGCACTCCCCCGGTGACCTTGAGGACGGCGTAGAAGTCGCCGCCGATCTCGGTGTCCTGGGACGCGGGCACGTACCGTACGACCGCGTCGACGCCCGGGATTTCGGGCAGCCGGTCCGGCGTGGGCAGGAAGCTGCGCTGGAGGGTGAGGGCGACATGCCGTTCGACCTGGTACATGAGGAGCGGTTCGGCGGCGAGCGCGGTGGCCTGCGCGAGCTGGGCCAGCAGCGCGCCGGCCTCGGGGCCCACCCGGCGCAGGCCGCGGGTGGGGGCGGCGAGGCAGACCGGCGCCCGGCCCTCGTGGGTGAGGACCAGCGCGAGGCGGGCGTCGTGCTCCACGCCGGGCCGGAAGAACCCGGTGGGCCACAGCGGCGCGGGCACCGTGGTGATCTGCACCCCGGACTGCCCCTGGGAGAGCCGCCGCAGCAGCCGGGCCACCGTCCGGTCTGCGTCCTCGCCCGGCAGCGCCACCGCGGTGCGGTCCCGGGGCAGGCCGCGGTACAGCTGGTCGTCCCGGTCGAGGACGAACACGGCGGCGGGGGTGCCGGTGAGCCGTGCGGTGCCGTCGGCGGCGACGTCGACGAGTTCCTGGAGGGAACGCGCCGCCTGGATGGTGACGATCATCTCCGACAGCAGGGTCAGCCGCCGTACGAGCGCCTGGTCGTCGGCGCGCAGCCGGGCGGCGCGGACCGCGGACCGGACCGCCGCCTCGATCTCCTCGGGCTCCGCGGGCACCGTGAGAAAGGCCTCGTCGCCCGCGTCGAGCGCCTGGCAGCGGTCGCTCGGGGGCGCGGCGAGGGCCGAGACGTGCACGACCGGCAGGCCCGCCATGCGCGGCCGCTCCTTGAGCAGCCGGCACAGTTCGAACCCGCTCATGTCCGGCAGGTTCACGTCGATCAGGGCTACGTCGGGCAGGTTCCCCTTGCGCAGCCGTACATCGAGTTCGTCGAGCGCCTCGGCGCCGCTGCCGACCGCGAGGACCCTGTGCCCCGCGCGGCTCAGCACGCTTTCGACCGCGAACCGGCTCGCCGGCTCGTCGTCCACGACCAGCACGGTCGCATGCGTCAGTTTGCCGTTGACGTCCATTTCTCAGACCTGGCCCTTTGACACACCGGTGGGGCAGGCCGGTGTCCGCAGCCTGCCCCACTACGGTAATGCGCTTTCAGGGTGTCCGGGTGAATACCGCCACAGTGCGCCCCGGAACGACGAAGGTGCCCGAAACCTTCGCGTACGAGGCCGACTTCACGGTGGCGTCCGCACCGGCCGCCTGCACCGGGTGCAGCCGGTATCCGGTACCGGCGAGGGAGCCCACCTTCTGCTCCTGCGCGCTCGGCGTCGCGTTGAACACGACCACCAGATCACCGAGTTCCATGGTGATCACCCCGGGCGTCTCGTCCTTCCCGGACAGCGGGAAGGACATCTCCGACTGCACCTGCCCGGCCGTGTCGAGCGAGAACACGGGCTCGGTCGTACGGATCTTCAGCAGATCCTGGTACGCGGCCGAGGCCCCGTCGATCTGCCCGCAGCCGACCTTGACCGACGTCAACAGGCCTTTCGCGTAAGTCCACTTGGACGTGTTGTCGGCCGCCATCGGCAGGCCCAGCCCGAAGCCGTTGCCGTCCGCGCAGTTCCAGTGGATCGCGTTGAACCAGTCGCCGCTGTCGAACGAGTTGCGGTCCAGGGACTTGGAGCGCAGCAGGTCGGTCCCGGCCTGAGAGAGGGACGGCCCCTGCGAGAGGGTCGCCGTGGCCATCGCGAGGACCTGCATCCGCGCCCGGTCGGCGGCGCTCGTCGTGGCGGGCAACTTGTAGGTCAGCGCGTCGAACAGCGACTCGTTGTCGTGCGCGTCCACGTAGGCGAGGGCGTCGCCGGGCGCGTCCGCGTAGCCGGCGGCAGCGCCGTTGTAGTCGATCTCGGCGCCGGTGACGTCCTTACCGTCGGTGTCCGTGAACCGGTACGCGGCGAGGTTGCCGCTCAGGCCGACCTTGATGAGGTCCTGGTAGTGCAGGAGGCGGGCCTTCTGCTCGGCCGAAGTGCCGTTGGCCGTAGAGGAGTTGGGGTCGGTGTAGAGCCCCGAGGCGAAGCCCTGCACCCCCGGGTCCTCGTCGAAGGGGCTGCCGCCGCGTACGGCGTCCCGGGCCCGGTCGGAGAAGGTCGCGATGCCGGTGCCGGCCATGTTCTTCTGCGTGGCCTGCACGAAGCGGGCGTCGTCGGCGACCTCGCCGAAGTTCCATCCCTCGCCGTACATGATGATCTTCTTGCCGTCGACGCCGTCCTTTGCGAGGGTCAGCGCGTCCAACGCCTTGCGTACGGCGAGGATGTTGGCCTTCGGCTGGTGCCCCATGAGGTCGAAGCGGAAGCCGTCGACCTTGTACTCCTTGGCCCAGGTGACCACGGAGTCGACGACGAGCTTGCCCATCATGGCGTTCTCGGTGGCCGTGTTGGCACAGCAGGTGGAGTTCGCCACGCTGCCGTCGGCCAACAGCCGCTGGTAGTAGCCCGGCACGATCTTGTCCAGCACCGAGGTGTCCGCCTGCCCGCTGGCCGCCGTGTGGTTGTAGACCACGTCCATGACGACCCGGAGCCCGTCCTCGTTCAGCGACTTGACCATCTCGCGGAACTCGACGGTACGACCGGTGCCGTCCGGGTCGGTCGCGTACGAACCCTCGGGGACCGTGAAGTGGTAAGGGTCGTAACCCCAGTTGTAGGCGTCCTTCGCGGCGACGGCCGCCACGCACGCCTGCTGCTGCTCCGAGTCGGCGGCATAGGAGGCGAGATCGCAGTCCGTGGTCGCCTGCTCGGACTTCTTCTCCGGGATGGTGGCGATGTCGAAGGCGGGCAGCAGATGCACGTACGACGTCCCGGACTCGGCCAGCGCGCGCAGGTGCTTCGAGCCGTCGCTGTTCTTGTCCGTGAAGGCGAGGTAGGTCCCTTGGTCCTTCGCGGGAACCGTCTTGTCCGCGACGGAGAAGTCGCGGATGTGCAGCTCCTGGATCTCCGCGTCCTTCAGTGCCACCGCCTTCGGCTTCTTCAGGGTCGACCAGCCGCTCGGGGCAAGGGACTTGTCGGCGAGGTCGACGACGAGGCTGCGCTTCGAGTCGGTGGTGAGGGCGACCGAGTAGGGGTCGGTGACCTCGTTGGTGACGACCTTCTGGACGGTCGGCGCCCACACCTTCACGACGTACCGGTACGGCTTGTTCTTCCAGGAGGCGGGACCGGTGACGGACCAGACGCCGGTGCCGGCATCACGGCTCATCTTCTTGAGCGAGCCGTCGAGGTCGAGCTCGACGGACTGCGCGGTCGGCGCCCAAACGGCCAGCGTGGGACGGCCGTTGTGGAAGGTCGGGCCGAGGTCGGCCTTGGTCGCGGAGCCGTACAGGTCGTCGAGCACTCCGGCGATCTGCACGCCTGTGGCCGCCAACGCCGCGCCGTTCACGGCTCGTTGGGAGGCGACGAGCTGCCCACCCAAGGCCTCTCTCACGCGGCCTCGATCACGTGGGTCGACGGACCAGGCCGAATAGTCCTTCAGATAGGGGAACTTGGCCTTCTGGGCGTCGGTGAGCGTGGTCTTGGACAGCCGCAGCCACCGCTCGTCGTCGCTCGTCAGCGTGCCGTCCTTCACGGCGATCGAACCGTCGTGGGAGTACACGAGCTGGGTGGAGGCAGCCGCGTCGGAGCCGTTCCAGGCGACCGTGTCCCGGTCGATCCAGACCGCCTTGGAGGTGGTCAGGTCGAGGGCCGCCGCACTGCCCGCCGGCTGTGGCAGGAGGTACTTCTCCTGGCCGTTCAAGAGCCAGACCTCGTTGCCGTTGGTCTTGATGTCCAGTGACTGGTCGGCGGAGAGGTCCTTCTCGTCACCCTTGTGGATGATGTAACTGAGGCTGGTGGCACCGGAGTTGAGCGGTACCTCGAAGACAGCGCCATACGCGTCAGTCTTCACCGGCTGCAGCGGGCTCGACCAGTCCGTAGGGCTCGCGGCACCCGTCCAGACGTGCAGCCCCCAGCCGGTGTAGTCGCCGTCGGCGCGGTGGTAGTGGATGACGGCCTTGGTGGTGTCCTGCGCCGGGTAGTCGGGCCGCTGCGTCTGTACGGCCTCCTTGCCCTGCTCGATCCACACCTCGCCGGTCTGCGTGACGTCGATCGAACGGTCCGCGGAGACGTCCTTGGTGCCGTCCTTGTCGATCACCAGGAAGCTGACGTTCGTCGCGCCGGGCTTCAACTTGACGTAGGCGAAGGCCCCGTAGGCGTCCCGCCCGACGAAGGGATGGCTCGCGGGCCACGTCGTCGCCTCGCCGTCGGCGAGGTCGCCCCAGGCGTACAGGCCCCAGTTGTCGTAGTCGCCGTCGGTGCGCTTGTAGTGGACCACCGCGTAGTCGCGCGAGGATGCGGTGGGGATCTCTTCGGCGGGCGGGGTGCCGGCGGTGGAGACGGCCGTCGCACTCGCCGTGCGGCCGGTCGAGTCGACGACAACTGCCTTGTACCGCAGGGCCGTTCCGGCCGGTACGTCATTCCCGATCACCTGCGTGACCTTGTACGGGGCGTGGTCGGCGGAGCCCAGCGTCTGCCACTTGCCGTTGCCGGTCTGGGCGGCGAAGACGACCCGGTTGAGCTGACCGCCGGTGACGTCGGCGCTCAACTCGACGGTGCCGGTGGCTCCGGCGTCCGGGGCCTTGAGGGTGATCGTGGGCTTGGTGACGGGCTTGGCGAGAACTCCGGCCGCCTTGAGGACGATCGCGGCACCGGCCGGGACGGTGACGGTGACCTTGTTGTCGGCGCTGCTCGTCGCGGTGGCCGAAGTGCCGTAGATCCCCCGGTACTTCATGTCCGGCGAACCGGTCGCGAAGGTCACCGTCTTGGCCGAGTCGGCGTTGTTGAGGGCGACGACGTACTCGTTCTTGTCCGATCCCGTGCCCGTCCGTGTGAAGGCATAGACACCGGCGCCGTCGGCCGCGTAGCGCTCGGTCTGGACGCCGTCGGTGAGGGCGGGGTTGTCCGTGCGCAGCTTCGAGAGAGCGGCAATCTCCTTGTACAGCGGGGCAGTTGAGTCGTACGAGTCACTGGCGGCCGTCCGGTCGGTGCCGATCTCGTCGTCGTCGAGATAGTCGGCGACCTTCGACGCGAACATCGTCTGGCGGGCGTCCTTGTCGCCGCCGGAGCCGGTGAAGCCCTGTTCGTCGCCGTAGTAGACGACGGGGTTGCCGCGGCTGAGGAACATCAGCTCGTTGGCGAGCCTGTCCTTGGCGAGGAGTTGGGCGTCGGTGGCCTTCGGGTTGTCCTGGTCGAGGAAGTAGCCGATGCGGCCCATGTCGTGGTTGCCGAGGAAGGTGACCTGCTCGTACGCGTTCGCCTTGTCGGTCGTGTACTTGTAGTCGTCGCCGAAGACACTCGCGAGCTTCTGCGCGCTGCCGCCCTGGGAGGCGTAGGCGCGGGCCGCGTCCTGGAAGGGGAAGTCGAGCGTCGCGTCGAGGCGGCCCTGGGTGACGTACGGCGAAGTGACCGACGTGTCGGCGGAGTAGACCTCGCCGAACATGAAGAAGTTCCTACGGCCGTGCCGCGCCGCGTAGTTGTCGAGCGCGGTGGCCCACTGGGTCCAGAAGTCCATGTCGACGTGCTTGACGGTGTCGATGCGGAAGCCGTCGACGTCGAAGTCACGGACCCACTTCTCGTAGATCTTCTCCATGCCGCTGACGACCTCGGGGCGTTCGGTCCACAGGTCGTCGAGGCCGGAGAAGTCGCCGTAGGTGGCGTTCTCGCCGACGTAGGTCGAGTCGCCCCGATTGTGGTACATCGTCGGGTCGTTGAGCCAGGACGGGACCTTGGCGTCCGTCTTGCCGGCGTGGACGGTCGGGGTCTTCGGGAAGGAGGCGGTGGAGACGGCGGGGAACGTCTTCGTACCGTCCGCGTAGTCGGCGTCGTCGAAGGGCTGCCCGTCCTTGGTCAGGTACGGGAACGCGCCCTTGGAGAGGTAGTCGTAGGATTTGCCCTCGTAGTCGACGACGTCGGCGGTGTGGTTGGTGATGACGTCGAAGAAGACCTTCATGCCCTTGGCGTGCGCCTTGGAGATGAGGGTCGCCAGGTCCTTGTTGGTGCCGAAGTGCGGGTCGACCTGGGTGAAGTCCGTTATCCAGTAACCGTGGTAGCCGGCGGAGGCGTCGCTCCCCGTGCCCTGTACGGGCTGGTTCTTGAAGATCGGGGCCATCCAGATGGCGGTGGTGCCGAGGCCCTTGATGTAGTCGAGCTTCCTTGTCAGGCCCTTGAGGTCGCCGCCCTGGTAGAAGCCCTTGTCGGTGGGGTCGTAGCCGGTGCTGAGACGTGAACCGGTCAGCCCGCCTTGGTCGTTGGCGGTGTCGCCGTTGGCGAACCGGTCCGGCATCACGAAGTAGAACTGCTCGCGGGTGTCGTCGTGCCGGGCGGGTGTGGCTGCCAGCTTGGCGTCCGACGGGGGTGCGGGCGGGGTCGCGGCGTGGGCGGCGAGGGGTTGGACGAACGCCGCGAGGAGTGCGGCGACGATGACACCCGTGGCCCTTCTCCGTCGCTCGGTGCGGCGCGTGCGGGGCGCCGGCCATCTCGGTATCACAGGCGTGAACTCCTTGCGATTACGGCTCAGTTCGGGTCCGACCCCGGCGAGACCGTATCGCCGACGCAAGGGTTGCAGCAAGAGTCGTGAAAGGGGGAGAAAGAACTTTCAGCTGCCCGCTTTCCGGTCACCCGCGAAAAGGGTGCGGCGGCCCCTGCCGGCCGCCCGTAGGAAGCGTGCAGCGGTCTTGCCGGTTCCCCACCGGAACGGTCTGGAACCGATCACTCCGACAACCCGTCCTACAGCTGGATCCGCACGGGCCCGCGCAACGCCCAACTCGGCGAGCGCGAGGCGGCGTTGACCCTGGTCCGCCGGAACCTCTTCGAGCCCAAGTCCGGCACCACGGTGCTGCGAACCTGCCCGCGGCTGGCGGCGGAACCCCGACGTTTGAGCCATGCCCCCGGCGAGCAATGGGGATGGGCCGACATCGCGAGGCGCCGCGGGGTGACGCCCGGCGCCGTCAGCAACCTGGCGCAGTCCTACGAGAACCACCCGGTCAGGCCGTTCCCACGAGCCGTAGGGCACAAGCGGGACGCGGCGGCCGTAGCCGAGTGGTTCCTCTGGTACGACACCGAGCGGCCGGGGTACGCGGCGCGGCGCGCGTACGGACGTATCCCGGAAGTCGTCGCCCGGCTGGAGTCGGCGTTAGCCGGGCCGGGCCGGGGGACCTGACCACGACGAGGCTCGCCTGTGAACTGGGCGTCGGCCACACCGTGGCACGGGCCTATCTCGCCGGCGCGGCAGGGCAGTTGATGCCCCGTCACGGGCTCGTCCCCCACAGCGACAAGCAGAACTCCTGGAACAGGCCGGGCACGGCGGGACCACCGAGCAGCGGCGCGAGCGGGTCAGAACACTGCTGAACCGCAAGGACGCCCCGCGCAAACCGTCACGGTCGGTGGCACGGACTACTACAAGAGGTCCGCGATCGACCGCCTCCTGTCGTCGCTGCGCGACGGCTGACGCAGTCTGAATGCCCAAGCCGTCAACTTCCTGGGCCTCAGGCTTTGTTGGCTCTCAGTGCTCCGGTGGGATGGACTAACGTCAGAGCATGATCTCCGATACGCCGTTACCTGAGCACGAGCTCACGGCAACCAGCTCAACGGTGGTTTACCAGAACCGCTGGATGACCGTTCGCGAGGACAGGACGCTGCGCCACGACGGCGCGGAGGGCTTGTACGGCGTGGTGCACAAGCCCGACTTTTCGTTGATCGTTCCGTACGCAGACGGTGGTTTCCACCTCGTGGAGCAGTACCGCTACCCGGTCAAGGCTCGCTACTGGGAGTTTCCGCAGGGCACATGGGAAGACCGGCCGGATGTGGACCCGCTGGTTCTGGCACGCGGTGAACTGGCGGAGGAGACAGGACTGACCGCTGGAACGCTCACTCCGCTGGGGCACCTGTACGAGGCATACGGATACTGTGACCAGGGGTTTCATATCATTCTTGCCACCGATCTCACCCATGGTGAACCTGACCTGGACGAGGAGGAAGCCGGTTTGGTCAGCCGCTGGTTCTCCGAGGCGGACGTGTGGCGGCTGATCGCCGGAGGCCGGTTCAAGGACGCGCCGTCGGTAGCGGCCCTGGCGCTCTTCCAGCACCACCGCACGGCGGGAGGCTGACCGCCCAGTGGCAGCGCTCGGCTGGCCCTCAACAACTGGCTGTGACCAGGCGGCTCAAGACGGGAAGCACACTCTGCAGGTCGACGTCGTCCACAGTGGCTGTCGCCACTGCCCTGGCGCCCGCCGACGCGTTGAACGCCACGCTCAACCCGACGGATGAGAACAGCGGCAGGTCGGACCGGCTGTCTCCGACAGCTCCACACGAGTGAGGGTCCAGTCCCAGCTCTTGCGCCTGGGCAAGGGCGAAGTCTCGTTTGTCATACTCGTCGAAGTGGCGCGCTACACGTCCCGTGAACCGGCCATCGGCAGTCTCCAGCTGAGGCCCGCTGAACGAGTGGAACCCGAAGCGGTCGGCCAAGTAGCTGCCGACCGGGGACCAGGCCAAGGTGGCCAGCACGGGCACCAGCCCGTTCCATCGGCACCAGGCCACGGTCTCCGCAATGCCCATGACCAACGGGAGCCCGTCGAGCCGGCCGGAGATCCGCTCCACGGACACGCCCGCCCAGCCCGCCGCATCCAGAAGGGAGACTTGCCGATTGTCCCAGGCGCCGGCGGCGTAAGCGTCCTCGGCCTTGGCCAACTTGTCGCGATGGCCGAGGAATTCGGCCAGGAAGACCGACGAACTGGTCCCCGGGACCAAAGTGCCGTCGACGTCGAAGAACACGGCCCCTACGTGATCAGGTGAGTACACCGGCCAAGGATGCCATCGTCACAGGAAACGCCTGGCCAGACCGATCACACGTACCAACCCAAGGAGGACGTCATGTCAGCCGTCGTCGTTGTCGGTGCGGGAATCGTCGGTTCCTCGGTGGCCTACCACCTGGCCCGTCGAGGCGTCCCGGTCACACTCCTCGAACAAGGACCCGCACCAGCCACCGGTGTCACCGGAAACTCCTTCGCCTGGATCGGCCGCTCGGGCGGCGACTGGCCCGGCGGCGCACGAGATCTCCGCGAGCACGTCCTGGCGGACTACCGGCGCCTGGAGAACGAGCTGCCCCAGGTCACCGTCCGGAGGACCGGTTCGCTGTCCTGGGCCGACGTACCGGCCGGAGACTCACGACCGGAGCCGGGCCGGTTCCGCATCGGGCGAAGCGACATCACGGCCCTGGAACCCAACCTCCGACACCCACCCGACCAGGCCATCCACACCCCGAGCGACGCGGGCGTCGACCCAACCGCCTTGGCCCGCGCACTCGTTGCAGCCGCCGACGCCCACGGAGCAACCGTGCTCCACGACACCCCTGTCACCTCCTTGCAGATCACCGACGGGCACGTCACGGGAGTCCTGACACCGACCGGGCTCCACCCCGCCACCACCGTCGTCCTCACGGCCGGAACCGCCGTCCCCCAGCTGTGCGAGCGACTACCGGTCGACCTGGCCATCGCCGCCTCCCCGGCCACCCTCGCGCGGGTCGCAGCGCCTCCGGGCCTGATCAGGACCATCGTGGCCAGCCCCGATTTCGAGCTCCGAGAGGTACGGGACGGCAACCTCCTGCTGGTCGTACCGCGGGCCGAAGGCACAGCGGGAGGGGGCGAGCAGGCCGCCCAAGACGCGCTCCGCCACCTGAAGTCGGCCTTCCGAGGAAGCGACCGATGCCGCCTGCTGGGCCACCGCACCAGCAGCCGCCCCATGTCCGCGCACGGCCCCCTCATCGGGTACGCGATCCACGATCGATCCGTCTACGTCGCCGTCATGCACTCGGCCGTCACCCTGGCGCCCACCGTCGGAAGACTCGTCGCGGATGAACTCGTGACCGGCAGGCCGGCTCCCGAGCTACGGCGGTGCCGACCGCGCGTCTCCTGACATCGCTTCGCGACGACATTGGTCAACGAAAATTCTCTTACCTTCTCCCGCGAACAAATCCGCCGTACCACGCATCGGACCTTGTGTACGGCACCAGAAGGACGGTGCGGGCCGCAGACCACGGCCCGCGAAGCAGGAGTGGGGACCATGACCGTGAACGAAGTCCAGAACACCACCGACCAGGCCGGCACCGCCAAGCACCGGCGCCGCTCGGACCGCAAGGTCGGGCGCACGATGATCGGCCTGGGCGCCGTCGTCGGCCTGGGGCTCGCGGCCTGGGCGGGTACCGCGAACGCCGCGACCTCCACTGGTACGGCCACGGCGAAGGCGACGCCGACCTGCTCCGCCGCCGCGCTCAAGGCGACCTACGGTCAGCAGCTCGCCGGTGGCATGAACCACGAGGGTGTCGTCATCCGGCTGCGCAACCTCAGCGGCAGGACCTGTGCGCTGCGCGGCTACCCCGGCCTGGGACTGGAGAACTCCGCCCACAAGAAGCTCACGACCCACACCACCTGGGGCAACACCTGGTACGCGCACAACCCCGGGAAGAAGACCCTCACTCTCAAGGACGGCGAGAGCGCCGAGGCCGTCGTCGCCTGGACCCACGCCAACACCGGTACGTCGGGCGCGGTGCACGCCGCCTACCTGGAGATCACCCCGCCCGCCTCCACCCAGCACAAGACCCTGGCCCTCCCCCAGTGGGTCGACCACGGCGACCTCTCGGTCACCGCGCTGGCGAAGCACATCACCGTCAGTTCCTGATCCCCCACGGGCCGGACCGCGGCGACGCGCCCTCGCGCCGCCGCCGTCCAACACCGTGGATCAGCAGGCCGACTCAATGGCCAAGGGATACCTGGGTCGTCCGGGTCGGCACCCTTTTGCAGTCCTTCACATGCAGGTAGATCGTCGTACCCGCAGCCGAGGGTGACAGTTTGTCGTGCTCCGTGAACCCCTCGTCGCGCCTGATCAGCTCGTCGCAACGGCCGCAGAAATTCACCGTCGACACTCCCTCACCAAGCGGTACAAGCCTCTCCCGACCGGGCACGCGGCGGCATCGTCCGCGCAATCCTTGCAGGTCGAGCCATGAGCGAACAGCCCTTGGTGCGCACGCCCGGCCACGCACTGGCGACACGCTCTGGGAAACCAGCGCCCGGGCTCCGGCTGCTCGCCCAGGTCGACGGCCATCTCGGTCGTCAACCGCTCACCGCCCCAGACGCAGGTCACGCCGCGCGCCTGCTCATCGGTGAGTTCGTCGAGCGACGGCAACGCCAAGACCCCCAGGACACCACGGACCAGGCCCGAAGCGGGATTGCTCATGCCGACCGCTCCCATTCGCTCTCGGAACGTAAGCAGTCCTCAAGGGCAGCCCGGAGAGCACGCGCATCGGTGAGCCAGTCGCGCTCCCCGGGGCAGATCCGCCAGTGCGGACCCGGTGGCTGCGTACATCGTGTCGGTGGGATAGCGAGGGTCCCGCCCTTGCCGATCGGATGGGTCCCCTCGACTGCCCACCCGGCAGCGGTACCGCGAGCAACGAAGTAGTAGACGACGTCTTTGGGTGGGTACTCCAGTACGGCTCCGCAGCGAGCACCCAGAACAGCCATGGCGGCGATACCGAGTTGGCGCGGCACCCGGATCACATCCCAGTCCAGGCCCGCGTCCTGCAGAGTGCACCCCGCAGCGGTCGGCAATCGTGTGGGCGGCATGGCGGCTCCTCGAAGCACGGATGATCAGGTGTGCTTCAGAATGGCCCTCTCAGACACCAAAAACGAGGACTTCAATAGGTCTTTTAACTGCCGCGATTGGGACTTCTATTGGTCTTACAGGGTGACTGCTAGCCAGATCGAGGACTTCGGGTGACACTATCCGCAGTGCTCGACATGGAGGTGCACCAGTGCCGCGTCCAGCAGGCAACACCCGACTCAAGGCGGCCCGGTTGGCGGCCGGATTCGGATCGCAGCAGGCTCTCGCCGACGCCCTCGGGGTTGGCGTGCGCCAGGTGCGGCGTTGGGAGTCCGAGAATCCGCCGTCGCCTCAACCGGAGCAGGCACAGGCCCTCACGCGTGAACTCGGCCAGGATCTGGAAGCGTTGGGCTTCACCTCGCCGAACTCTGTCCAACCCGACCGCGGCCGTCGCTCTGTTCTCGCGGCCACGGCCGCCGTCGTAGGGCTGGCCGCAGTCCCTACGACGGTCATCACCATGCAACCCGCCACCGTCGCAGCGGACTTCGAGGCCGTCACTCGATCCCACCGGCGCCTGTACTGGTCCGTCGCCCCCGCCACGCTGCATCCCGCCGCGCAGGCCCACGGCTCCCTCGGCTGTGCCCTGCTCACCGAGACCGCAGGCCAGACCCGGCGGGCCGTAGCCGCAGCCCTCGCGGAGTCCTACTTGCTCGCCGGACGCATCGAGTTCTTCGACATGCGTGACGCCGATCGCGCCGGGAACACCCTGCTGCTCGCACTCCAGGCCGCAGGCGAGGCCGACGACCCGCTGCTCGGCGCGGCGATCCTGGCCCACACCGCCTTCATCCCCGCGTGGGAAGGCGAGCGGGACAAGGCAGTTGAACGGATGGTCGCCGCGCGCACCTACTCCCGGCGGGGCGCCCCCTCCGCCGAACTGCTTGCCTGGCTGGACGCGGTCGAGGCGGAGTGTGAGACCCGGTGCGGCGACACCCGTACGGCACTGCATCTCATCGGACACGCTGAGGACATGCTCACCGCGGGCTCCGAGCAGCAAAGCCCGGACTGG
Source organism: Streptomyces sp. NPDC048504 (assembly GCF_043200035.1). Classification (NCBI taxonomy): domain Bacteria; kingdom Bacillati; phylum Actinomycetota; class Actinomycetes; order Kitasatosporales; family Streptomycetaceae; genus Streptomyces; species Streptomyces sp. NPDC048504. Next base: position 44,344 of record NZ_JBICXA010000009.1, read on the forward strand.
CTGGACTGGTTCAGCCCTGTCCGCCTCGCCGCCTTCAAAGGCAACACGCAGTTGAAGGCGGGGCATCTGCCCCAGGCCAGGGAAACCCTCCTCGGGGTGCTCGATTCGCTCGACCCGAGTGAGGAGAAGCAGGCGACCGTCGTTCTCGGAGACCTTGCCTCTGTCGAGGCAGCGGCAGGGCACCCGGACGAGGCATGCCGCTATGCGCGGCGGGCGCTCGACCAGCTGGAACGGACCTGGTACGCGATGGGAATGGACCGGGTGCGCGAGGTGCGGCGCACTCTGGCACCGCACCAGGACGAGCGTTGTGTGCGCGAACTCGACGACCGGCTGTACGGCTGGTCGACGACGGTCAGCGCGCTGAGCCGTTGAAGTTCGCGATCAGTCCGGGCAGTTCCGAGAGGCTCTCGACTCTGAACGTCGGGAGTTTCTCGGCTTCTTCGGTCCTCCACTGAATCGTCGCCCACGGTCCCCGGCGCACCAGGGCCGTACGCATGCCCGCCGCTACGGCCGGCCGCAGATCATTGTCGACACGGTCGCCGACGTAGAGGATCTCGTCGGCAGCGAAGGGGACGACCTCGGCCACACGTCGGAAGAACTCAAGGTCCGGCTTGCTGGCACCCCAGTCGTCCGACGTGCCGATGAGGTCGACGTCCTCGGTGAACAGATCCCGAAGGATCTTCCCGGCGCGGATCGTCTGGTTGCCCGCGATGCCCAGCCACAGGCCGTCGGCACGCAACCGCGCCAGCGCGGGGCGCACGTCCCCGTACAGGTCCTCCTCGCCGAAGGACTCCGGCTTGCCGGCGGCGGCCCGCTTCTCGCGCTCCTCGTACAGGTCGAAGCCGGGCCGGAACTCCTGGAACACCTCACGGTAGTCCCGGCCCTGCGCAACGACTGCGCCGAACATCGCGTGGAAGGTGTGCCGGGGTACGCCGAGCCAATCGGCCCAAGTGCCGTACTCCCGGCTCTCGTCCACCAGGCACTCACCGACGTCGAACACCACCGCACGCATCATGGCGGCAGCGTAGCCGGACACGAGAAGGCATCTCCCGGGTCAGCAGCTCGACTTGCCCGAGTAGATCGCCAGCGCCGTGTTCGAGCCCAGGGTCGCCGTGAGCTGGCCGCTGGAGTTCACGGTCACCGACGTGTTGTTCTGGACGTTGCAGTACGTGCCCGCGGCCATCGACGTCTGGTACGTCTGGGTCACCGACGACGACTCGTGGTTGATGGCGACGTAGCCCTTGCTGCCGCGGCCGAAGGCGATCGCGTCGTTGCCGTCGTCCCACCAGTTCGTGAGGGACTGGCCGCTCGTGGCGTTGCGGAAGGCGACCATGGACTTGATCTCCGGCCAGGCGTGCTGGCACTTCCAGCCGTCCTGCCAACAGGCCGTCACCGAACCGCCGTTGGGCGGGCCGGCGTCCGCGTCCGACCATTCGTAGCCGGAGTTGATGTCCGGGGCTCCGTAGGGGTAGGCGAGCATGAAGACGTTGGCCAGGGTGTAGTTGGCGCCGTCCTTGTAGTTCAAGGTCGATCCATTGCGCTCTGTGTCGTGGTTGTCGACGAAGACCGCCGCCACCGAGCTGCTCATGTAGCCCCAGCCCTCGCCGTAGTTCTTCAGGTAGGCGAGGTTCTCGTTGTTGAAGACCCGCTTGAGGTCGTAGGCGTAGCGGAACTCCTGGACGTCGCCGTTGCCGGTGTACTCGGTGGGCTGGACGGCCTCGCCGGCGCCGTAGATGACCTCCTGCTTCCAGTACGCGGAGGGGTTCGTCAGGCGGGACTTGATGTTCGCGAGGTCGGTCGCCGGGATGTGCTTGGCCGCGTCGATGCGGAAGCCGTCGGCGCCGTAGCCGAGGAGGGTGTTCATGTAGCCGGCGATCGTGGCGCGGACGTACTCCTCGCCAGTGTCCAGGTCGGCCAGGCCGACGAGTTCGCAGTTCTGGACGTTGGCCCGGTTGGTGTAGTCGCTGACCGTGGACGTGCAGTCGTCCATGTCGTACGAGGAGTACAGGCCGGGGTAGTTGTACTTCGTGTACGACGAACCGCCCGTGCCGGTGCCGCTGCCCGCCGACATGTGGTTGATGACCGTGTCGACGACGACTTTCACGCCCGCCGCGTGACACGTGTTGATCATGTTCTGGAAGGCCGTGGCGTCGCCGAGCCGGCCCGCGATCTTGTAGCTCACCGGCTGGTACGACGTCCACCACTGCGAGCCCTGTATGTGCTCGGCGGGCGGGGAGACCTGGACGTAGCCGTAACCGGCGGGGCCGAGGGTGTTGGTGCACTCCTTGGCGACCGAGGCGAAGTTCCACTCGAAGAGGACGGCGGTGACGTCCTTGGTGCCGGGCGGGGAGGCGTGTGCGGTACCGGGCACCAGGAGGGCTGTCGCGGCGGCGAGGGCGCAAGCTCCTGCAAGTGATCTGCTGTTGGCCATGTGGGGTCCCTTCTCCGTTGAAGGTTCTTGACAGTTCTTGCTGAAACACCGTGGAAACCTTGCAGTCGCCCAGATGTTAGAGGCCCGCCGCCCAAAAGGGCAGCGGGCCGTGTGAAGTTGATGCAAGAACTTCCTGTGGCGGAGGGGGAGTTGAGGGGTGGTTACGGTGTGGTTGTCCACCATGTCGTCGTATCGGCGGGCAGCTTCGCATCGCCGTCCGCCTCCGTCACCTCACCGCTCGCGAGCAGGAGACGACCGTACGCCGACGTCGTCACCGACTCCCCGCCCGTGTTCGCGACACACACGAACTCCCCGCGCCGGAAGGCGAGTACACCCTCCGGTGCCCGCAGCCACTCCACCGAGTCGCCCGCGCCGAGGTCCGGCTGGGTGCGACGCGCGGCGAGCGCGGCCCGGTACAGCTCCAGCGTCGAACCGGCCGCCCCGGTCTGCGCCTCGATGCTCAACTCGCCCCAGCCGTCCGGCTGCGGCAGCCAACTGCCCCCGCTGCCAAAGCCGTACGACGATCCGTCACGCGTCCACGGGATCGGCACCCGGCACCCGTCCCGGAAGCCGTCCTGGCCCGCGCCCCTGAAGTACGCGGGGTCCTGGCGGACTTCGTCCGGGAGGTCGACGACGTCGGGCAGGCCGAGCTCCTCGCCCTGGTAGATGTACGCCGATCCGGGCAGCGCCAGCATGAGGAGTGTCGCGGCACGCGCTCGGCGCAGGCCCAGCTCCCTGTCCCCCGCCAGCCGGATCTGGGTGCCGAGGCCGGGCGGGTTGGCAAAGCGGGTGGCGTGCCGGGTGACGTCGTGGTTGGAGAGGACCCAGGTGGCGGGGGCACCGACCGGGCGCATGGCCTCCAGGGTGCGGTCGATGACCGTACGGAGCTCCTCGGCGTCCCAATCCGTCGACAGGTACTGGAAGTTGAAGGCTTGGTGGAGTTCGTCCGGGCGGACGTAGTTCGCCGTGCGCTCGACGGTCGGGGTCCACGCCTCGGCGACGAAGATGCGCCCGCCCGTCTCCCGCCCCCGCCCTTCCAAGGAAGGCCCTTCGGGCCCCAATTTATTTCCCGCGTACTCGTCGAGAACCGTGCGCCACTGGCGGTACACGTCGTGCACGCCGTCCTGGTCGAAGAACGGCATGACATCGTTGCCCAGGAGCTTGAGCTGTTCGTGGGAGCCGAGGTCGGGCAGCCCCTCCGCCTTCACCAGCCCGTGGGCCACGTCGATGCGGAAGCCGTCGACCCCGATGTCCAGCCAGAAGCGGAGGATCGAGCGGAACTCGTCCCCCACCGCCGGGTGTTCCCAGTTGAAGTCCGGCTGCTCGGGCGCGAAGAGGTGCAGATACCACTCCCCCTGCGAGCCGTCGGGCTCAGTGACCCTCGTCCACGCCGGCCCGCCGAAGATGGACTCCCAGTCGTTGGGCGGGAGTTCGCCGTTCTCCCCCTTGCCCGGACGGAAGTGGTAGCGCTCCCGCAACGGTGAACCGGGGCCCTCCCTCAACGCCCGCTTGAACCACTCGTGTTGGTCCGAGGAGTGATTCGGGACGAGGTCGACGATGATGCGCAGACCGAGTCCATGGGCGTCCCGGATCAGCGCGTCGGCATCGAGCAGGTTCCCGAACATCGGGTCCACGGCACGGTAGTCGGCGACGTCATAGCCTGCGTCCGCCTGCGGAGAGGCATAGAACGGGCTGAGCCACACGGCGTCGATCCCGAGGTCACGCAGATACGGAAGTCGGGCGCGAACGCCTTCCAGGTCACCCATCCCGTCGCCGTTGCTGTCGGCGAAGCTGCGGGGGTAGACCTGGTAGATCACGGCGTCTCTCCACCAGTCGCCGCGCTTGACTTTGGCGGAGTTCGATGCCGGGGCGATGACGGAGTGCTGCTGGGTCATGGCGTCCTTGGTGCGTAACGGGGTTTTGGGCAGGGGGAGTTGAGCCGAGGCGGCCGTGATGTCAGCGGGGTCGGATGGACGTCACGGCCGCCTCGAGTTTTTGGTGCGGCTTTGTGGGGGGCTGGGCGCGCAGTTCCCCGCGCCCCTGACGGGGCGCTTCACTAGCCCTTGGTGCCACCGGCCGTCAGGCCGGTGACCAGGTTCTTCTGTACCAGGTAGAAGAACGCGGCCACGGGTATCGCGATCAGTACCGCTGTCGCCGCCATCAGGTTGCGTTGCGCGTCGTGTTCGCTGACGAAGGTCTGCAGCCCGACCGCGAACGTGTACTTCGTGTCCGACAGCATGAACGTCGAGGCGAACGCGACCTCACCAAAAGCCGTGAGGAAGCTGTAGAACGCGGCGACCGCCAGGCCCGGCTTGGCGAGCGGCAGGATCAGTCGCAGGAACGTGCCGAAGGGGTTCAGCCCGTCGACGCGTCCGGCCTCGTCGATCTCGAACGGGATCGTGTCGAAGTAGCCCTTGAGCAGCCAGGCGCAGTAGGGCACGGCGGTCGAGCAGTAGACGAGAATGAGACCAAGGTAGCTGTCGATGAGCTGCAGGTCGGCCAGAATCTGGTACATCGGCACGATGAGTACCGCTATCGGGAACATCTGGGTGACCAGCAGCACCCACATGAACTTCCGGTAGCCGGGGAAGCGCATGCGCGACACCGCGTAGCCGGTGCTCGCGGCGATGGTCACGCCGATGACCGTGGTGCCGAGCGAGACGATCAGCGAGCTCTTCAACCAGTCGAAGAATCCGGTGTGCTGGAGGACGAACGAGTAGTTGTCGAACGTCATCTTCTTCCAGATGCCGGCCGGGTGGAGGTAGTCGTCCGAGTCCGGGCCGAGGGAGAGGAAGACCAGCCAGGCGATCGGGAAGAGGGCGATCAGGCTCGCGACGATCAGGACGCCGTGCGAGCCGAGGGCGCCGGCGCGGCTCAACTCGCCCCGGCGGCGGGTCCGTTGCGGTGCGGTCGTGGTGCTCATGGGGACTCCTGCCTCAGATCGCGAGCTGTTGGTCATTGCGGTTCAGCCAGCGGCGGTAGAAGGAGGTGAAGACGATCAGGATGGCCAGCAGCAGGATGCCGTAGGCGGCCGACTGGGCGAATTCGCGCGGCTGTTGGCCGAAGCCGAGGAAGTACGACCAGGTGACCAGGATCTGGGCGTCGGGCGCGGTGTTGCCGAACAGCAGGAAGATCACGGCGAATTGGTTGAAGGTCCAGATCACACCGAGAAGGACGACGGTGGAACTGACCGACCTGAGGCCCGGGAGAGTGACGTAGCGGAAGCGCTGCCAGGGGCTCGCGCCGTCCATCTCGGCGGCCTCGTAGAGCGAGGTGTCGATGGACTGGAGGCCGCCGAGCAGCGAGACCATCATGAAGGGCACACCGCACCAGGTGTTGACCATGATCGCGGCGAACCGCTGCCAGAACGTGTTCTCCAGCCAGTCGGGTTGGGGCAGATGCAGGCTGTGCAGCGCGGAGTTGATGATGCCGCCGTCGGCGAGCATGAAGCGCCAGCCGAAGACCGTGACGAAGGTGGGTACGGCCCACGGCAGGATCAGGATCAGCCGGTACAGGGTGCGGGCGCGCAGCTTCTGGTTGAGCAGCAAAGCCAGTGCGAGGCCGACCGCGTAGTGGAGGGCGACGCAGAGCGCGGTCCAGACGATCGTCCAGATGAAGTGCGACCAGAAGCGGTCGTACGACGTCGGGCCGAACAGGATGTCCTTGTAGTTGTCGAGCCCGATGAACTTGTAGGTGGCGTCGATGTGGTTGACGCCGATCGTGCGCGCGGTGTTGAGGCTGTTGGCGTCCGTGAGCGTCAGGTAGAGGCCGTACACCAGGGGGTAGAGCACGAGGACGCCGAGCACGACGACCACGGGGATGATCATCGCGTACGCGTACCAGTGCTTCTGGTAGGCGTACTTGAGGCGGCTGCGGGGTCCGGGTCGGGGGGCGCGGTCACCGTGGCGCTTGCCGGTCGCGCGGTCGATGGCGACTGTCATGGTTCGTTCGACACCTTCTGGAAGTTCAAGCGGGCACGGCAAGTTCGAGGGCTACGGCGGCGCAGGCCGATGGCCGTCGGATCCGTCCCCCCAGTTCCTGATCTGGCGGATCCGACGGCCACTCGGGGCTACTTGCTGAAGTCCGGGACCAGCTTGGCGATCGCCAGCTCGGCGTTGCTCAGGCCCTTGTCGAGGGACTCCTTGCCACCGGCGACCTTGGGCAGTTCGGTGTCCAACGGGCCCCACAGGGAGCTGTATTCGGCGAGCGCCGGGCGCGGCTGGGCGGCGCCGAGGACGCCCTGGAAGCCGGCGATCCCCGGGTCGGACTTCACGGCGGCGGTGTAGGCGTCGTCGCGGGTCGGCAGCGTCGAGTTCTTCAGCGCGATCGTCGACTGGGAGGCGGCGGAGGTCATGAAGTTGACGAACTTCAGGGCCGCCTTCTGGTGCGCGGAGTCCGAGCCGGCGTAGACCGAGAGGTTGTGACCACCGGTCGGGGCACCGGACTTGCCGGTGGAGCCGGCCGGGATCGTGGCGATGCCGAGGTTGGACTTGTCCTTGAAGGCCGAGCCCTTGTAGAAGTTCGTGATCTCCCACGGGCCCTGGATGATCGCGGCGACCTTGCCGTTGACGAACGCGTCCTGGATGTGGGCGTAGGCGTCCGCGGTGGTGTCGGCCTTGTGCAGGCCGGTGCCGGAGAAGAGGCTCAGCCAGGTGCCGTAGGCCTTCTTCGCGGCGGCGGAGTCCACGGTGATCTTCTTCGCGGAGGCGTCGACGGTGTCGGTGCCCTCGCCGTAGAGGAAGGTCTGCGCGTAGTAGGCCTGGGTGGATCCCCAGTAGCCGTCGACCTTGGCCTTGGCCTTGATCGTCGCCGCGTCGGTCTTCAACTCGTCCCAGGTGGTGGGCGCCTGGGTGATCCCGGCCTGCTTGAAGAGGGCCTTGTTGTAGACGAGCGCGAGGGTGTCGGTGACCAGCGGCACGCCGTACGTCTTGCCGTCGTACTGGGCCTGCGTGATCAGGTTCGACTTGAACTTGGCCTGGTCCGCGAGGGCTTCGGTGCCGTCGAGCGGCAGGAAGTAGCCCTTCTTCGCGAAGGCGGGGGTCCAGCCGACCTCCGAACGCAGCACGTCCGGGGCGCCCTTGGAGCCGGCGGCGGTGTCGAACTTGTTCTGCGCCTGGTCGAAGGGCACGTTGACGTACTTGACCTTGACGTTCTTGTTGGCCGCCTCGAACTTGGCGACCAGGGCCTTGTACGTGGGTGCCTCATTGGTGGCGTTGGAGGTGTCCCACCAGGTGATGGTGACGGGCCCGTCGGACTTGCCGCTGTCACTGTCACTGCCGCCGCAGGCCGTCGCCGCGAGGGCGATGGACGCCACCAGCGCGGTGGCCGCTATGCCACGCCGCATGAGTTCTCCTTGAGGGTGAAAGCCCGTGAGGTGCAGGGAGACGGTCCCGTCCGTCACCCTGTCGACTTGCCGACTGCGCCGTTGCGTCCGCCGGGCGTCGCCGAACGTAACAGCGATGCAAGCGCGGCGAAAGTCCTTGCTGCAAAAAACTGCAAGACGGCCCGAGAGTTACCCGTCCGTGACCTCTCCTCGACCCCCGCGAAACCCAGTACTGGTGCGGCTGAGCGGGCAGGGGGACACTTGTGCAAGACTCTGCAAGCTCTTGCCGCATGCCGTACGTCGACCAGCAGCCGACCAGAACACGAGGGATCGCGATGACGCAGCAACCCGCAGCGCGCCGACGGCCGGTACAGTCCACTCCCGTGACCACACGGCTTGCCGACATCGCCGCCCAGGCGGGGGTGAGCGAAGCGACCGTCAGCCGCGTCCTCAACGGCAAGCCGGGCGTCGCCGCCACCACCCGCCAGTCCGTCCTCGCCGCGCTCGACGTGCTCGGCTACGAACGTCCGGTACGGCTACGACAGCGCAGCGAGGGCCTGGTGGGCCTGATAACACCGGAGTTGGAGAACCCGATATTCCCCGCCCTGGCGCAGGTCATCGGCCAGGCGCTGACCCGGCAGGGCTACACACCGGTGCTCGCCACCCAGACCCCGGGCGGTTCCACCGAGGACGAGCTGACCGAGATGCTCGTCGACCGCGGTGTCGCGGGCATCATCTTCGTCTCCGGGCTGCACGCGGACACCTCCGCGGACATGCAGCGCTACGAGCAACTCCGGGCGCAGGGCGTGCCGTTCGTGCTCGTGGACGGCTTCTCGCCGAAGGTGCAGGCGCCGTTCATCTCCCCCGACGACCGCGCGGCGATGACCCTCGCGGTCACCCACCTCGTCTCGCTCGGCCACACCCGCATCGGACTGGCGCTGGGCCCCAAGCGGTTCGTACCCGTACAACGCAAGATCGAGGGCTTCGTCCGCACGATGCAGGACCAACTGGCCCTGACCGCCGAGGATGTGGAGACCCGGCTCGTGCAGCACTCGCTGTACACGCTGGAGGGCGGGCAGGCCGCGGCCGCCGCGCTGATCGACCGTGACTGCACGGCGGTGGTGTGCGCGAGCGACATGATGGCGCTCGGTGCGATCCGGGCGGCCCGGCAGCGGGGGCTCGACGTACCCAAGGACGTCTCGGTGGTCGGTTTCGACGACTCCCCCCTGATCGCGTTCACCGACCCGCCCCTCACGACGATCCGCAAGCCGGTCCCGGCGATGGGGCAGGCGGCGGTGCGGACGCTGCTGGAGGAGATCGGCGGGACGCCTGCCCCGCACAGCGAGTTCGTGTTCATGCCGGAGCTGGTGGTGCGCGGGTCGACGGCTTCGGCGCCCGGGGACCGGAACCGTCCCTGACTCCTTCCTGACTCCTCCCTGAATCGTCCCTAAGGGGGAGGAAACGCGGCCGTATCCAGTGCGCTGGTAGTAGTCCGGGCGCTCTCCCCGTCGTAGAACATGCGAGCCGGACCCGACCAGGGGATGATCGGTCGCGGAAGCCTTTTCTGGCAGACTTCGTGTCTATGGGTGAGACCACCGTGACGACATTGGAAGGCCGTGAAGAAGCCGTTCCGAGCCCCGTCGCGGACGCCGCGGGGCAGGGATTTCTGCGCCGGTTGCGCACTCCGCGCCGACCCCGGCTGTGGTTCGAGATCCTGCTGATCGCGGTGAGTTACTGGACGTACTCACAGATCCGCAACGCGGTCCCGGAGCAGCGGTCCGAGGCGCTGCGCAACGCCGACTGGATCTGGCGTGTGGAGCATCATCTCGGCATCGCCGTCGAGCAGTCGGTCAACCACGCCGTGAATTCGGTGACTTGGCTGATCATCGGCATGAACTACTACTACGCCACACTGCACTTCGTGGTGACGCTGGGTGTCCTGGTGTGGCTGTTCCGCAGTCATCCGGGCCGGTACGCGGCGACCCGCCTCGTCCTCTTCGCGACGACGGCCGTGGCCCTGGTCGGCTACTACTTCTTCCCGCTGGCCCCGCCCCGCCTCATGAACGGCGGCCACTTCGTCGACACGGTCATGGTCCACCAGACCTGGGGTTCGATGGCGTCGGGCGACCTGAAGCACATGTCGAACCAGTACGCCGCGATGCCGTCCATGCACATCGGCTGGTCCCTGTGGTGCGGCCTGACGATCTTCGCCCTGGCGAAGGTCCCCTGGGTCCGCGTCCTGGGCCTGTTGTACCCGGCGGTGACGCTCATGGTCATCGTCTCCACGGCCAACCACTTCTGGCTCGACGCGGTGGGCGGCATGCTCTGCCTGGCCTTCGGCTTCGCGGTCTCCCGCCTGTGGTACGGCGCGTTCCCGTACGCCCTGCCGAGGACGGTGGCGGTACGGGGAGCGGACGGGCTCCTGCTACCCACGAAGGCCTGACCGCTGCGTCGGCTGCGTGGATATGCGGCTCCGCCGCAGGGCCGCGATGGGACGTCGTTCCGCTGCCGCGCCGTCGTGGCTGGTCGCGCAGTTCCCCGCGCCCCTTCAGGGCGCTGCCGAGCCCCAGCCGCTGCCATCACCGGGACCTCGCTCAGCCTTCATTCGCCGCGTCCCGCAGAACCCGCAGGGACGCCCGTAGGGCCGGCGGCGGCGGTCCGGGCTCCGGATCGCGTACGACCCGTACGACCGCGTCCGGATGGCGGCTGCCGAGACCCAGCCGCTGACTTCAGCCGACCCCGCTCAGCCCTCGTTCGCCGCGTCCCGCAGCGCCCGCAGGAACGCTCGTAGGGCCAGCTGCGGCGGCGCGGTTGGCCCGCACGGCTCCGGATCGCGTACGACCCGTACGACCGCGTCCGGATGGCGGCTGCCGAGACCCAGCCGCTGACTTCAACCGACCCCGCTCAGCCCTCGTTCGCCGCGTCCCGCAGCGCCCGCAGGAACGCCCGTAGGACCGGCTGCGGCGGCGCGGTCTCCCGGACGGCCGCGTGGACGGTTCGTACGGGCTCCGGATCCTGTACGGCCCGTACGACCACGTCGGGGTGGCGGCTGGCGAGACCCAGCCGGGGATCAGGGCGCCCCCGAGGCCCGCCGCGACGAAACCCTGAGCCCCCACGTAGTCCTCGCTCTTGACCGCGAACCGCGGCCGGAACCCGGCTGCCTCGCACGCGTCGAGCTGGGCGTCGAGACACGGCCCCGGCCACTCGCTGCCGGCCCACGGCTCCTCGGCCAGCTCCCTCGGCTCCACGCTCCGCCGCGCGGCCAGCCGGTGCCCCTTGGGCAGGACGGCGAGATACGGATCGTCGAGCAGCTTCACCAGCCGTACGCCCTCATGGGCCTTTGACGCCCCGGACGCCCCGACCACCAGCGCGACATCCGCCCGCCCCTCCTTCACCTCGGGCAGCGGATCCTCGGGGTCGGTGAGCTTCAACTCCCGCTGGACTCCGGGGTGTTCGGCGCGGAGCCGGGCCACGGCGGGGGCGACCAGGGCGGCACCGGCGGTGGCGAAATAGCGGACCGTGAGCCGTCCCGTGCGCCCGGCCACCAGGTCCGCCAGCGCCGTCTCCGCCTCGGCGACCTGCCGCCCGATGGCGTCCGCGTACCCGGTGAGCAGCAGCCCGGCCGCCGTGGGCCGCACCCCGCGCCCGACCCGCGAGGGCGCGACAAGCGCGGCAACGGTCGGATATCTACTGCCAGTTGTATCGGTAACGCTGGGCGCGGTGCCGCTGGACGAGAGGGCGGGCGCGAGGGTGGTGGCGGGCATGGCAGTAGTCCTAGCGGGCGTAGCCATTGCAAGACCCCGCCCAGTAAAAGCTTTTGCCTTTAGGGGCGCGGGGCTGTGACATCTGCGGCTCCGCCGCGCGGGCGCGACCAGCCCCCACCGGGCGGTCAGCCGAAAAGCAACCCTCTAGGCCCCGTAGAACAACACGTCCACCACACCACGCGCCCGACGTGTGGTCCGCCGATAGTCATCCAGCATGTCCCCCACATGCCCCGGCCCATACCCCAAGTACCGTCCCACGGCGGCCAGTTCACGCGGATCGGAAGGAAACGTATCGCCCGCCCGCCCCCGCACAAGCATCACCGCGTTACGAACCCGCGTGGCCAACACCCAAGCCTCGTCGAGGATCAAAGCGTCCTCAACGGAAATCAGCTCGGCAGCGCAAGCCGCAGCAAGCCCCGCCCGAGTACGCGTCGTACGCAACCCCGGCTCAGCCCACCCGTGCTGCAACTGCATCAGCTGCACAGTCCACTCGACGTCGGACAGCCCCCCACGCCCCAACTTGGTATGCAGAGTCGGGTCAGCCCCGCGAGGCAACCGCTCGGACTCCATACGGGCCTTGAGCCGCCGAATCTCCCGCACGGCATCGTCCCCGAGCCCCTCAGCCGGATACCGCAGAGGATCGATCAGCTCGATGAACCGGCGTCCCAACTCCTCGTCCCCGGCGACAGGTTCGGCCCGCAACAGCGCCTGCGACTCCCAGACCAGCGACCACCGGCGGTAGTACGCCTCGTAGGACTTCAACGACCGTACGAGCGGCCCCGACTTACCCTCCGGCCGGAGATCCGCGTCGATCAGCAGCGGCGGATCCGAACTGGCGACCTGAAGCAGCCGCCGCATCTCGGAGACGACCTTGTTGGCAGCCTCGGAGGCCTCCCGCTCGGGCACCCCCTCGCGGGGTTCGTGCACGAACAGGACGTCCGCGTCGGAGCCGTAGCCCAGTTCGTGGCCGCCGAAGCGGCCCATGCCGATGACGGCGAAGCGGGTGGGGAGCGTGTCGCCCCAGCCCGCGCGGACCACCGCGCGCAGGGTGCCGGCGAGGGTCGCGGCGGTCAGGTCGGAGACCGCGCTGCCGACCCGGTCGACGAGGGCGCCCTGGTCGGCCTCGACGGGCTGGGTCTCGGTGCCGTAGGAGCCGACGATGTCGAAGGCGGCCGTACGGAAGAGTTCGCGGCGGCGGACGCCCCGGGCGAAGGTGACGGCCTGGACGGCGTCGTCGGCGCGGCCGACCGCGGCCAGTATCTCCTGGTCCAGGTGGGCGCGTTCGCGGGGTTCGAGGCCGCTGCCGCCGTCTCCGTCGCCGAGCAGGGCGACCGCTTCGGGGGCGCGCATGAGGAGGTCGGGGGCGAGACGGCCGGCGGAGAGGACCCGGGCGAGGTTCTCGGCGGCGGCGCCCTCGTCCCTCAACAGCCGTAGGTACCAAGGGGTCTTGCCGAGCGCGTCGGACACCTTGCGGAAGTTGAGGAGGCCCGCGTCCGGGTCGGCGGAGTCCGCGAACCAGCCCAACAGGACGGGCAGCAGAGTGCGTTGGATGGCGGCCTTGCGGGTGACGCCGGAGGCTAGGGCCTCGATGTGGCGCAGGGCCGCCGCCGGGTCGCTGTAGCCGAGGGCGACCAGTCGCTCGCGGGCCGCCTGGGGGCTCAACCGGGTCTCGCCGGGGGCGAGTTGGGCGACCGCGTCGAGCAGCGGGCGGTAGAAGAGCTTCTCGTGCAGGCGTCGTACGACGGTGGCGTGGCGCTTCCACTCGCGGTTCAGCTCGGCGACCGGGTCGGTGCGCAGGCCCATCGAGCGGCCGAGGCGGCGCAGGTCGGCCTCCTCGACGGGGACGAGGTGGGTGCGGCGCAACCGGTAGAGCTGGATGCGGTGTTCCATCGTGCGCAGGAAGCGGTAGGCGTCGTCGAGGCGGGCGGCGTCCTCGCGGCCGACGTAGCCACCGGCGGCGAGGGCCTCAAGCGCGACGAGTGTCGTGCCGCTGCGCAGCGACGTGTCGGCGCGGCCGTGCACCAACTGCAGGAGCTGGACGGCGAATTCGACATCGCGGAGGCCGCCGGGGGCGAGCTTCAGTTCGCGGTCGATCTCGGCGACGGGAATGTTCTCGACGACACGGCGGCGCATCTTCTGCACGTCGGGGACGAAGTTCTCGCGCTCGGCGGCCTTCCACACGAGGGGTTCGAGCGCGTCGACGTACTCGGCGCCGAGCGCGAGGTCGCCGGCCACCGGGCGGGCCTTGAGCAGGGCCTGGAACTCCCAGGTCTTGGCCCAGCGTTGGTAGTAGGCGAGGTGGCTGGCGAGGGTGCGGACCAGCGGGCCGTTGCGGCCCTCGGGGCGCAGGTTGGCGTCGACGGGCCAGATGGACCCCTCGACGGTGGTCTGGGAGCAGATCCGCATCATGTGCGCGGCGAGCTTGGTGGCCGCGCGGACCGCCTTGCCCTCGTCGGCGCCCTCGACGGCTTCGCCGACGAAGATCACGTCGACGTCGGAGATGTAATTCAGCTCGTGGCCACCGCACTTGCCCATCGCGATCACCGCGAGCCGGCACAGCGCGGCGTCGTCGGGCGCGGCGGCACCGGCGATGGCGAGGGCGGCACGCAGGGTGGCGGTCGCGAGGTCGGCGAGTTCGGCGGCGGTCTGGGCGAGGTCGGTGGTGCCGCACACGTCACGGGCGGCGATGGACAGCAGGCAGCGGCGGTAGGCGACGCGCAGGGCGACCGGGTCGGTGGCCTCGGCCAGCCCGCGCTCGAACTCCTCCACCCCGGGGTGGAGGTCACGCGGCTCGTACATGACGAGGGCGTGCCAGTCGCGCGGGTGCCGGGCGAGATGGTCCCCCAGGGCGGCGGAGGCGCCGAGGACGCCGAGCAGCCGGTCGCGCAAGGGCTTCGCCGCGATCAGGGTGTCCAGCAGCTCGCGGCGAGGAGTGTCCTCGGGCTGCGCCTCCAGGAGTCGTACGAGACCCTGAAGGGCCAGGTCGGGGTCGGCGGTGGCGCCCAGGGCCTCCAGCAGGACCGGGTCGTTCCTTATCGGCGCCAGCTCCGCGCTCTCCAGGAGCCGCTCGGCGGCCGAGGGATCGGTGAAGCCGTGCCGCAGCAGTCGCGTGAAGGTGCTGCTCCTGCGCCCCGGCGCCGTCATCCTCGGCCTCCCTCGGATCAAGGTCGTGCGGATCTAGGTCGTAACGTCCCGAGCCTAACCGCAGGTGCGGGCGGTGGCGCCGGGGCGTGCGGCGATGAGTTCTGGAGTGAGATGGAGTCTGCGGAAGAGAGGACGTACGACTCAGGGAGTAGCCGATGACCTACGGCTCAGGGACCAGGGGCAGCCGATGACTGACAAGCAGCCGATCACCCGTCTCGACCCCCGCTACAGCGACCCGGCGGCCACCGCGACCGACTGGTCCGCTGCCGAGGCTCAGCTCGGGGCGGCCGAGCAGTTCTGGATCTCGACGGTACGGCCGGACGGGCGGCCGCATGTGACGCCCCTGCCCGCGGTGTGGGCGGACGGGGCGCTGCACTTCTGCACCGGGCCCGAGGAACGCAAGGCCCGCAACCTCGACGGCAACCCGCACGTCGTGCTGACGACGGGCACGAGCACCTGGGACGAGGGGTACGACCTGGTCGTCGAGGGTGCGGCGGCGCGGGTCACGGACGAGGACCGGCTGCGGGAGCTGGCCGCCGCGTGGGAGGCGAAGTACGGCAGCTTCTGGCGCTTCGACGTGCGGGACGGGGCGTTTCATCACGGTTCCGGGTACGCGTACGTCTTCGCTGTGGCGCCCCGCACGGTTTTCGGCTTCGGTAAGGGGGAGCCGTTCAGCCAGACGCGGTGGCGGTTCGAGTGACGCGCCTGACAAAGGAGTCAAGCCATGGACATGACCCTCGAAGTGATCGTCCTGCCGGTCTCGGACGTGGACCGGGCCAAGGAGTTCTACCGGGACAAGGTCGGCTTCCACGTCGATCTCGACGGTGAGGTGATGGAGGGCGTGCGGATCGTGCAGATGACGCCGCCGGGCTCGGGCTGTTCGATCGCGCTGGTCGCCGGGTTGCAGATCCCCACCGGGACGCCGCAGCCGGGGACGTACCACGGCATGCAGCTGTGCGTGCAGGACGCGAAGGCGGCCTACGACGAGCTGACCGCGCGCGGCCTCGATGTCAGCGAGCCGGTGCAGTTCGCGCCGCAGGACGGGGCGACGTTCATGTACTTCAAGGACCCGGACGGGAACGGCTGGGCGATCCAGGAGTACCGGAAGCGGGCCGCCGAGCCGCTGCACCAGGTGCTGGCCCAACTGGCGGCGCCGCAGGAGTAGTTCACCAATTCTTCATCCGCCGGGTTGGGAGTGGTGGGAGGCGGGCATTTTGGCGTGTGCATGCTCTGTCCGCACCGTCACCCCCGTCCTCCCCCCACCCGGAGGTAGAAGTGTCCGGCAGTGAAGAAGTGTCCGGCGGTTCCGGCCGTTCCGTGTACCGCCGCAGCCGCGCCGTCGTGGCGTCCGCGCTCGCCTTCTCGGCAGCCGCCGTCGGGGTCTGGACCGGTTTCGGCACCGTGTCGACCGCGCACGCCGCGACCGGGGTGCCGACCCCGGACCACGTCGTCGTGGTGGTGATGGAGAACCACGCCTACAGCCAGGACATCGGTTCCTCCAGTGCCCCCTACATCAACTCGCTCGCGACCGGCGGCGCCGCCCTCACCCAGTCGTACGGGATCACCCACCCGAGCCAGCCGAACTACTTCGCGCTGTTCTCCGGCTCCACCCAGGGCATCACCAGCGACAGTTGCTACACGGCGGGCTTCTCCTCGGCCGCGAACCTCGCCTCCGAGGTGACCGCCGCGGGCGGCACCTGGGCCAGCTACAACGAGACGCTGCCGAGCCAGGGTTCCACGACGTGCAGCAGCGGCAACTACGCGCGTAAGCACAACCCGTGGTTCGGCTTCTCCAACGTCGCGACGTCAACGGCGAAGACGTTCACGCAGTTCCCGACGGACTACACGACCCTCCCCGACATCTCCTTCGTCACCCCCAACCTGTGCAGCGACATGCACGACTGCTCGGTGGCGACCGGTGACACCTGGGTGAAGAACAACCTCGGCGCGTACGCCACTTGGGCCAAGACCCACAACAGCCTGCTCGTCGTGACCTTCGACGAGGACAACCTGCTCAGCGGCAACCGCATCCCGACGGTCTTCTACGGCCAGCCGGTGAAGGCGGGTTCGACGTCCTCGACCACGTACAACCACTACAACCTGCTGCGGACCCTGGAGGACTCCCAGGGCCTGACCACCCACGCGGGCAACGCGGCCTCGGCCGCCGACATCACCGGCATCTGGGCGTCCTGAGATGTACGTGGCGGACAGCCGCGCCAACGCCGACCCAAGTGCCGGGAGTACTACGGGTATTGCCCGTAGGACGGCGCGGGTGTCCGCCGCCGTAGCGCCCACCGTCTTCGCACTGGGCGCGGTCAGCCTGATCACCGACGTGTCGTCCGAGATGGTGACCGCGGTCCTCCCGCTGTACCTGGTGACGGGCCTCGGCCTGTCCCCGCTGGGCTTCGGTCTCCTGGACGGCATCTACAACGGCTTCTCGGCGCTCGTCCGGCTGGCCGGCGGCCACCTCGCCGACCGCGGCGGCGGCCGCCACAAGTGGATCGCGGGCATCGGCTACGGCATCTCGGCGCTCTGCAAGCCGTTGCTCCTGCTCGCCCACACCCTCCCCCCGATCGGCCTGATCCTCGCCGCCGACCGCACGGGCAAGGGCCTGCGCACAGCACCCCGCGACGCGCTGATCTCCCTCTCCTCCACCCCGGAGAACCGTGGTCGTGCCTTCGGCGTACACCGCGCGATGGACACGGCGGGCGCGCTGCTCGGCCCGCTGGTGGCGTTCCTGATCCTCCGGGCGACGGTGGACGGCTACGACGCGGTGTTCACGGTGAGCTTCTGCGTGGCGGTGGTCGGCGTCCTGGTGCTGGTGCTGTTCGTGCCGGGGTCGACGTCAACTGCCGCGCCCCGCACGGAGAAAGCCGCACGGGAGAGGGTCGTAGGGGAAAGAGCCGTAGGGGAACAGGCCATAGGTGAGAAGGCCGTAGACGAGCAGGCCGTACGCCCGACCCTCCGCGCCGCCTTCGCCCTCCTCGCCCGCCGCGACCTGCGCCGTATCACCGTCTGCGCGCTCCTCCTCGGCCTCGCGACGGTCAGCGACTCCTTCGTCTACCTGCTCCTGCAACGGCGACTCGGCGTCCCCGACCGCTGGTTCGCGCTGCTGCCGCTGGGCACGGCGGCGGCGTTCCTGCTCCTCGCCGTACCGCTGGGCCGGCTCGCGGACCGTGTCGGCCGCTGGCGGGTGTTCCTCGGCGGCCACGGCGCCCTCCTCACGGCGTACGCCTTGCTGCTGACGTCCTGGCACGGCACGGCTCTCCCCTACGCCGTCCTCCTCCTGCACGGCGCCTTCTACGCGGCGACCGACGGCGTGCTGATGGCGGCGGCCTCGGACAGCGTGCCGGCGGAACTGCGGTCGTCGGGGCTCGCGTTGGTGCAGACGGGCCAGGCGGCGGCACGGTTCGTGTGCTCGCTCGGCTTCGGTGCGGCGTGGACGCTGTGGGGCGACCGTACGGCGCTCACGGCGTCGGCGGCGGCGCTGGCGGTCTGCGCGGCGTTCGCGTCAACTCTCCGTCCGGGCCGATCAGTTCTGGAGCCTGCCCCATGACCCTGCGCAACCGCATCCTGGTCCTCCTCGCGGCCGTGGCCGCACTCGCGGCGGTCGCCACGGCCTCGGTCCTGCACGCGTCCGCACGGGCCGAACGACGGAACGTGACCCAGCCCGGCGGCCCGAAGATCACCGCGGGCCGGATCACTCTCACAACACCCGGCACCATGGTGTTCCGCAACATGGCCTGGGGCCCCCACCGCGACGAACTCACCACGGTCCCGGCGTCCGATCCCTCCGGCCCCCGCACCGCCGCGGGCGTCAAGTGCCTGCGCTTCTACGCCAGTTCGGGCACGGGGGTCTGCCTCCAGGCGGTCCACGGCACGGTCACGGACACGTACCGCGCACTGATCCTCGACGCCCACCTCAAGGAGACGGCCCGCTACGACGTCCCCGGCATCCCCTCCCGCGCCCGGGTCTCCCCCACGGGCCACTTCGCCGCGTGGACGGCGTTCGTGGGCGGCGACTCGTATGCCGGGACGAACTTCTCGACGCGGGCGGCGATCGTGGACACACGGACGGGGAAGCTGATCCCGACGTTGGAGTCGTTCCGGATCATCAAGGACGGCCACGTCTACCACTCCGCCGACGTCAACTTCTGGGGCGTGACCTTCGCATCGGACGACCGCACCTTCTACGCGACGCTGGCGACGAAGGGCAGCACCTATCTGGTGCGGGGCGACCTGCGCACGCGCACGGTCACCACGCTCCACACCAACGTCGAATGCCCGTCCCTCTCCCCCGACGGCACGCGCATCGCGTACAAGAAACGCGTCAAGGGCCTCCCGAAGGACGCCCCTTGGCACCTCTACGTCCTCAACCTCCGCACGATGCACGAGACTTCACTGGCGGAGCCGAGGAGCGTCGACGACCAGGCCGTCTGGCGCGACGACCACACGATCGTCTACGCCATGCCCGGCGACTACGGCGCCGATCTGTACAGCGCCCCGGCGGACGGCACGGGCAGGGCTCGGCGGATCAGCACGGCGGCGGTGTCTCCGGCGTATGTGAGGTAGGCCGACACCGTCTTCGGCGTACACGAGGCACGCCGACCGCTATCGAGGGCCCAGTTCCTCGTCCAGCACGCGCGGCCAGTCCGCGTGCCCCAGCCCGCCCGCCATGAGCAGGTCACGCCAGTCCGTCCGAGCGAGCCGTACCGCCGACCGAAACCGATCGACGTCTCCGGCTGCGATCACCACAGCCGCCGCCAGCAGCCGCTCCGCGCTCTGCAGCGACCCTTCGAGCTGGACCGCGAGCACTCTCAACGCCCCGACGATCCCCCGCGCGACATCGGCATCCGGAAAGTCCCGCCGGACCCGGCTGTGCAGCCGGGCACTGACCACGTCCTCGTCCATGCCACCCCCTGATGAAGCGCGGCAGGGCCGACGGTTCCCGACCGTCGGCCCCACTCGACTGAACGCCTGCCTTTACAGCACCGGCAGGTTCTTCCGCAGCTCGAACGCCGTGACCTCGCTGCGGTACTCCTCCCACTCCTGCCGCTTGTTGCGCAGGAAGAAGTCGAAGACGTGCTCGCCCAGGGTCTCGGCGACGAGGTCGCTTCGCTCCATCAGGGTGAGGGCCTCGCCCAGGTTCTGCGGGAGCGGCTCGATGCCCATCGCGCGGCGTTCCGCGTCGGAGAGGGCCCAGACGTCGTCCTCGGCGCCCGGGGGGAGTTCGTAGCCCTCTTCGATGCCCTTGAGGCCGGAGGCGAGGAGAAGGGCGTAGGCCAGGTACGGGTTCGCGCCCGAGTCCAGGGAGCGGACCTCCACGCGCGCGGAGCCGGTCTTGCCGGGCTTGTACATCGGGACGCGGACCAGGGCGCTGCGGTTGTTGTGGCCCCAGCAGATGTACGAGGGGGCCTCGCCGCCGGCGCCGGCGGTGCGCTCGGAGCCGCCCCAGATGCGCTTGTAGGAATTGACCCACTGGTTGGTGATGGCGGAGATCTCGCCCGCGTGCTTCAGCAGGCCCGCGATGAAGGAGCGGCCGACCTTGGAGAGCTGGTACTCCGAGCCGGACTCGTAGAACGCGTTCCGGTCGCCCTCGAAGAGGGAGAGGTGCGTGTGCATTCCGCTGCCCGGGTGCTCCGAGAACGGCTTCGGCATGAACGTCGCCTGCACGCCCTGCTCCAGCGCCACCTGCTTCATGACCAGGCGGAACGTCATGATGTTGTCCGCGGTGGAGAGGGCGTCCGCGTAGCGGAGGTCGATCTCCTGCTGGCCGGGGGCGCCCTCGTGGTGGGAGAACTCGACCGAGATGCCCATCGACTCCAGCATGGTGATCGCCTGGCGGCGGAAGTCCATGCCCACGTTCTGCGGGGTGTGGTCGAAGTAGCCGGAGTTGTCGGCGGGTGTCGGGCGGGAGCCGTCCAGGGGGCGGTCCTTCAGGAGGAAGAACTCGATCTCCGGGTGGGTGTAGAAGGTGAAGCCCAGGTCGGAGGTCTTGGCGAGGGCTCGCTTCAGCACGTAGCGCGGGTCCGCGAAGGACGGGGAGCCGTCCGGCATGAGGATGTCGCAGAACATCCGGGCCGTGCCGGGGGCCTCCGCGCGCCACGGCAGGACCTGGAAGGTGGAGGGGTCCGGCTTGGCGATCATGTCGGACTCGTAGACCCGGGCGAAGCCCTCGATCGCGGAGCCGTCGAAGCCGATGCCCTCGTCGAAGGCCTGTTCCAGCTCGGCGGGGGCCACGGCGACGGACTTGAGGAAGCCCAGCACGTCCGTGAACCACAGCCGTACGAACCGGATGTCGCGCTCCTCCAACGTCCGGAGCACGAACTCCTGCTGCTTGTCCATCTTCCGCTTCCCCATCCTTGCTGGTCAGGCCGCCTGTCCTCGTACCGCAGGAGGCGGTCGGGCACCTGAGCATCCCACCACAACACCATTTCGTGCGCGTTGCCGACCATGATCGACCGGTCGACCTCGGGCTGAACGGCTCGCGTACGGCAGGTGTCCTGCGCTCTTGCCCCTCTTGTGACCATCTTGCCTGCTCGGACTGACATTCGTAATGCCTGGTCCGGGGGTGACCCTGGTGTTCCCCCGACTTTGCTGTGGGCGCCCTACGAGAACGTGTTTCCGCCCACTACGATCAGTACGTCCCGACCTTCCTGTCCCTTCCCCGTCCCTTCCCCCAAAAAGGACACATACCTCATGGGTTCCGCCAAGAACACCGGTACCGCGGCGCGCAAGGCCCGCATCGAGGAGATGCGGCGCGCCGAGCAGTCCCGCGAGCGACGTTCCCGGATCGTGAAGATCGCGGCGAGCGCGGTGGTCGTAGCCGGTCTCGTCGTCGGCGGGGTCGCGGTCGTGCACGCGCAGTCCGGCAAGAAGGACAGTTCCGCGAGCGACTCCAAGAACTCCGCTTCGGGTCACTTCGTCGCGGGCGCGGACGGTGTGAACACCTGGAAGGGCACGCTGGGCCGCACTCACGTCACGGGCACGGTGAACTACCCGATGCACCCGCCGGTGGGCGGCAACCACAACCCGGTCTGGCTGAACTGCAACGGCGACGTCTACACCAAGGCCGTCAAGGACGAGAACGCGGTGCACGCGCTGGAGCACGGCGCGGTCTGGGTGACGTACAACAAGAAGGCCTCGGCCGCCGACATCAAGGCGCTCGCGGCCAAGGTGAAGTCGACGCCGTACTCGCTGATGAGCCCGTACGACAGCCAGAAGGACCCGATCATGCTGTCGGCGTGGGGTCACCAGCGGACCGTGAAGAGCGCGAGCGACCCGGACGTGAACACGTTCTTCGAGAAGTTCGTGCAGGGCAGCCAGACGCCGGAGCCGGGCGCCGCGTGCACGGGCGGGCTGTCGCAGTGAGGTCCGCGGCTCTGATCGCCGGGGCCGCGGCGACGGCGCTCGTCGCGGCCGGCGCGATCACGTACGCGGTCGCCGAGGACGGCGGATCGTCCACCAACTCCCCCACTCCTACGGCCGATTCGGCCGACGCGGGCTTCGCGCGGGACATGGCGGTCCATCACCAGCAGGCCGTCGAGATGTCGTACATCGTGCGGGACCGTACGAAGAACGTGGAGGTACGGCGCCTCGCATACGACATCGCGCAGACGCAGGCCAACCAACGGGGCATGCTGCTGGGGTGGTTGGACCTGTGGAACCTTCCGAAGGTGTCGGCCGATCCGCCGATGACCTGGATGGGCATGGGTGACATGGCGTCCGGCAAGGATGGCGCGCTGATGCCAGGGATGGCGACCAACACCGAGCTGAAGAAGCTGAACACGCTGAGCGGCAAGCCCGCCGAGGTGTTCTTCCTGCAGCTCATGACGGACCACCACAAGGGCGGTATCCACATGGCCGAGGGGTGTGTGGAGAAGTGCCGGGTGGGGGTGGAGAAGCGGCTGGCGCAGGGGATGGTGGACGCGCAGCAGTCGGAGATCCAGTTGATGGCCGACATGCTCAAGGAGCGTGGCGCAAAAGCGCGTTCGTAAAGCACCCCCGGTCGTTCGTTACACGCCCGTAAGGAAAAAAGCCCCCAATTCGCCCCGGGTGACGGTTCCTTGGGGTTCTCTTGACTTTCGCGTTCCCCTGGCATGAACGGTTCATCGAAAGAGTGGCCCCCACGTGTGATCCATCCCGGACCCTCCCGCCGCGGGTTCCGTACGGATCGACGACGACCAACCACTCCATGCGTCGAACCGCATAGCAGGGGGTTTTATGAGATCCAATCGCGCCACCAAGCGCGCCGGCGTGAGCATGGCGGCGACACTGCCCATGATCGCCGGTGCACTGGCGCTCGGCATACCCGCGGCGCACGCCGCGGACAGCCCGGGCCGGGACACGCTCGCGGGCACCAAGCCCGCGTGGGCGACGGCCAAGGCGGACAAGGGAGCGACCTCCGACAGCTCCCAGGTCTCCGCCCGGGTCTACCTCGCCGGCCGGGACGCCTCCGGTCTCGCGGCGTACGCCAAGTCCGTGTCGGACCCGAGTTCGGCCCTGTACGGCAAGTACCTGAGCGCCGCTCAGGTGCAGCAGCGCTTCGGCGCCACGACGGCCCAGGTGACGGCCGTCAAGTCCTGGCTGAAGTCCGCCGGGCTGAAGGTCACCGGCACCACGCAGCACTACGTCACGGTCTCCGGTGACGTGGCCGCGGTCGAGAAGGCGTTCAGCACCTCGCTGCACAACTACTCGAAGGGCTCGAAGACCTACCGCGCCCCGTCGAAGACGGCCTCCGCGCCGGACAGCCTCAACGGTGCCGTCCTGACCGTCACCGGTCTGGACAACGCCCCGCACACGGCGAGCCACGAGGACACGCTGCCGGGTCCGGACACGGTGTTCAAGAACTCCGGTCCGTTCTCCTCGTACTACGGCTCGAACATCGCGACCACGCTGCCTTCCGCCTACGGCCAGAAGATCCCGTACGCGGTCCAGGGCTACACCGGCAAGCAGCTGCGTGCGGCCTACGGCGCGGGCAAGTACACGGGCAAGGGGGTGCGGGTCGCGATCACCGACGCGTACGCCTCCCCGACGATCGCCTACGACGGGGCCACGTACGCGAAGGCCCACGGCGACGCGAAGTACACCACCAGCACGCTCAAGCAGGTGCTCCCCTCGGAGTACACCAAGACCGAGGAGTGCGGGGCGGCCGGCTGGTACGGCGAGGAGACCCTCGACGTCGAGGCCGTGCACGCGGTGGCGCCGGACGCGAACATCACGTACGTGGGTGCCGCGTCCTGCTACGACGACGATCTGCTCGACTCGCTCAGCAAGGTCGTCGACAACCACCTGGCCGACATCGTCTCCAACTCGTGGGGCGACATCGAGGCCAACCAGACCCCGGACCTCGCGGCCGCCTACGACCAGGTGTTCCAGCTGGGCGCGGTCGAGGGCATCGGCTTCTACTTCTCCTCCGGTGACAACGGCGACGAGGTCGCCAACACCAAGGTGAAGCAGGTCGACACCCCGGCCAACTCGGCGTGGGTGACGGCGGTCGGCGGTACCTCGCTGGCCGTCGGCAAGGGTGACAAGTACCTGTGGGAGACCGGCTGGGGCACCGAGAAGGCCTCGCTGTCGGCCGACGGCAAGAGCTGGACCAGCTTCCCCGGCGCCTTCACCTCGGGCGCGGGCGGCGGCACCAGCAAGACGGTGGCCGAGCCCTTCTACCAGAAGGGTGTCGTCCCGGACGCGCTCGCCAAGGCCAACAGCGCCGCCGGCAACCGCGTCGTCCCGGACATCTCGGCGATCGCCGACCCGAACACCGGATTCAAGGTCGGCCAGACGCAGACCTTCCCCGACGGTTCGGAGCAGTACAGCGAGTACCGGATCGGCGGCACCTCGCTCGCCTCCCCGGTGATCGCGGCGGTCCAGGCCCTGGCCCAGGAGGCGCGCGGCGGCAAGGCGATCGGTTTCGCCAACCCGTCGATCTACTCCAAGTACGGCACGAAGGCCTACCACGACGTGACCGACAACCCGACGGGCTCCGGCCTGGCGGTGGCGCGCGTGGACTTCGCCAACAGCTTCGACGCCTCCGAAGGCCTGCTGACCTCGGTCCGCAGCCTCGGCAAGGACAGCTCGCTGTCCGCGGTGAAGGGCTATGACGACGTGACCGGCGTGGGCACGCCGGCGGACGGTTACGTCGCGTCGTACGTGCCGCAGAAGTCGCACCACAAGCACTGATCCACAGAGCGGTTCAGCAAAGGGGCGTGGGGTTCTTACGGACCTCACGCCCCTTTGCGTTCGCCTTCTTCAAGCAGGCGCAACGCACGGGGAAAGGGGCGGTCTCCGTATGGTCATCACAGGTCACTGGCCCTATGCGTGAAGATCCCCTGGAGATACGGTCAGGGCGCAGCGGTTGACGGGGGAATGACAACTTGCCCTCGCGTGCCGCCGTACCAGTTCGTACGGGGGGCAGTCTTCGGGAGCCGGAGCAGGCCGAACACCTTCGAGTCGCGACGCCGAGGTCGCCGTCCGCCGCGCGGATCAGCCGACCCCCCGTTCACCCTTGACCACCGAACGGGGATGTCATGTCACACAGCACTGTACGTTCGAGACCCGCGGCCCACGTGGCGCGCGCCGTCCTGCTGTTGCTCGCCCTGCTGGTCGGCGTGCTGGTGGCTCCCGGCCGTGCCGAGGCCGTCATCTGTCCCGGGGCGACGACCGACCAGACGCCGGTCGTGGTGGAGCCCGAGTCCGCGGACTCCACCACCACGACCCCGGTGCTGTCGACGGTCCTTGAGACGTACAACGGCGTCGGCAGCATCAGCGGCTCGCTGTTCGTCACCGACAGCTCGGGCAACGCGGTGGCCGGCACGCCGATGGCCACCGGCACCGTCCTCTCGGGCCAGCGCCTCACCTACCAGGTGCCCGCGGGCGCGCTGAGCATCGGGACGACGTACAAGTGGTGGGTCACCGCGTCGATCTCGGCCTGCGTGCACTCCAGCAGCGGCGCGATCAGCTTCACGCCCACCACCTCAACGTCCTCGCCCGGGACGACGACGGGGCCCGACTCGGTGACGATCACCGGTTCGTCGCTGACCGCGGAGACGGCGAAGAGCGACTCCACCGCGTGCTCCGGCTCGCCGTGCCCGCTCTCCCAGAACCCCGCCACGCTGGACGTCGGAGGAGACGGCACCTCGCACTGGGTGTCCGCGCTCAGACCGGATCTGTCGGCCGTCCCCGCCGGATCCACCATCGACAGCGCCACCCTCGACCTGACGTCCACCGCCTGCCTGGGCGGCTGCGCCGGCGACACCCTGACCATCGGGCTGGCACAGGACAGCGTGACCGCGCAGACCGACGGCACGTCGCTCGCCGCGGTCAGCACCACCCTCACCGCGAGCGGCACCGAGTCGGCGGGCGCCTACGACATCACGCCGCTGGTCGCGGAGTGGGCCAACGGCGATGTCGCCGACGACGGCATCCTGCTGTCGGCGTCGGACGAGGCGACCGCGACCTCCGGGGTGGGCTACGCCGGTCCGACCGCGGCCTCCGGGGCGGCGTCGATCAAGGTGACGTACACCCCGCCCGCCGTGCCGGGCGCCCCCACCTCGCTGACGACGACCGCAGGTGACGGCGGTGTGCTCGTGGCCTGGGCCGCACCGGCTTCGACGGGCTATGTCGAGGGGGAGAACGCCACCGACAACGACGACCCCGGCGACGGCATCTCCTCGTACACCGTCAGCGCGGTCAACGCCGCCGGCAGCACCGTGGCCACGGCGAACACGTCCACCACCACCGAGGCCCTGCTCACCGGTCTGACCGACGGGACGAGCTACACCGTCAAGGTCACCGCCACCAACCCGGTGGGCACCGGACCGGCGGCCAGTGCCACAGGGGTCAGCCCCGAGGCGGTGCCCGGCGGGCCCGCCCAGTACATCCAGGCGGCCGGCCAGATGCTGAACGCCCGCGACGGACTGCAGAAGGGCACCTACACCACGTCCACCGCCGCACTGGCCTCGGACTCCTACTCGGCCTACGTGTCCACCTGGCTCGGCTACGAGTCCACCGCCGATGCCGGAGTGCACACCGCGGAGTCAGCGAACAGCGAGTCGGAGACCAGCGACACCACGGCCCTGTCGAACTCCCTCGCGGCCCTCTCGGCGGACGGCGGCACGGTGACCGTCTACACCACTGCGGACGAGACCTTCACCACCGTCGACACCAGGACCGGCACCACGGACACCGTCCCCGGCGAGGCGATCGACCAGGACGCGTACACCTTCAGCGTCACCGGCACCGTGCCGCAGATCTCCCAGGCGGCCGACGCCGACGCCCTCGTCAAACCGGTGACCGCCGCCTCCGAGATCACCGCCTACTCCGCCACCCTCGACGGAACGCCCGCCAGCACGTCGTCCGCCCTGACCACCGACCCCAGTACCGGATACCTCACCGCCGGCACCGAGACGGTCAGCTCCTCGGGGGGCCACCGGGCCAACCTCTCCGGCGTCGTCGCCTGGGCGAACAAGTGGTACGGCGGCACGTACAACGGGTTCTCGGACGACTGCACGGACTTCGCCTCCCGTGCCATCCACTACGGCGGCAAGCTGAACGAGAACACGCCGAGCGTTCCGCCGGCGCACCACTCCGACGACCACTACTGGTTCCAGTCGCACGGCATCTTCGGGGCGACCACCAGCTATTCGTGGGCGGGCGCCTACCACCAGGCGAACTTCCAGAGCATCGAGGGCTCGTACTTCTACCACTACGCCCAGGACGTCTCCCCGGGCGATCTGATCTTCGCGAACTGGTCCGGCAGCTCGGCCTCCGGGATCTCCCACACCGGCGTCGTCGTGAAGAACGACGGCGGCAACATCTACATCGACCAGCACTCCAACACCCGGCACAACGAACCGCTGTACAAGGACGGCAGCCAGAAGACCTGGTCCTCCGGCCACCCCAACCTGCATGTGTGGGTCGTGTATCCCCACACCAAGTTCTGAAGGCCCGGCGAGAGCCACAGAGAGTAAGGAGCGGATGTGAAGGCATTCAGGCCCGCCGGCCCGCGCGCGGTGGCGGTCACGGCCGTCGCCCTGCTGGCGGCCGGCTGCTCGGGGCACTCCCAGCCGACGCAGACCCCGCACGTGCTGCTGACCAGCGGCGTCTACCAGGGCAACGCCTGGTCGGTGTACGCATGGCAGCAGGGCGGGCAGCTGTGCATGGAGGTCGACGGGCCCGGCGGCCCGACGGCCTCCGGGGGACCGGACGCCGGGGCGTGCGGGTTCGACGAGAAGAACCCGTCGTCGGGCTACTACGCCAGTGGTCCGGGGCCCGGTGACAGCGACATCAACTACGGGCCGCTGCCCTCGCGCGCCACCCAGATCCGGGTGGCGACCAAGGAGATCCTGCCGACCGAGCCGTTCCCGGCCGGCAAGCAGCTGCCCGCCGGTCGCTACTGGATCCAGATCATCCCGAAGGACTGGCCGCTCCCCGCGAACGGCAAGGAGATGTCGCCCAAGCCGCTGGACGCCTCGGGCCGACAGGTCGCGTACCAGGACTTCTGACGCGACCGGAAGAGACGACGGGGTGGCGTGGGGTGCACCACACCTCACGCCACCCCATTGCGTCGCCCTGACGATTACCGGCGATTACAGTGGACCCCGTGCCTCCACTGAACTTCTGGTCGATCTATCAGCACGGCTTCGCCCGCGTCGCCGCCTGCACGGGCCACACCGTGATCGCGGACCCGCACGCCAACGCCGAAGCGGTCCTGCGCCACGCCCGCCGGTGCGACGAGGAGGGCGTCGCCGTCGCCGTCTTCGCCGAGATGGGCCTGTGCGGCTACTCCATCGAGGACCTGCTCCTCCAGGACGTCCTCCTGGACCAGGTCGAGGAGGCGCTGCGGGACGTGGTGACGGGGTCGGCGGACCTGCTGCCGGTGCTGGTCGTCGGCGCCCCGCTGCGCCACCGCAACCGGATCTACAACTGCGCGGTGCTGGTGCACCGCGGCCGGGTCCTGGGTGTCGTACCGAAGTCGTACCCCCCGAACTACCGCGAGTTCTACGAGCGCCGCCAGATCGCCGACGGCGCCGACGAGCGCGGCGGTTCGATCCAAGTCGGCGGCGAGAGCGTGCCGTTCGGCGTGGATCTGCTGTTCGCGGCGCAGGACGTGCCCTCCCTCGTGCTGCACGCGGAGATCTGCGAGGACATGTGGGTGCCGGTGCCCCCGAGCGCCGAGGCCGCCCTCGCGGGTGCGACGGTCCTCGTCAACCTCTCCGGCAGCCCGATCACGGTAGGCCGCGCCGAGGACCGCAGACTCCTCTGCCGCTCGGCGTCCGCCCGCTGCCTCGCCGCGTACGTCTACGCCGCGGCCGGCCTCGGCGAGTCGACCACCGACCTGTCCTGGGACGGCCAGGCGATGATCTACGAGAACGGCGCGCTGCTGGCCGAGACGGAACGCTTCCCGCTGGGCGACGAGTACGCGGTGGCCGACGTCGACCTGGACCTGCTGCGGCAGGAGCGGCAGCGGATGGGCACGTTCGACGACAACCGCCGTACGCACAGGGCGCGGACGGCCGACTTCCGCACAGTTTCCTTCGAACTCGCCCCGCCGCTCACGGACTTGGGGCTCCGCCGCCGTCTGGAACGCTTCCCGTTCGTGCCGGCCGACGCGCAGCGCCTCGCGCAGGACTGCTACGAGGCGTACAACATCCAGGTCGAGGGCCTCCAGCAGCGCCTCGCGGCGATCGGCGGCCCCAAGGTCGTCATCGGGGTCTCCGGCGGCCTCGACTCGACGCACGCGCTGATCGTCGCCGCCCGGGCGATGGACCGCGCGGGGCGCCCGCGCAGCGACATCCTGGCGTGGACGCTGCCCGGTTTCGCGACCAGCGACCACACCAAGGACAACGCCCACGCGCTGATGCGGGCGATCGGCGTCACGGCGGCCGAGCTGGACATCACGCCGACGGCGCGGCTGATGCTGAAGGAGATGGACCACCCCTTCGCCTCCGGGAAGCCGGTCTACGACGTCACCTTCGAGAACGTCCAAGCGGGCCTGCGCACGGACTACTTGTTCCGCCTCGCCAACCAGCACAACGGCATCGTGCTCGGCACCGGCGACCTCTCGGAGCTGGCGCTCGGCTGGTCCACGTACGGCGTCGGCGACCAGATGAGCCACTACAACGTCAACTCCGGCGTCCCCAAGACCCTGATCCAGCACCTCATCCGCTGGGTCGTCAGCAGCGACCAGTTCGACGAGGAGACCGGCAAGATCCTCACCGCGATCCTCGACACGGAGATCAGCCCGGAGCTGGTACCGGGCGAGGAGATGCAGTCGACGGAGTCGAAGATCGGCCCGTACGCGCTGCACGACTTCACGCTGTTCCACGTGCTCAGGTACGGCTTCCGGCCGTCGAAGATCGCGTTCCTGGCGTGGCATGCGTGGCACGAGGTGGGGGCCGGGGCGTGGCCGCCCGGGTTCCCCGAGGCGAAGCGGGTCGCGTACGACCTTCCCGAGATCCGGCGTTGGCTTGAGGTGTTCTGCCGGCGCTTCTTCGGGTTCGCGCAGTTCAAGCGGTCGGCGATGCCCAATGGGCCGAAGGTTTCGGCGGGGGGGTCGCTGTCGCCTCGGGGGGACTGGCGGGCGCCGTCGGACGGGTCGGCCACGGCTTGGCTGCGGGATCTGGAGCGGTTCGACTAGGGCGGTCCGGGCCGGTGGGGTCAGGGGCGGTCGCCGCCGCTGGGCAGGGGCTCGAGTGTGGCGAGGGAGTCGCGGAAGGCCCCGTCGGTTCGGGTGGTGTCGCCGGTCCTCGACGTACCTCGTCTGCGCCCAGGACCGGGGCACCCCGCCGCACCTCCAGCGCGAGTACGCCCGCCGGGCCGGCAGCGTGGTCGAACTCGACGCGGGCCACCATCCGTTCCTGTCTCGGGCCTTGGCGGTCCGGGATCTGGTGCTGGGTCTTTGACGGCTGGCGCGGGCCGGCCGGGCCGAGCCCGCGATGACACCCCAGGCGCCCGGTGAGCGGCATGCGCCACTACGGTGGGCCGATGGCGTCGATCAAGCAGTTCCAGGTCACCTTCGACTGCGCGGAACCCGAGCGCGTCGCCCGTTTCTGGTGCGAGGTGTTGGGATACGTCGTACCGCCTCCGCCGGAGGGGTTTGCCACGTGGGGCGATTTCGATCAGTCGCTGCCATCCGAACGTCAGGGTTCGGCGTTCGCGTGCGTCGACCCCTCAGGTGTGGGCCCGCGACTGTTCTTCCAGCGTGTTCCCGAGGGGAAGGCCCTCAAGAACCGGCTTCATCTCGACGTGCGGGTCGGCACCGGGCTCGCGGGTGAGGAGCGCCTCGCCGCACTGGAGGCCGAGTGCGCACGGCTGCTCGCGCTCGGCGCGGTACGCGTGCGCCTCCTGACCGCCGATGGCTACAACGAGTCGTGCCTGGTGATGCAGGACGTCGAGGGCAACGAGTTCTGTCTCGACTGAGGGGGCGTGACAGTCGGACGGGGTTGTTGCTCGGCGTAGGCGGAAGCGGTCGTGGCGAGGTGCCCGCCCCGTCGGTCAGAAGGTGAATCCTCCAACTGCCCGGGACGGGTTGGCGGGTGGGCCGAGTCAGTGCTGTAGTGCCGGGGACTGGTCCGGTACGTGGGCCGCGACCACGCGCTCGCGCCCCGGTACCGCTCGACGCCGGTCGACACTCCACGCCGTCACGGCAACTCCCAGTCCCAGCACGGCCAGGACCGCGCCGGCCAGCGCAGGGGACGTAGCGCCGAAGCCTGCCGCCAATGCCAGGCCGCCGATCCAAGCGCCGCCCGCGTTGGCCAAGTTGAAGGCTGCCTGGTTGGCGGAGGAGGCCAACGACGGGCCTGCCGCCGCCTTCTCCATCACCATCAGCTGGAGCGGGGAGCCCGTCACGAACGCCGCCGTGCCCAGGAGGACGACCGCCAGTGCCGCCGTCCACTCCGTCGTCATGAGGAGGGGGAACAGGGCCAGGACCGCCGCCAGGGACGTCAGGCCGCCGAACAACGTGCCGCGGAGGGAGTGGTCCGCCAGCCGGCCGCCGACCAGGTTGCCTGCCGTGGCGCCTACGCCGAACAGGGCCAGCAGCAGTGTCACGCTGCCCTCCGCGAAGCCCGCCGCGTCCGTCAGCATCGGGGTGATGTAGCTGTAGGCCGAGAAGAGCGCGCCGAAGCCCGCCACCGTCGTACCCAGTGCCAGCCAGACCGGGAGGGAGCGAAGAGCCGCCAGTTCGCGGCGCAGGCCCACCACCGGCGCGTGTGCGTGGTCGTGCGGGATCAGCAGGGCCAACGACGCTATCGCCGCGACGCCTATCACGCTGACGAGGAGGAACGTGGCTCGCCAGCCCAGGTGTTGGCCCATCAGCGTGGCCGCCGGTACGCCCACGACGTTGGCGACCGTGAGGCCCAGGAACATCAGGGAGACGGAGCGGGCCTTGCGTTCGGGCGCGACCATGGTCGTGGCGACCACCGCCCCTACGCCGAAGAAGGCGCCGTGCGGCAGGCCGCTCAGGAAGCGGGCCGCGAGGAGGTAGTCGTAGTTCGCGGCGAAGGCCGAGAGCACGTTGCCCGCCACGAACAGCGCCATCAGACCGATCAGGACCGTGCGGCGGGACAGACGGGCGGTGACCGCCGCCAGCAACGGAGCGCCGATGACGACGCCCAGCGCGTACGCCGAGACCAGGTGGCCCGCCGTGGGGATGGAGACGTGCAGGTCGTCCGCGACCTCGGGCAGGAGGCCCATGATCACGAATTCGGTGGTGCCGATACCAAAAGCGCCGACGGCCAGAGCGAGCAGGGCCAGGGGCATGGAAGTGCCTGTGCCTTTCAAGGGAGAGCGGAGTTCCGTACTACCGAGCTTAAGTTCAGTTACGGAACAAAGACTCCCAGGCCCGCTATTCCACGAGGTTAAGAGCTCGTGTCGAGGTTCACACGGGCCGCGATCGGGAGATGGTCGCTGCCCGTCTTCGGGAGGGTCCACGACGTCACCGGTTCGACACCCTGGACCATGATCTGGTCGATCCGCGCCATCGGGAACGACGCCGGCCAGCTGAACCCGAAGCCGCTGCCCGCAGCGCCCTGCGTGGAACGCATCTGGGAGGTGACGGCGTTCAGCGAGCGGTCGTTCATCGTGCCGTTGAGGTCGCCGAGGAGGATCTTCCGCTTGAGCGGCTCGGCGGCGATGGCCTCACCCAGCGCGTCGGCGCTCGTGTCCCGCTGCCGGGCCGTGAAGCCGGCCTCGATCTTCACCCGCACCGAGGGGAGGTGGGCGACGTAGACCGCGATCTGCCCCTCGGGGGTCGCGACGGTGGCGCGCATCGCGCGCGTCCAGCCCAGCTTTATGTCCACGGCCTTGATGCCGCTCATCGGGTACTTGCTCCACAGCCCGACCGTGCCCTCGACCGAGTGGTACTTGTACGTCGACGCGAGTGCCTTCTCGTACGTCGGGACCGCCGAGGCCGTCAGTTCCTCCAGGGCGAGGACGTCCGCGCCGGACGCGGCCACGTCACGGGCCGTACCGGACGGGTCGGGGTTCTCCGCGTTGACGTTGTGGGTGGCCACCGTCAGGTCGCCGCCGGTGCCGGTCTTGTCGCTGAGCAGCAGCCCGCCGAAGAGGTTCAGCCACACGACCGTCGGGAGGACGACGGCGATGAGCGCGGTCGCCGACCTGCGGACCAGGCCGAGGATCAGCAGGACCGGGATCGCGAACCCGAACCACGGCAGGAACGTCTCCGTGAGGCTGCCGAGGTTGCCGATCCGGTTCGGGATGCGTGAGTGCAGGAACATGACGAGGGCGAGGACGATCGCCAGCGCGGCGAGGACCAGGCCCCGGCGCCAGATCCTGGGATCGCCGCGCCAGCCGCTGATCAGTCTGTTCCACAGGCGCCGAAGCCGGGATCCACGCGGCTCGTCCCCCGAGCCGCCGCCGTCCGTCTCCGTCACATACGCCTGCTGTGCCATACCGTCGCCTCACTACCTGCCGTGCACACCATCGTCCCCGCGCCTACGACCCTAGGGGATGATCGGTTCCGATCCGCCGTCCCATGACGGCCGTACGGGTACGAGGACGAACAAGTCGGCGTCCGGAGTTCCGAACACGCGCGGCGGCAGCGCCCTCTGTGACGAAAGGCGCACATTCGGACGGGTGCTCAGATCGCCGGCGCGACCGGCCGCAGGGCCACCAGCACGGTGTCGACGAGGAGTTCGGACAGGCCTTCGGGGAGGTCCGCGTCGAAGCGCATGACGGTGCGCAGGAGCATCGGGCCGACCAGCATGTCGTTCATCAGCTCGGCGTCGATGTCGGCGCGGAGCTCGCCGTTCTCCTGGCCGCGGCGCAGGAGGTCCACCTGCTTGCGGCGGCGGGGCTCCACGACGTTCGCGTGGTAGGCGGCCCACACCTTCGGGCTGCTCTTCATCTGCGCGTACACGTTGTGCAGGAGCACCGAGGACCGGGTCAACAGGCCGCGCTGGCGCAGCTGTTCCATCATGGCCACGAGGTCGTCGCGCAGGGAGGTGCCGGGCAGTTCGGGGTCCTGGGGCTCGGCCTCGCGGACGACGTCGGCGAACAGTTCCTCCTTGCCCGGCCAGCGGCGGTAGATGGTGGCCTTGCCGACACCGGCGGTACGGGCGATGCGCTCGATGGAGAGTTCGGCCAGCGGCACGCCGTCCTCCAGGAGCTTCATCACGCCCTCCGTGATGGCCCGTTCGACGGCCTCGCTGCGTGGGCGTCCTCTGGTGGGCGCGCACGGCCGGGTCCCGCTGTCGGTGCCATGGTCGTTGCCGGTGGCGGTGCCGTTGTCGGCAAGGCTCACTTCACTCCGTCCCTTCCGCTGTTCCCCCGTTCCCGTGTCGGACGATTGTCGTCGTTACTCCCCCACGACGACCAACTCCGGCTCCTCCTTGCCCTCCTGAGGGACCGGAGGCCTGCCGGGCAGGAAGAGGAACGCGACCACGGCGCCGATGACCGCGACGCCCGTGCCGCACAGGGCGGTGACGTGCATGGCGTGCAGGAAGGCGTCGTTGGCCGGGGTGACCAGGGCCCTGCCCTGCGGGCCGAGCTTCGCGGCGACGCCGAGCGTGGCCTCGATGGACTCGCCGGCGGTGTCGCGCAGGGCGGCCGGTACCGAGCCGAGCTTGCCCTCGATGCCGTTGCGGTACGCCGTGGACAGCACCGACCCGAGGACGGCGATGCCGAGGGCGCCGCCGACCTGGCGGAAGGTGTTGCTGAGCGCGGACGCGGAGCCCGCCTTCTCGCGCGGCAGGGCCTGCATGATGACGACGCTGGTCGGGGTCATGACGTGCGCCATGCCCGCGCCCATGAGGAAGAAGATGACCTCCAGGATCCAGATCGGCGTGTCCGCCTTGAGGGTCGCGAAGGCGGCGAGCATCCCGGCGAGCAGGAGCAGGCCGACGCCGGTCGTGACCCGGTTGCCGAACCGGTTGACGACCAGCCGGGCCCGCGGCGCGAAGATCATCTGCGCGGCGGCCAGCGGCAGCATCAGCAGGCCGGTCTGCAGCGGCGAGTAGCCGCGCACGCTCTGGGTGTAGAAGACCGAGAAGAAGGTCACGCCCATCAGCGCGAAGAAGACCAGCGCGATGGCGGCGATCGCGGCCGAGAACACCTTGTTCTTGAAGTACGTGACGTCGATCGACGGGTGGTCGCTGCGCTTCTCGAACCAGACGAACCCGGCGAGCACGACGACACCGGCGATGATCGTCGCCAGCACCTTGGGCGCCGTGAAGTCGGCGAGCTCGCCGCCCTCGATGATGCCGTAGACCAGCAGGACGAGGCCTACGACGGACAGGACGACGCCGACCGGGTCGAGGCGGCCGGGCTTCGGGTCGCGGGAGTCGGGGACCAGCCAGATCATCAGGGCGAGGGCGATCAGCACGATCGGCACGTTGATCAGGAAGACCGAGCCCCACCAGAAGTGGTCGAGGAGCACGCCGCCGGTGATCGGGCCGATGGCGATGGCGAGGCCGACGCCGCCGGCCCAGATGCCGATGGCCTTGGGCTGCTCGTCGCGCTCGAAGACGTTCATGAGGACGGCGAGGGTGGCGGGCATCACGAAGGCGGCGCCGAGGGCCATCAGGGCGCGGTAGCCGATGAGCTGGTCCGGCGAGCCGGACTCGGCGGCCAGCGCGGAGCCGATGCCGAACACGACGAGCCCGCCGAGGAGGACCTTCTTGCGGCCGATCCGGTCACCGAGGAGGCCGGCGGTGAACAGCAGGCCGGCGAAGACGAGGGTGTAGGCGTTGATCGCCCACTCCAGCTCGCTCTGTGTCGCGCCCAGGCCGGTCGGGGCCGGGGTGGAGATGGTCTTGATGGCGACGTTGAGGATCGAGTTGTCGAGCACCACGATGAGCAGGCTCAGCATCAGCACGCCGAGGATGGCCCAGCGGCGGCGGTGCACCGCTTCGGGTATCCGGGTGCCGGGGACGGGTGGAGTGGTCATGCGGTCCAGACTAGGGAGCCGCGGGCTAATTACGATACGGGACCGTGCCGTATCGTAAATATTTTACTCAGGCCTTACGTAAGCCTCCTTACGCATGCTTGCCTACGTGACGCGGGTGACTGGGGTCCCTCTGGCCCTCCGTGGCACGAGGTGCCACCATGGAGGGGATCTGGGGACGCCGTAAGGGTGCCTCAAGATGACTGAAGGAGCCGTTGCAATGACGCAGCTTTCGGCTGCCCAGGCTGGGAAGAACAGCTCCTCCGACGGCAGCAAGGCGCTGTACGGAGGCAAGGGCACACGTCGTATCACCGTCCGGGACATCGCCCTCGCCAAGGAACGCGGCGAGAAGTGGCCCATGCTCACCGCCTACGACGCGATGACCGCGTCCGTCTTCGACGAGGCCGGGATCCCGGTCATGCTCGTCGGGGACTCGGCGGGCAACTGTCACCTCGGGTACGAGTCGACCGTGCCCGTCACACTGGACGAGATGGCCATGCTGTCCGCGGCCGTCGTACGCGGCACGAGCCGCGCCCTGATCGTCGCGGACCTGCCCTTCGGTTCCTACCAGGAGGGTCCGGTGCAGGCGCTGCGCTCGGCGACCCGGCTGGTGAAGGAGGCCGGGGTCGGCGCCGTGAAGCTGGAGGGCGGCGAGCGGTCGCACGAACAGATCCGGTTGCTGGTCGAGTCCGGGATTCCGGTGATGGCGCACATCGGGCTCACCCCGCAGTCCGTGAACTCGATGGGATACCGGGTGCAGGGGCGGGGCGAGGAGGCGGCCCAGCAGTTGCTGCGGGACGCGAAGTCCGTGCAGGACGCGGGGGCGTTCGCTGTTGTCCTTGAGCTGGTGCCGGCGGAGTTGGCGGCCGAGGTGACTCGGGTGCTGCACATTCCTACGGTCGGGATCGGGGCGGGGGCCGAGACCGACGCCCAAGTCCTGGTGTGGACCGACATGTTGGGGCTGACGGGCGGGAAGATGCCGAAGTTCGTCAAGCAGTACGCCGATCTGCGTTCCGTCATGGGCGACGCGGCGAAGGCGTTCGCGGAGGATGTCGTCGGCGGAACGTTCCCGCTTGAGGAGCACTCGGTCCACTGACGTCCTGAACTCATAGAGCCACTGCGGCACATAGGCAGCCCGCCGATCTTCCCCCGTCGGCGGGCTGCCCCCTCTTTTGCGCCTAAACCGGCGCCGCTCTCGCGGAGGTGGTACCTCGCCGTCGTGGTTCCTCAATTGATGGTGGCGGTGATCGTCGGAAGAGTGCCGCTGCCATCGGTCAGCTGTCGGTGGCTGTCGGTGGGATGTAGGCGTTCTGTCGGTCGGCCCTGGCACTGTCATCGGCATGACGCGAATCGACAAGAATTCCGGCGGCGCGGCCGTGTCCGTGCGGGGGCTGGTCAAGCACTACGGCGAGACCAAGGCGCTGGACGGCGTCGACCTGGACGTCCGGGAGGGCACCGTGATGGGTGTGCTCGGGCCGAACGGTGCCGGTAAGACCACCCTCGTACGGATCCTGTCCACGCTGCTCGCCCCGACATCCGGCGAAGCCACCGTCGCCGGCTACGACGTCCTGCGCCAGCCCCGCCAGCTGCGCCGGGTGATAGGCCTCACCGGCCAGTACGCCTCCGTGGACGAGAAGCTCCCGGGCTGGGAGAACCTGTACATGATCGGGCGGCTGCTCGACCTGTCCCGCAAGGACTCCCGAGCCCGCGCCGACGAACTGCTGGAGCGGTTCTCGCTGACGGACGCGGCCAAGCGGCCGGCGAGTACCTACTCCGGCGGTATGCGGCGACGGCTCGACCTGGCCGCCTCGATGATCGGGCATCCGCAGGTGCTGTTCCTCGACGAGCCGACGACCGGGCTCGACCCGCGCACCCGCATGGAAGTGTGGGACGAGGTGAAGTCCATGGTCGGCGGCGGCGTGACCGTGCTGCTCACCACCCAGTACATGGAGGAGGCCGAGGCGCTCGCCTCCGAGCTGACCGTCGTCGACCACGGGAAGGTCGTAGCGAGTGGCGCCATCGACGAGTTGAAGGCCAAGGTCGGGGGGCGGGCGTTGCGCATTCGGCCTGCCGATCCGTTGCAACTGCGGCCGCTGGCACGGGCGTTGGACGAGCTGGGCATCACCGGACTCGCCACCGTCACCGTGGATGTGGAGAGCGGAACCGTCCTGGTGCCGATCCTCAGCGACGAGCAACTGACCGCCGTGGTGGGCGCGGTGAGCGCCCGGGGCATCACCATCGCCTCCATCACCACCGAACTCCCCAGCCTGGACGAGGTGTTCCTGTCCCTCACCGGACACCGCGCCAGCGCCCCGCAGGACTCCGTGCCCACCCACGACCGCGAGGAGGTCGCCGTATGAGCGCCGTCACCGTGAACCCCGCCGGCGTATCGGCGGCGGACCCCCGTATCCCGCTGCGCAACCATCTGCGCCACACCGGCGCGCTGATCCGCCGCAACCTGCTGTGGATCCGGCAGGACCCGGAGTCGATGTTCGACGCCATCCTGTTCCCGGTCATCTTCACGCTGCTGTTCGTGTACGTCTTCGGCGGCTCGATCGGGCAGTCGCTCGGCGGCGGGCAGGAGGCGT
Organism: Streptomyces sp. NPDC048504; assembly: GCF_043200035.1. NCBI lineage: Bacteria > Bacillati > Actinomycetota > Actinomycetes > Kitasatosporales > Streptomycetaceae > Streptomyces > Streptomyces sp. NPDC048504. The sequence goes on from NZ_JBICXA010000009.1 coordinate 83,000, forward strand.
ACGTGCAGTACGTCGTGCCGGGTCTGCTCGCCATGATGGGCATGAACATGGCCCAGGGGGTGGGCACCGGCTTCAACACCGACTTCCACACCGGGGTCATGGACCGGTTCCGGTCGCTGCCCATCGGGCGCGCCTCGGTGCTGATCGCCAAGATCTCGGTCGAGATGATGCGGATGCTGGTCGCGTCCGCCGTGCTGATGGTCGTCGGTGTCCTCGTCGGCTTCCACATCCACCACTGGCTCGGCATGTTCGCCGCGATCGGACTGTCCGCGGTGTTCGGCTCGGCCCTGATGTGGGTGTTCCTCACCCTCGGCGTGACCATGAAGAGCGCGCAGTCCGTGCAGGCCATGGGCTTCCTGGTGCTGATGCCGCTGCAGTTCGGCTCGTCGATCTTCGCGCCGACCGGGTCGATGCCGGGCTGGCTGCAGAACTTCACCGACTACAACCCGCTGTCCGCCCTGGCCGACGCGGCCCGCGGGCTGATGGTGGGCGGCCCGGTCGCCCACGGCGTGCTGCTGACGCTGGCCTGGTCGGTGGGGCTCACCGCGGTGATGGCCCCGATCTCGATCTACAAGTTCCGCACCAAGACCTGACCGCGCCGGACCGGTACGCACCACAGTCGCGTCCCACCGGTACGCGTCGGCGTCACACCAGGGCGGCGGCCTCCTCCACGGAGAGGCCGCCGCCTTCGGCGTACTCGGCCTCGCAGGTCTCGTAGACCTCGTCGCCGAGCGCGGCCCGCGCGCACCGCTCTGCCCGGAGGTAGACCTCGCGTTCCATCGACGTCGCGACATGCCCGGACGGCAGCAGCGTCCGCGCCGTGACGAGGCAGCGGACACCGTCACGGGCCCGGCTGCCGCCGTCGATCTCGGCGAGGGCGATCGCGGCCACTCCCAGGTACAGCGGGGTCATGTGCGGGGCGATGGCCTCGGACAGCGGGTCGCCCGCCCGCCGCAGCGCCCCCCTGATCTTGTCCAGGGCCTCGTCGTGGTCGCCGTCGACCGTCGCCACCCAGGCCTCCAGGCCGAGGATGTACGCGTCGAAGACGACGAAGTGGGAGATGGAGAACTGCTCGCGCAGCAGGCGCAGTTGCTCGCGCGCCTCGGCGGGCCGACCGGTCAGGGCGAGGTAGCCCGCGAGGAACATCCGGGCGGCGGGCATCGCCTCGTTGCCCCCGCGGGAGGGCTGGTTCTCGACCACCTCGCGCAGGATGCGCTCGCCCCGCTCGGCCTCGCCGCCCTCGACGAGCGCGCTGCCGAGCCGGGCCCTGAGCACGGCCGTCTGACCGTGCGCGCCGAGCCGTTCGGCGTGTTCGATCGCGGCCTCGTAGTCGGCGGCGGCGAGCCCGAACTCGCCGACGCGTTCCCGGGCTTCGGCCCGTGCGGAGAGCGCCTCGGCGGTGCCCCAGACGTCCCCTAGGCGGCGGAAGATCTCCAGCGACTCGTCGGCGTCGCGGACCGCGTCGCCCGCCCAGTCGCTGCGGTTGGCGAGCATGTTGGCGCGCATCTGGAGGGTGGTGGCCAGCTCCCACTCCATCCCGGCGGTGGCACGGCAGGTGCGGACAGCGGCTTCGAGGATGCCCGGCAGCCGGTCCACGTTGCCGGTCATCAGCACGGCGTAGAACCAGAGCATGCCGGGTGTACGGCAGGTCTGCGGGTGTCCGGGTTCGTAGACCTCGGTGATCAGGCGGAGTTTCTCCTTCGCCTCCGGTGCCTCCCAGGCCTCCAACTCCGTGTCCATCCAGCCCAGATGGGCGAGATGGACGCCGCGTCGGGCCTCGGCGAGGAGTTCGCCGGTGAGCGGGGGCGGGATGTCGGTGCAGCGCTGCCAGACGGGTTCGGCGCGCTGGACGGGGGCGGTGAAGGGGTCGGGGCCCAACGCCATCACCTCGACGCACCAGTTGCGGGCCTCGATGCGGACGTCGCGCATCTGCCAGTACCAGACCAGCGACAGGACGAGGCAGATCGCCTCCTGCTCGTCGCGTTCGGCGACGGCGTGCCGCAGGGCGGTGCGGAGGTTCTCGTATTCGAGCTCCAGCCGTCCTACGGCGGCGAGTTGGCCGGGGCCGCGCAGCAACGGGTCGGTGGTGCGGGCGAGTTCGCGGTAGTACGTCAGATGGGCGCGCTCGGCGCGGGGGCGGCGGCCTGCCTCGTCGAGCCGCTCGCCCGCGTACTCGGCGACGGTCTCCAGGAGCCGGTAGCGCATCTCCCCCTCACCCGAAGGGGCCGCCACCACAAGGGACTTGTCGACGAGTGAGCCGAGCGCCTCGAACGCGACGGGCCCGCACACGGCCTCGGCGGCGGCGAGGTCGCAGCCGCCCGCGAAGACGGACAGGGTGCTCAGCACGTCCCGTTCGTCCGCGTCGAGGAGGTCCCAGGACCAGTCGACGACCGCCCGCAGGGTCTGCTGGCGGGGCAGCAGCGTACGGCTGCCCGACGTGAGCAGCCGGAAGCGGTCGTCGAGCCGGTCGGCGATCTGACGTGGCGTCAACATCCTTAGCCGGGCGGCCGCCAGCTCGATGGCGAGGGGCAGTCCGTCGAGGCGGCGGCAGATCTCGGCGCAGGCCTCGGGGTCGTCCTCGACGCTGAACCCCGGCCGGGCGGCGGCACCTCGGTCGGCGAGCAGCCGTAGCGCGACGGGGTCGGGCAGCGGTTCCACCGGGCGCAGCAACTCGCCCGGTACGCCCAGGGGTTCACGGCTGGTGGCGAGCACGGTGAGGCCGGGGCAGCGCTCCAGCAGGGTCTCCACGAGGCGGGCGGCGGCGTCCACGACGTGCTCGCAGTTGTCGAGGACGATCAGCATCCGGCGGCTGCCGCAGTGTTCGGCGAGCCGGTCGACGGGGTCGTCGTGCCGCTCCCCGCCGGCGGCCCGGATCGCCTCGGCGCCGGCGCCGTACATCACGGTCTCGCGCGCGCCGACAGCGGTGAGCACGGCCGTCGGTACGGCGTCGGGGTCGTCCACGGGGGCGAGTTCGGCCAGCCACACCCCGTCCCGCGCCGCGTCCCGCACCCCTTCGGCGGCCTCCTGCGACAGCCGCGTCTTCCCGGCCCCACCGGGCCCGAGCAGCGTCACCAGCCGGGCGGACGCGAGATCACCCCGGATGACGTCGATGTCGGCCTCCCGCCCGACAAAGGAGGTGAGGCGGGCGCGGAGGTTGCCGGGGGGTGAGGTGCGGGGCCCGCCGGGGGTGGTCGGGGCGGGGGTGCTGTTGGCGGGGGCGGGGATATCGGTGCCGGGGCCGCGGTGATCGGCGTTGCCGGAGGGCCTGTGGTCATCGGTGGTACCGGCGGGCCCGGGGTAATCGGCGTCGCCGACGGGCCCGCGGTGATCGGCGTCGCCTACGGCCCCGCGGTGATCGGCGGTGCCGGCAGGCCCGCGGTGATCGGCGTTGCCTACGGCCCTGCGGTGATCTTCGGTGTCGGCAGGCCCGCGGTGATCGGCGGTGCCTGCGGCCCTGTAAAGGGCGTCGCCGGTCGGCCCGCCGTGGCCGTCACGTCCGTCGCCGTCGCCCGGTCCACCGGGTACGTCGCCATAGCCCGGTCCGGCGGGGCCGTCGTAGGCTCCAGGTCCGTCGGATCCGGCACGGCCGTCCGGTCCGCCGTGGGCACCCGGTCCGCCGACCCCGGCATGACCGCCGGACCCGTCGAACCCGCCACGACCGGCGGACCCGCCCTCTCCGGAACCCCTTCCGGATCCGCCATGGCCATCAGAGCCACCGGCCCCTGCACGGCCGCCAGGCCCGCCGAGGCCGCCACGACCACCGGACCCGCCGTGACCGGAACCCCTACCGGATCCGCCATGACCCTCAGAACCACCAGCCCCGGCACGGCCACCAGGCCCACCGAACCCGCCGCGGCCGCCGGCCCCGCCCCGTCCGGAACCCCTACCGGATCCGCCATGACCCTCAGAACCACCGGCCCCTGCACGGCCACCAGGCCCGCCGAGGCCGCCACGACCACCGGACCCGCCGTGACCACCGCCCCCCGGGCTCAGCAACTCCCCGTGCAGCGCCCGCAGTTCGGGGCCCGGGTCGGAGCCCAGCCGGTCCGCCAACAGCTGTCGTACGTCCTCGTACGCGGCCAGTGCCTCCGCCGTGCGGCCCGTCGCGCGGAGGGCACGTAGGCGTAGGGACTGGAGGGGTTCATCCAGGGGGTGGGTGTCGCAGAGGGCGGTCAGTTCGGGGAGGGCGGTGTCCGCGTCGCCGAGGGAGACGGCCGCGGTGAGGCGGGCTCGGCGGGCGTCCAGGTGGCGGGTCTGCCAGCGGGCCGCCTCCGCCGTGCGGTCGGGGAGGTCGGCCAGGGCCGGGCCGTTCCACAGGGCGAGCGCGTCGTCCAGGACCTCGGCCGCCTTCGCGGGGTTGCCGTCGGCCAGCGCCCGCAGCCCCTCCCCCGTCAGCCGCTCGAAACGGTGCAGGTCGATGTCGTCGGGGGCGGCGGCGAGCCGGTAGCCGCTCTCCGCCGAGGTGATCGCGTCGGCGCCGAGCGCCCGGCGCAGCCTGCCCACCAGCGCCTGCAGCGCGCCGGTCGCGTCGGCGGGCGTGTCCACGCCCCACACCTCGTCCACCAGGAGGCTCGCGGGTACGGCCTTGCCGGGCCGCAGCGCGAGCACGGTGAGCAGGGCGCGCAGCCGCGCCCCGCCGACCGGGACGGGGGTGCCGTCGGGGCGGAGTGCCTGGGTGGTGCCGAGAATGCGATAGCGCACGGGGTCCATTGTCTCCGGTGGCGTGGAAAGCGGTCACGGGGTTACGGCGGCGCGGCGCCGGACGCGGTACGACGACCCCGGAGAAGCCCACCAAGAAGCCCCCGAGGGGTGACGGGGTCGTAGAACGCGTGTCAGAGTCCCATGTCCCCACCTTCCCCCGTCCCCTGCCCCTCCCTCTACCTTCCCCGGAACCGACAGCCGCTCGCGAGACGTTTTCCCCTAGTGCCCGGTACCGTCGGGCTTCGCGATCCACCGACCCCCAGCAGGGAGCCCGCCCCCATGACCGCCACCACCACCCGCCCGAGCGACCGGCGGATCAGTCCCGTCTTCCTCGGGATCCTGGCCGTCACGGCGGTGACCGGCTGGGCCACCTGGACCGGGTTCGCCGAGCAGCCGGGCGTCGCCGTGTTCCTGTTCGTGACGGCGGCCTGGATCGTCTCCCTGTGTCTGCACGAGTACGCGCACGCGCGCACCGCCCTGCACAGCGGTGACATCTCGGTCGGCTCGAAGGGCTATCTCACCCTCAACCCGCTGAAGTACACGCACGCCCTGCTCAGCATCGTGCTCCCCGTGATCTTCGTCATCATGGGCGGCATCGGTCTGCCCGGTGGCGCGGTGTTCATCGAGCGCAACCGGATCCAGGGCCAGTGGAAGCACAGCCTGATCTCGGCCGCGGGTCCGCTGACGAACGTACTGTTCGCGGCCGTCTGCACCGCGCCGTTCTGGCTGCACTCGCTGGACGGGGTGCCGCGTGACTTCCGGTTCGCGCTGGCGTTCCTCGCGCTGCTCCAGGTCACGGCCGCGCTGCTGAACTTCCTGCCGGTGCCGGGCCTGGACGGCTACGGCGTGATCGAGCCCTGGCTGTCGTACAACATCAAGCGGCAGGTGGAGCCGTTCGCGCCGTTCGGCCTGCTGTTCGTGTTCGCGCTGCTGTGGGTGCCGTCGATCAACACGTACTTCTTCGATGTGATCGACGCGATCCTGCGCGGGCTGGGCATCAGCGACTTCGAGACCTACTGCGGCCAGAACCTGTACCGCTTCTGGCAGGGCAGCAACGAGTTCTGCTCGATCAGCGGGTGACCGAGCGGCCGCGCTTCAGGTAGTACCAGCACATGTTGGACGAGAGGCCCGCGAGCAGTACCCACACGATCCCCAGCAGGCTGCCCTGTACGAAGGAGACGACCGCCGCGGCCACGGCGAGCAGGCAGACGACGAGGGCGTAGAGGGCGAGGCGGGGCATGGGGTCGGCTCCTGTCGGCAGAACATGGGGGACGCTGAAGGCTGGTCGCCACCAGTGTCCCCCACCCGCTCAGACGTCCGTGACGCGCAGTCCCGCGTGTGCCTTGTAGCGGCGGTTGACGGAGATCAGGTTCGCGACCAGGGACTCCACCTGGTGCGCGTTGCGCAGCCGGCCGGCGAAGACACCGCGCATGCCGGGGATACGGCCGGCCAGCGCCTGCACGATCTCGACGTCGGCGCGCTCCTCGCCCAGCACCATCACGTCCGTGTCGATCTCGGCGATCTCCGTGTCCATGAGCAGCACCGCCGACAGGTGGTGGAAGGCGGCGGCGACCCGCGAGCCGGGCAGCAGGGCGGCGGCCTGTTCGGCGGCGCTGCCCTCCTCCGGCTTCAGCGCGTAGGCGCCCTTCTTGTCGAAGCCGAGCGGGTTGACGCAGTCGACGACGAGCTTGCCGGCCAGTTCCTCGCGCAGCGACTCCAGGGTCTTGCCGTGACCGTCCCAGGGCACGGCAACGATCACGACATCGCTGCGGCGCGCGGTCTCGGCGTTGTCGGCGCCCTCGACCCCGTGGCCGAGTTCGTCGGCGGCGGCCTGCGCGCGCTCGGCGGCGCGGGAGCCGATGATCACCTTCTGGCCGGCCTTGGCGAGCCGGTATGCGAGGCCCTTGCCCTGCGGCCCGGTCCCGCCGAGCACGCCGACGACCAGTCCGGAGACGTCGGGGAGGTCCCACGGGTCCTTGGCGGGGGCCTTCGCGGGGGCGGTCCCGGAGGCCGTCGCGGGGGTCTGTGCAGCACTGTCGGTAGAGGTCATGGGCCGACTTTACGTCCGCCTCCGCACCCGTATCGGCTCAGGTGAGGTCCGTCACGGGGACCCGCCGGAACGTGATTGTCTCGTACGGCCCGAAGTCGCCGGTCTCGTAGAGGAGTCCGACCGTGTCGTCGTCGATCCGTACGAGGTCGGAGTACGCGGCGGGCAGCCCGTCGACCGTGTGCACGGGGCGCCAGGTGGTGCCGTCGTCGGTGGAGGCGCGCAGGGTCATCAGGGCGCGGGCGGCCGGGTCGCCGGGGCCGGAGTACAACAGCACGTCGGGGTCGCGGAGTTGGAGGACGCTCGCCTCGCAGATCGGGGCGGTGAGGCCGGCCTGCGGGCGGAAGGGCTCCACGAGGGTCCTGCCGCCGTCCGCCGAGTACGCGTCGGCGCGGTGACCGGGGGCCGTCGCGTCGTTGCGGGTGTTGAAGTAGACGCGCCCGTCGGGGAGTTCGGCGGCGGTGGTCTCGTTGCAGTTGACGTAGCCGTCCGGGTTCTCGTCGACGTAACCGATCGACCAGGTCTCGCCCTTGTCGTCGCTGAGCAGACAGTGGCCGCTGTTGTACTTCGCCTCGTTGCCCACGTCCTTGCCGGTGGGCGGGATCGTGTGGTTGGCGGCGACGACCACCCGGCCGGTGCTCAGCTGGATCGCGTGCCCGGGCGTGGTGGCGTACCAGCGCCACTCGGGCTTCTTCACCTGCGCGGTGATCTCCTTCGAACTCGACCAGGTGACACCGTCGTCGTCGCTGTAGCGCACCCAGATCCGCCGCCCGTCGGCCGCCGGCACCTGGCCGCGCAGGATGGCGTCCTCGGTGGCGGTGGCGGTCGCGCGGACGTACACGAGCAGGATGCGGCCGGTGTCGAGGACGACGGGGGCCGGATTGCCCGCGAGGTGGGGGCCGTTGGTGGCGGCGGCAATGAGCGGGCCCCAGGTGCGGCCGCCGTCCGTGGAGCGCCGTAGGACGATCTCGATGTGGCCGTGGTCGCTCGCGGAGTCGACCCGGCCCTCGCAGAACGCCAGGACGGTGCCGGCGGAACTCACCACGACCGCCGGGATGCGGTAGCTCGCGTAGCCTCCCTGGCCTGCGACGAAGGGGACGGTTACCTCTGTCATGAGTTGACTCCTTGTGTGGCCTATGAGCCCGCACCATCCCCAAGTTGGGCGAATTCGTGGTGAACTCCACGTCACGAACGGCCGGTTGGGGCAGGATGCTCGGTCATGGATGCCGTACGGGTCGCGCTGTTGCGTGAAGTGCTCGCCGGGACCGAGTGGTTGGGGGCGACGCGACGGTTCGCGGGGGTGCTGCGCGGGTCGGTGGTGTCGCACGGGGGCGGGCTGCTGCTGGTGGGCACGCCCGCGTACGAGCCGTGGCATCTCGCGGCGCACCTCGTCGACGAGGCCGCGTGGTCGGGTACGCCCGAGCTGGCACCGACTCTCGTACGGCATGACGCGCGCCCCTCGGATCCGGCGCACCTGGCCGTCGGGCTCGGCCGGATCGAGGCGGCCCGGCGTGGTGAGACGCTGCTGGTGGTGTCGCCGGAGGGCCCTGGCGACCCCCTCCTGGAGCGGGTGCACGACGCCCGCCGGGCCGGGGCGACCGTCCTCTCCCTGGGCTCCGAGAACCGTGAACTCGCCTCCCTGGCCCACGAGTCGCTCCCCGTACCCGAGGGCACGGACCTGGACCTCGACACCGTCCAGCACCTGGTGAGCGCGGCGGCCGGGGAGAACGTGCTGCCGGCGACACGGGGGCGACGACGTTTCCGTGACCGCCTGTCCCGGCTGACCGACCAGCTCACCGCGCCCCCGCCCACACCCTGGTAGCCGGACCGGGGAGAAATCCGGTTGCCAGGTCCCCACACCGCCCCGACCATTGCCCCTCGTGACCGACAGCACGGATCCCCCCGCCGAACCCCCCACGGGCCTCCGCGCCCTCCTCCCCGACCTGGCCCCCTGGCACGCCTCCGCCGACTTCCGCAGGCTCTGGATCGCGGGGCTGGTGTCGAGCTTCGGGAGTTTTCTGACGTTCGTCGCGCTCCCGGTGCAGATCAAGGAACTCACGGGCTCCGCGGCGGCGGTGGGCACGGTCGGTGCCGTGGAGTTGGTGCCGCTGATCGTGTTCGGGCTCTACGGCGGTGCGCTCGCCGACGCGTGGGACAAGCGGAAGCTGATCGTGTGGACCGAGGCCGGGCTCGGTGTGCTGTGCGGGGCGCTGCTCTTCAACTCGCTGCTGCCGGAGCCCGCCGTGTGGCCGCTGTATGTGATCGCGGCCCTGACCGCCGTCCTCGGTGCGATCCAGCGGCCCGCGCTGGACTCGCTGTGGCCGCGGATCGTGGCGCACGAGCACATGACGGCCGCGTCGGCGCTCAACTCCCTGCGCTGGACGGTCGGCGGGGTCACGGGACCGGCGGTGGCGGGGGTGGTCGTGGCGTTCGCGGGGCTGCCGTACGCGTTCGCGGCGGACACGGTGACGTATGCGCTGTCCGTCGTCCTGATCTTCCGTATCGCCGCCTCGCCCGGCGCCCACGAGGCGCAGAAGCCCTCGCTGAAGTCGATCGCGGAGGGTGCCCGGTACGCCTGGAGCCGCAAGGAACTCCTCGGGACGTACGCCATCGACCTGGCGGCGATGTTCTTCGCGATGCCGCTCGCGGTGCTGCCGTTTCTCGCCGATGATCTGCACGCGCCGTGGGCGCTGGGGCTGATGTACTCGACCGTCCCGGCCGGTGCCCTGCTGGTGAGCATGACCAGCGGCTGGACCTCGCGGATCCACCGGCACGGGCGGATGGTGGTGCTGGCGGCCGCGTTGTGGGGCGCGGCGATCGCCTGCGCGGGCGCGGTCGGCAACGTGTGGCTGGTGCTGCTGTTCCTCACCGTCGCGGGCGGCTGCGACATGGTCAGCGGCATCTTCCGCGGGGTCATCTGGAACCAGACGATCCCGGACGAGCTGCGCGGCCGGCTCGCCGGGATCGAGCTGCTGTCCTACTCGGTGGGCCCTCAGCTGGGCCAGGTCAGGTCCGGTGGCATGGCCGCCCTGACCGGGGTGCGGACCTCGGTGTGGGCGGGCGGCCTGATGGGCGTGGGCGCGGTGGGGCTGCTGGCCGTGGGACTGCCGAAGCTGATGTCGTACGACGCGCGGACGGACGAGCACGCGCTACGGCTGAAGGCGCAGCGCGCGGCGACGACTCCTACGACCCGTACGCCCCCAACGACCCCCGCGGCCCCGGCCGATGCCTGAGCGGTCGGCGCCGCCGGCCGTCGTAGCGCGGCCTGATCAAGTCACCGCCGGTGCCGTCGTAGCGCAGGCCGGTCAGTCGTCCTCGGTCCCCTTGGCGGCGTCGTGCCACTTGGGGTCGTTCTCCCACTCCAGGTTGCGCTCGCGGGCCGTCTCCATCGCGTGCTCGGCCTCGGCGCGGGTGGTGTAGGGCCCGAAGCGGTCCTTGGCGGGGCACTCCGGCCCCTCCTCGACCTTCTTGTGTTCGAGGCAGTAGTACCACTCGCCGGGCTTCCCGACCGTGCGCTTCTTGAACAGGGCCATCAACGGCTCCTTTCCCTACGGCCATGTTCCCCCATGTCCGCTGGTTAGACTCGCTGGCATGTCTGGCCAGTCGCTGCTCGTACCAGGGGAGCTCTCCCCCACCCGTCCCGTGCCCGGAAACATCCGTCGCCCCGAGTACGTCGGCAAGCCCGCGCCGACCCCGTACACCGGGCCGGAGGTGCAGACCCCCGAGACGATCGAGGCGATGCGCGTCGCCGGGCGGATCGCCGCGCGGGCGATGGCGGAGGCCGCGAAGATCATCTCGCCGGGGGTGACCACGGACGAACTCGACCGCGTGGCGCACGAGTACATGTGCGACCACGGCGCCTACCCGTCCACGCTCGGCTACCGCGGCTTCCCCAAGTCCCTGTGCACCTCGCTCAACGAGGTGATCTGCCACGGCATTCCGGACTCCACGGTGCTGCGCGACGGCGACATCATCAACCTCGACGTGACGGCGTACATCGGCGGGGTGCACGGCGACAACAACGCGACCTACCTGGTCGGTGACGTCGACGAGGAGTCCCGGCTGCTGGTCGAGCGCACGCGTGAGTCCCTGGACCGCGCGATCAAGGCGGTCAGGCCGGGCCGGCAGATCAACATCATCGGCCGGGTCATCGAGTCGTACGCCAAGCGCTTCGGCTACGGCGTGGTCCGGGACTTCACCGGCCACGGCATCAACTCGTCCTTCCACTCCGGCCTGATCGTCCCGCACTACGACAGCCCGCACGCGACGACGGTCATCCAGCCCGGGATGACGTTCACGATCGAGCCGATGCTGACGCTGGGGACGTACGAGTACGACATGTGGGACGACGGGTGGACGGTCGTCACGAAGGACCGGAAGCGGACGGCTCAGTTCGAGCACACGTTGGTGGTGACGGACACGGGGGCGGAGGTCCTGACGCTGCCGTAGCACGTCGAGACCCGTCCTCGGCCGAGGACGGGTCTTTTCTTGTACGCTTTTACCGACAGGGTGTCGGTAAACCTGTTGACTTAGGTAAGGCTTGCCTTAGAGGATAGGGTTCATGGACTCCTTCTCGACAGTCATCCGCACCGCGTCCCACGAACAGCACGTGGAGGCCGAGACCTCCACCTTCATGAGCGATCTGCTCGGCGGCCGACTGGGCGTGGACGCGTACGCCCGGTACACCGAGCAACTGTGGTTCGTCTACGAGGCGTTGGAGACCGGGGCGGAGCGCCTCGCGGCGGATCCGGTGGCCGGGGCGTTCATCCAGGCCGAGTTGTTCCGGCTGCCGGCGCTGGAGCGGGACCTTGAGCATCTGCGGGGTGCGGAGTGGCGTTCCGGGCTGACGGCACTGCCGGCGACCCGGGCCTACACGGAACGGGTGCGGGAGTGCGCGGAGTCGTGGCCGGCCGGGTACATCGCCCATCACTACACCCGTTACCTCGGGGATCTCTCCGGCGGGCAGATCATCCGGGACAAGGCGGAGCGGACGTGGGGGTTCTCCCGGAAGGGGGACGGGGTCCGGTTCTATGTGTTCGAGGGGATCGGGAACCCGGCGGCGTTCAAGCGGGGATACCGGGAGCGGTTGGATTCCGTGCCGGTCGATGATCTGGAGAAGCAGCGGGTCGTGGCCGAGTGCAAGCGGGCGTTTGCCTTGAACACCGGGGTGTTTCGGGCTCTGGGTGCGGAGTTTCCGCTGTCGGCTTGAGTGTCTGTCTGCGGGTGCGTTGCTGGGGGCTCCGCCCCCAGACCCCCGATCGGCCCTGAAGGGGCCTCGTCCTCAAGCGCCGGACGGGCTGTATATTGCCGGCCTGCGTGGTGAAGTGGCCGCCATTACGGAGGAGTTGGTGTCACGGAGCCGTCAGCGTTCCAGGAACACCCGTCCCCCGACCTCGACCCAACCCCCCGGCTGCGGCGCCGTAAGTATCTGGGAACCCGTGCCCTGCGTGATGTTGAGAGCCCGGCCCAGCTGGTCGGTCAGCAACAACGCCGCCGCACCCGTCGCCTCGTCCTCGTGGATGCCGTCGTCGCGGCCGGGGAACGCTCGGGCGCGGATGCGGCCCGCTGCCTCGTCCTCCCAAGCCCAGGCGTAGATCCACTCGCCGGGCGGGGGCACGGGGAGGGCGTCGACCTCGGGGGCGGTGGCGTACTGGCGCAGGGTGCGGGGCGGGGCCCACTCCGGGAGGGCCTCGATCCAGCTGAACTCGCCGTCCAGGCGGGCGCCCACGACGCCTGCGGGGGTGACCAGTTCGGGTATGTCCAGGAGCCAGGCCGTGCCGACGCAGGGGTGGCCGGCGAAGGGCAGGCGCGTGGTCGGGGTGTAGATGTCGATGACCCCGCGCTCGGGGTCGTCGACGAACACCGTCTCGCTGAAGCCGAGTTTCCCGGCGAACACCTGCCGCTCGTCCGGGTCCGGCATGACGGAACCCTCGCGGACGACGCCGAGTTCATTGCCGTATCCGCCGCTGGGCCCGCAGAAGACACGCAGTACGTCGTAGTCAGTCACGGGGGCATTCAAACACCGCGCGGGCGGCGAGGTCATCCCAGGTGGGGGCTCCACCGGGGAGGGGCCAGGTGAGGGTGGGGGCCTCGTCGTACGGCAGCGAGGACAGCGTGTCCTCGTACGCCGTTTCCAGGACGGCCCGTTGGCGCTCAGGGGTCTGCGGGCGCTCCGCGAACTGGCGCATGCGTTGTTCGTGCGCCTCGGTCAGCTCGTCTGCGGTGCGGCGCCAGTCCTCGTCGTCCGGTGCGCGGTACAGGACGACGCACGGCGGGGTCCTGCCCTCCGCCAGTGCCGCCACGGCACGGTCGTGGCCGTCGAGGAGTGCCCAGCCGTCGAACGGCGTCACCCGCCACAGGAGGACGGGGGCGGGCGTGTCCTCCTGAACGTGCTTGCGGTAGGCCTTCACGCGTGGCACGTCCGTGGGCGAGAGCGGGCGTAGCGGTACGACGCCCTCCCAGCCTCCCGCGCACCAGTCGAGGTGGCAGGCGGGCCAGTCGCGCATGAAGTCGCCCCACCCACGTACGCCGGGAACTTGCGCCGCTCGCGGAGGTACCAGCGTGCGTCGTGCAGTGGGCCCTCCTTCGCCTCCTCCAGCCAACGCGCGTACTGGTGAATCCAGTTGCCGGGGTTTCTCATCAGGTCCGACCGGATGCGCGGCGACGGTGAGCGGAAGCCTTCGAGCCGGTGCACGAAGAGACCCTCGTGCGAACAACCGCCCTCCGCCGTCTCGAAGCGCAACGAAGGCAGGCCGGGACGGTCCCGCACATCGAGTACGAGACCGCCCGGCCCGAGCAGTTCCCTGCGGCCCCTCTTCATGGTCATGAGGAGCAGTCTGGGGGACCTACGACCGCCCCGACACCCGATTACGCCTCCGTACGCCGCCTGCGCATCGCGAACACCACGCCCGCGCCCGAAGTCGAGCCCGTCGTACCGGAGTTGGTGGTGCTGCCGGGCGAGCCCGTGAGGTGTTCCCGCATCCGCGCACGGGGGCGGTCGTGGTGGCACCGAAACGCCCCGCTTGACCTTCTCTTGACCATTACTTGCCGTTTGTTTTCCGCCGTCGAGATCAAGCCGTGTCTGTGATTTTTCTGTGGGCAGTGAATACCGGACCGCGCGGGTAGGACTGAGGTAAGCCTCAGGTAAGTTAGGGCAGCCTCACCACACTGCCTCGCCAGACACTTCCGCTTGGAGCCTGCATGCGTGCCGTCCGACTTCCCGTCGCCACCGCCGTCGCCGCCGCGGCCGCACTGACCGCCGTCACGGCGTGCACCGCGAAGAGCGACGCCAAGGACGGCGACGCGATCCAGGTGACCGCGGCCGACTCCAAGTGCACGACCTCGGCGACGTCGATCCCGGCCGGACAGGTCACGCTGAAGATCGAGAACACCGGCTCGAAGGCGACCGAGGTCGAGATCCTCTTCCCGGACGACCGGATCGTCTCCGAGAAGGAGAACATCGGGCCGGGAACGAAGTACACGCTCACCGCTGAAGTGAAGGCGGGGTCGTACGAGATCGCCTGCCGGCCGGGGATGAAGGGGCACGGTGTGCGGCAGAAGCTGACCGTCACCGGGGGCAGCGTCGCCAAGCGCGACCCGAAGCTGGACGCGGCCGTCGCCGCCTACCGCGAGTACGCGCAGGAGCAGGCCGACGCGACGATCCCGAAGGTGGAGACCTTCGCCAACGCCATCAAGGCGGGCGACCTCACCGCCGCCAAGAACGCCTACGCGCCCTCCCGTTACGGCTGGGAGGCCACCGAGCCGATCGCCGAGTCGTTCGGGGACATCGACCCGAAGACCGACACCCGCGTCAACGACCTGGAGAAGGGCCAGAAGTGGACCGGCTGGCACGCGCTGGAGAAGGCCCTGTGGCAGGACAAGAAGATCGGCGCCGAACAGAAGGCCCTCGCCGCCGAGTTGGTCACCGATCTGAAGGACTGGCAGAAGCGCGTCGGCAAGGCCGAGATCACCCCGACCTCCATGGCCAACGGTGCCAAGGAACTCCTCGACGAGGTCGCCACCGGCAAGGTCACCGGTGAGGAGGACCGTTACTCGCACACCGACCTGAGCGACTTCAAGGGCAATGTCGAGGGCGCGCAGAAGGCGTACGAGCTGCTGAAGCCGGTCGCGCGGAAGAACGACGCGGCCCTCACCACCGAACTCGACAAGCAGTTCGCCGCGTTGAACACGCTGCTCGACAAGTACCGCTCGACCTCGGACGGCTTCGTGTCGTACGACAAGGTCACCGCCGACCAGCGCAAGGAGCTGTCGGACGCGGTCAACGCCCTTGCGGAGCCGCTGTCCAAGCTCGCCGCCGCCGTCGTGAAGTAGGGGATCACCATGGCCGAGACCCCGAAATCCGAGACCACGCCCCAGAAATCCGAGAGCCCCTCCCGTCGTTCGCTCATCGGCTGGGGCGGTGCCGGGCTCGCGCTCGGTGCCGTCGCGGCCGGTGGCGCGGTGGCGATGACCCGGGTCGGCGACGATGTCGATCCGGCCGGTGCCGACACCGGTGCCGCGGTCGCCTTCCACGGCGCCAACCAGGCCGGCATGGCCACACCCGTGCAGGACCGGCTCCACTTCGCCGCGTTCGACGTGAAGACCGACGACCGCGCCGAGTTCGTGCGGATGCTGAAGGACTGGACGGCCGCCGCCCGCCGGATGACCGGTGGGCACGCGGTCGGCGAGGGTGCCTACGGCGGGCTCGCCGAGGCGCCGCCGGACGACACCGGTGAGGCGCTGGGGCTGAAACCCTCGCGGCTGACCCTCACCATCGGCTTCGGGCCGGGGTTCTTCGACCACTTCGGGCTCAAGGGCAGTCGTCCTGAAGCCCTGGTCGACCTGCCGCAGTTCCCCGGCGACAACTTCGACAAGTCCCGTACGGGCGGGGACCTTTGCGTCCAGGCCTGTGCGGACGATCCGCAGGTCGCCGTGCACGCGATCCGCAACCTGGCCCGTATCGGCTTCGGCAAGGTCGCCATCCGCTGGTCCCAACTGGGCTTCGGGAAGACCTCGTCGACGACCCCGGGGGCTCAAACCCCGCGCAATCTCATGGGGTTCAAGGACGGCACCCGCAACATCGCGGGGACCGAGACGGACCGGCTGAAGAAGTTCGTGTGGGTGGGCGAGGGCGACAACAGCGCGAACTCGGCCTGGATGACCGGGGGTTCGTATCTCGTCGCCCGGCGCATCCGGATGAACATCGAGACCTGGGACCGGACCTCGCTGCAGGAGCAGGAGGACGTCTTCGGGCGGGACAAGGGCGAGGGCGCTCCGGTCGGCAAGGCGAAGGAACACGACGCGCCCTTCCTGAAGGCGATGAAGCCCGACGCGCACGTCCGGCTCGCGCACCCCGACTCCAACAGCGGGGTCACCATCCTGCGCCGGGGCTACTCCTTCACCGACGGCACCGACGGCCTCGGCCGTCTCGACGCGGGCCTGTTCTTCCTGGCCTACCAGCGCGACGTACGCAAGGGATTCATCCCGCTCCAGCGGAAGCTGTCGGCGTCCGACGCGCTCAACGAGTACATCCAGCACGTGGGTTCGGCGGTCTTCGCCGTCCCGCCGGGCGTCCGTGACAAGGACGACTGGTGGGGCAGCACGCTGTTCTCCAAGGACGCGAAGGAGTCGTAGACCGTGTTCTCGAACTATCTGATCGGTCTGCGCGAGGGGCTGGAAGCCAGTCTCGTCGTCTGCATCCTGATCGCCTATCTCGTCAAGACGGGCCGGCGGGACGCGCTGAAGCCGATCTGGATCGGCATCGTCGTCGCGGTGCTCATCGCGATGGGCTTCGGCTGCGCGCTCGAATTCGGCTCGCAGGAGATGACGTTCCAGGCGCAGGAGGCGCTCGGCGGGTCGCTGTCGATCCTCGCGGTCGGTCTGGTGACGTGGATGGTGTTCTGGATGCGGCGCACCGCCCGGCACCTGAAGACCGAACTGCACGGCAAGCTGGACGCGGCCCTCGCGATGGGCACGGGCGCGCTGGTCGCCACCGCTTTCCTCGCCGTCGGCCGCGAGGGCCTGGAGACCGCCCTGTTCGTGTGGGCGTCGGTGCACGCGGCGAGCGACGGCACCCCGCGCCCGCTGGTCGGCGTAGGACTGGGTCTGGCCACGGCGGTGTTCCTGGGCTGGCTGTTCTACCGGGGCGCGCTGAAGATCAACCTCGCGAAGTTCTTCACCTGGACCGGGGCGATGCTGGTCGTCGTCGCGGCGGGTGTACTGGCATACGGCTTCCACGACTTGCAGGAGGCCGACTGGCTCCCGGGGCTGACGAAGCTGGCCTTCGACATCAGCGACACGATCCCGCCGGACAGCTGGTACGGCACCCTCCTGAAGGGCGTTTTCAACTTCCAGCCGGACCCGACGGTCCTGCAGATCACGGTGTGGCTGCTGTACCTGGTCCCCACGCTCGCCCTGTTCTTCGCCCCGGTAGGGTTCGCCTCCGGGAAGGGGAAGGTGAAGACACCTGATGAGCAGGGATCGCAG
Source organism: Streptomyces sp. NPDC048504 (assembly GCF_043200035.1). NCBI lineage: Bacteria > Bacillati > Actinomycetota > Actinomycetes > Kitasatosporales > Streptomycetaceae > Streptomyces > Streptomyces sp. NPDC048504. Next base: position 100,233 of record NZ_JBICXA010000009.1, read on the forward strand.
CCCTCGAAGGCTCCGCAGGCTTGACCGGCGCGTACTGATAGCGGCCTCGGTGACCGCTTTGTCGCTGACGGCGAGCGGTTGCGTGGTGGTCCACGGCGAGCGGGAGGTCCTCCCGGCCACCACCCGCGCCGAGGCCGCGACGGCGCTCCAGCAGTTCACGACCGCGTACAACGCGGCCGACAAGGCGTACGACAGTTCGCTGGACGCCGCTCATGTCACCGGCGCGCTCGGTGACATCGACGCGGCGCGGCTGAAGGCGGGGCACACCAACTCGCCGTCCGGGAACGCGAACTACTCGCCGCTGGAGCTGACGGACGCGAAGTTCACCATCCCGAAGAAGGCCGGCTGGCCGCGCTGGTTCGTGGCCGACACCGCCGCCAACAAGGGTGGCGGGGCCCGGTGGTTGCTGGTCTTCACCCGCAACGACCTCTCCGAGCCGTGGCAGGTGGCGTATCTGACGCTGCTCGCGCCCAGTGCCGTACCGAAGTTCAAGACCGACAAGGACGGCTGGGCGGAGGCCGTACCGGCGAACTCGACCGAACTGGCCGTCGCGCCGGGCGAGTTGAGCCAGAGCTATGCGACGTATCTGAAGAGCGGTGGGTCGGACTTCGCGGACGGGACGCACACCAGTGCGTGGCGTGCGGACCGGGAGAAGGCCACCAAGCCCGGCCTGGCCGTCCAGTTCCTCGACCAGCCGCTGACGAGCGGCGACTACGCGCCGCTGGCGCTGCGTACGGCGGACGGCGGGGCACTGGTGTTCTTCACCACGCGGTACTTCCAGAAGGAGACCGCGGCGGAGGGCACGTCGGTGCCGACGCAGAACAAGGACGTACAGGCGCTGACGACGGGTGAGGTGGAGCAGTCCCTCACCCTTCAACTCATCTCGAACGAGGTGGCGTTGGACCCGAAGCGGGGCGGGAAGGTGTCGGTGCTGGGGCGGATCGAGGGGCTGACCTCCGCGCAGGGCGGCTGACCTCAGGAGGTCAACGGCCCAGCGGCCAGGCCGAGTTCGCGTGGTCCGGTTCCGCTCCCGCGTGGCGGGCGCAGGCGTCCGTGAGGGTTTCGAGGAGGGTCAGCGGGTCGGGCAGGGGATGCTCGGGGCCGCGTACCCAGTGAACGGACTGGTTCTCGCCGGGGAGTTGGGCCGGGGGGACCAGGACGTAGGAGCCGCGGCAGTGCCAGCGCAGGCCGGGGTGTTCGTCCATCGTCTCGGGGTGGCAGTCCAGTTCGCACGGCCACCACTCGTCCTCGTCCTCGGGGGTGCCGCGGGTGAGGGTGAAGAAGAGCAGCCGTCCGTCGTCGCTCGCGGCGACCGGGCCGACCTCGACACCGGCGGCGAGCAGCCGCTCCAGTGCCTCGTGGCCCGCTTCGAGGGGTACGTCCAGGACGTCGTTGACCATGCCGGTCGCGGTGATGAAGTTGGCCTGCGGCTGGTGGCGGGCCCAGCGCTCGATCTGGGCGCGGTCGGTCGTGGACTGCGTCTGCCAGGCGAACGACACGGGATGCCGGGCCGGTGTGGGGCAGCCCACACGGTCGCACGAACATCGGTAGCCCGGAGCCGGGTGCGCGGCGGGGGCGAGCGGCAGCCCGGCCTCGGCGGCGGCCAGCAGCAGCGCCTCGCGTCCGCTGCCGTCGTCGGGGGCCTCCTGCGGGCGGCGTCCACGCAGCCACGAGGAGAGTCTGCCCTGCCGACCGGTCCGGCCACCGAACGTCGCGCTCATCTATCTCCTCGCCCTGCTGTTGTCGCCTTGCCGTCTTGCCCTGCCGTCGTGCGAAGCCCTGCCGTTGTGCGGAGAACTTCCCCTATGGTCCCACCATCCTGCGCCTTGAGAGGCGGGACCCCGCATCCGGGGTGGGTGGGACGAGACACACCGAGACCCGGATCAGCGGCTATCAGACGATTTGGCGGGATTTACGGCCTTCAAGGCCACCTGCGGTTCTACGGCTGTGAGGTGTACGGCGGCCAGGGGTCGCCCCAGTTCGTGTCCCGGGCCGCCTTGTACAGGTCGCCGTGGCGTTTGGTGACCGTCGTCCGGCGCAGCTGCTCGTCGGTCTCGCAGAGGTCGAGGAGTACCTGTCCCTTGCGGATCTGCGGGCGGCGTACGACGCGGGCGGGGGCGGGTTCGACGGGGAAGCGGGCGGCGGCCACGTAGCTGAACTTCTCGTCCTCGTACGGCAGGGAGCCACCCTTGACCTGGCGGTGCAGGGAGGAACGGCTGACCCGCGCCGAGAAGTGGCACCAGTCCTCGCCGGGGGTGATCGGGCAGGCGGCGCTGTGGGGGCAGGGGGCGGCGATGTGGAAACCGGCGGCGATGAGTCTGTCCCTGGCCTCGATGACGCGGGCGTAACCGGCGGGGGTGCCTGCTTCGACGATCACGACGGCCTGGGCTGCGGATGCGGCGGCGTCGACGAGGGTGGCTCGGTCGGGGGCGGTGAGTTCGTTGAGGACGTAGGAGACGGTGACGAGGTCGGTGGGGTCGAGGGTGAGCGCGGATCCGATCCGTGCGCGCCGCCAACTGACCTTGCTCAGCGCCGGGTTGGCGGCGGCGATCTCTTTCCCCAGGGCGAGCGCGGGCTCGGCCCAGTCGAGGACGGTCACCGGGCGATCACCGTCCCAGGTGGCGGCGACGGCCCAGGTGGCGGCACCGGTCCCGCCGCCGACGTCCACGTGTCCCTGCGGGGCCCAGTCGGGTACGGCGTCCGCGAAGGCGTCCAGCGCGGAACGTACGGCTTCGAAAGTCGCCGGCATCCGGTACGCCGCGTAGGCCGCCACGTCCGCACGGTCCCGCAGGATCGGGGCGTCGGTCGGGGTGGCACCCCGGTAACTGGCGATCAGCCGCTCCACAGCCCCGGCGGCCTGCCTGGGCGGAAGCCCGTCGAGCAGGCGGGCCAGAGCGGTACGGAGGGTTTCGGCCGGGGCCACGGGGTCGTTCACCCGCCGATTCTAAGTGCCCCGGGGCTCCAGCCGAGGTCCCTGGGGGCTCCGCCCCCAGACCCCCGAGGCCTATGCCCACCCACCACCCATGGCGGGGCATGGAAGAACTCGGCTCAAAAAGCCCGCCCTACCCGCACCTCTCAAACACAGCCCCGCTTACGAAGGGGCGCGAGGAACCGCGCGACCAGCCCCCACCGGGCCGCACCACACAACACAACCGGCACCACCCCGCACCCCTCTCACCCTCTAACCGCCCGAGCCACCCGCGTCCCCGCAGCCGCCCGAGGCCCACTGTCCGCCCCCCGCCTTCGCGGATGCACGGTGTTGGCCAGCAGGACCAGGAACGTGTCCGTAGCCGGATCCAGCACCACCGACGTCCCCGTGAACCCCGTGTGCCCCACCGCCCCCCGCCCCGCCAACTCCCCCATGAACCAGGCCTGATCGACCCCGAAGCCGAGCCCCGGCGGGGTCAGCAACAACTCCACGAAGTCGGATCCCAGGATGCGGGCGGGCCCATACGAACCCCCCGCCAGCAACGTGCGGCAGAAGACCGCCAGATCACGGCCCGTCGAGAACAGGCCCGCGTGACCGGCCACGCCACCCAGCGCCCACGCGTTCTCGTCGTGGACGACACCCCGCAGCATCCCCCGGTCCGCCTTGGCCCATGGGCGGCGCTGGTCCTCCGTCGCCGCCGCGCCGGGGCAGGGGCCGAAGTCCGTGGACGTCATGCCCAACGGGCGGGTGATGCCGTCGTGGATGAGGACGTCGAGTGTGCGGCCGCTGATGCGTTCCAGAACGAACTGGAGCAGGAGGAGGTTCAGGTCCGAGTAGACGTACTCGCCCGGCTCCCCCGCCGGCGCCTCCGTTCGGAGCATCGACAGGCGTTCGGCGTCGTCGGCACAGTCGTAGAGCGGGAGTTCGGGGCGCAGGCCCGAGGTGTGGGTGAGGAGTTGGCGGACGGTGATGCCGTGGCGGGCCGCGGCCCGGAAGTCCGGCAGGTACGCGCCCACCCTGGCGTCTATGCCCAGCGTGCCCCGCTCGATCTGCTGCATCGCGGCCACCGCCGTGAACAGCTTGGTGACCGAGGCCAGGTCGAAGGGGGTGTCCACTGTCGTCGGGACGCGGGACGCCGGTGGCAGTTCGACGCCCCGGTCGGCCTCGGGGTCGTAGGCGGAGTAGCGAACGGCCCAGCCCGCCGCCTCCTCCACGGCGATCACCGGGCCGCGGCCGGCGACCACGACGGTGCCCGCCGCCCAGGGGTGGTCGCCGGTGGTGAGGTCGTGGACCTGCCGGACCAGGTGGCGGAGTTCCTCGGGGTCGAGGCCGGCCCGTTCCGGGGTGTCGTTGCGCAGTCTCGGGGCGCTCAGCTCCCCACTCCCTCCGCGGTCGTACGTGTGTTCCAAGGACGGCACATTCCCACGAAGCAGGCCACCGCCACCAGTGCGGCCACCAGTTGGACGACCGCCATCGGGACGGCGGTGTGCTCGCCCGCGATGCCGACCAACGGGGAGGCGACCGCGCCGATCAGGAAGGATGACGTGCCCAGCAGCGCGGACGCCGAACCCGCCGAGTGGCGCGTGCGCATCAACGCGAGGGTCTGGGCGTTGGGGAGCGTCACGCCCATCGCCGACATCAGGACGAACAGACCGGCCGCCACCGGGACCAGGCCCACCTGCCCGAACGCGCCCGTGGCCATCAGCAGCAGCGCCGTCGCCGCCAGCAGCACCACCGCCAGGCCAGCGCCCAGGACCTTGTCCATGGAGACCCTGCCCACCAGCAGTTTTCCGTTGATCTGGCCCACCGCCACCAGGCCGACCGAGTTGATGCCGAAGAGGAGGCTGAAGGTCTGCGGGGTCGCGCCGTAGATCTCCTGGACGACGAAGGGGGACGCCGAGATGTACGCGAACAGCGCCGCGAAGGAGAAGCCGCCCGTGAGCATGTAACCCGTGAAGGGGAGGTCGGCCAGGAGGGCGCGCATGCCGCGCAGGGCCTCCGCCGTGCCGCCCGCGTGGCGGTCCGCCGGGGCGAGGGTCTCGGGGAGGCGGGTCCAGACGAGGACCGCGAGCGCCGTCCCGACGAACGTCAGGACCACGAACACCCCCCGCCAGTCCGTGACCCTCAGGATCTGGCCGCCGACCAGCGGCGCGACGATCGGGGCCACCCCGGAGACCAGCATCAGGGTGGAGAAGAAGCGGGCCATGGCCACGCCGTCGTACAGGTCGCGTACGACCGCCCGCGCGATCACTATTCCGGCCGCGCCCGCCAGGCCCTGGAGCAGGCGGAAGGCGACCAGGGATTCGACGTTCGGCGCGACCGCGCACAGGGCCGTCGCCACGACGTAGACCGCGAGGCCGGTCAGCAGCGGGCGTCTGCGGCCCCACTTGTCGCTCATCGGGCCCACCACCAACTGGCCCAGCGCCATGCCCGCCAGGCAGGCGGTGAGCGTGAGTTGGACGGTCGCCGCGGGTGCGTGCAGGGAGCGGGTGACCGCCGGGAGCGCGGGGAGGTACATGTCCATCGACAGCGGCGGGGTCGCGGTGAGGCCGCCGAGGACGAGGATCATGAAGAGGCCCGCGCGACGGGTCGCCTTGGGCGACGACGGTACGGCGGACCGCGGCACGGCCTGCGCCTGCGCCTCCTGCTCGGGCATGTGCCCCTCCCTCTCCGAGTGATCCGCCACCTATGCTCTCAGCTCGTACAGGGTGCCGAGGGTCTGGTGAGCGAGGGTGGGGCCGCGATGACGGAACAGAGGGTGCGCTGGGGAGTCCTGGCGACCGGCGGGATCGCGGCCGCGTTCGCGGCGGAGCTCGTCGATCTGCCGGACGCCGAGCTGGTCGCGGTGGCCTCCCGGACGGAGCCCTCGGCGAAGGCCTTCGCGGAACGTTTCGGGATCGAGCGGGCCTACGGCGACTGGGACGCACTGGCGAACGACGCGGACATCGATGTCGTCTACGTCGCCACCCCGCACGCGGCGCACCGCGCGGCCGCCGGTCTCTGCCTGGAGGCCGGGCGGAACGTGCTCGTCGAGAAGGCCTTCACCCTGAACTCCCGCGAGGCGACGGAACTTGTCGCGCTGGCGGGCGAGCGCGGCAGCTTCCTGATGGAGGCCATGTGGATGTACTGCCATCCGCTGATACGGCGGCTCAAGTCGCTTGTCGACGACGGGGCTGTCGGTGAGGTCCGCACCGTTCAGGCCGACTTCGGGCTCGCGGGACCCTTCCCGCCCGCACACCGGCTGCGCGACCCGGCGCAGGGCGGCGGCGCGCTGCTGGACCTCGGGGTGTACCCGGTGTCGTTCGCTCATCTGCTGCTCGGTGAGCCCGCCGACGTGAAGGCGTCGGCCGTGCTCTCGCCCGAGGGCGCCGATCTGCAGACGGCGGCGCTGTTCACCTGGGACAGCGGCGCGCTGGCCGCGCTGCACTGCTCGATCGTCGGCGGTACGGGGACCTCGGCGTCGGTGACCGGTTCGCTGGGGCGGATCGACATCCCGGACGGCTTCTTCCACCCGGAGCGGTTCGTGCTGCACCGGGACGGGCGCGACCCCGAGGAGTTCGTCCTCGACCCGGCGGACGGGCCGCGCAACACGCTGCGCCACGAGGCGTCCGAGGTGATGCGGGCGGTGCGGGCCGGGGAGACCGAGTCGCCGCTGGTGCCGCTGGAGGGGACCCTCGCGGTGATGCGGACGCTGGACGCGGTGCGGGAGCGGATCGGGGTGCGGTACCCGCAGGAGGGGTGACTCGTAGGCTGCGGCCATGAACGCTGAGGAATCGTCGAGGATCGCCGTGGTGACCGGCGCCGGCTCCGGCATCGGGCGCGCGGTCACCGTGGAACTGCTGCGCGCGGGCTGGTCGGTGGCGCTGGCCGGCCGCCGCACCGGACCGCTGGAGGAGACGGCCGCGCTGGTGCCCGAGGGCGCCTCCCTCGCCGTTGCGACGGATGTGGCGCGGCCGGAGGACGTGGACGGGCTGTTCGACGCCGCCGTGGAGCGGTTCGGGCGGGTGGATCTGCTGTTCAACAACGCGGGGACCTTCGGGCCCGGTGGGGTGGCGGTGGAGGACCTGCCGTACGACGCGTGGCGGCACGTGGTGGACACCAATCTCAACGGGGCGTTCCTGTGTGCGCAGGCGGCGTACCAGCGGATGAAGGAGCAGGTGCCGCAGGGCGGGCGGATCATCAACAACGGGTCGATCTCCGCGCACACGCCTCGGCCGCACTCCGTGGCCTACACCGCGACCAAGCACGCGCTGACGGGGCTCACCAAGTCGCTGTCGCTGGACGGGCGGCCGTACTCGATCGCGGTCGGGCAGATCGACATCGGGAACGCGGCGACCGACATGACGGCGCGGATGGAGACCGGGGCGTTGCAGGCCAACGGGGTGGTCGCCCCGGAACCGGTGATGGATGTCGCGGATGTGGCGCGGACCGTGCGGCACATGGCGGAGCTGCCGTTGGGGGCGAACGTGCAGTTCGCGACGGTGCTGGCGACCGCGATGCCGTACGTGGGGCGCGGCTAAGTCGATTGGCACAAACGGAATTTGACCATCCGCACCATTGCGCCCGGTTGCTGACCTATGCTCAACTCTCTCCACCAAAGCTTCACACTTGGAGCACGGGGCTTCCGCAATATGGGAGCGCTGTGTTCCGCGGACCAAAACCGAGGGGGGAGAGGCGACAGTCGTTCCACGACCCGGGTGGGGGTGGAGCCCGCGTGGGACCGCGGGTTACGCACCGGACCGTGGAGCGGCTGTCGCGTCACATCAACTCCCGTCGAGTTCCTGGGACTTCGCCGCCGCTACGGCCGCCCGTCGCCTGCGCAACGCGAACGCGCCGCCCGCGAGCACAGCGACCGTCCCCGCCGCGCCTTCCAGCAGCCGCCAGGGCGAGGGACCGTCCGACGAGGACGCGGCGGCTCCGGTGGCGCCCGGCGCCCCCTTCGCGCCCTTCCCCGACGGTGTCGGGCTCGCGGTCGCCCCGCCCTCGCTCAGCGGCTCGACCAGCGTGCCCACGGCCTGGGCCGAACTCCCTTTGCCGAAGCCCCAGTCGAGGAGCGCGGCGGTCTCCTTGTAGACCTCGTTGCCGCCGTTCGCGGGGTGCATCACGGTGACCAGGAGGGTACGGCCGTCGCGGGTGGCGGCACCGGTGAAGGTGTTGCCGGCGTGGCTGGTGTAGCCGTTCTTCACGCCGATGATGCCGCGGTACGGGCGCAGGCCGTAGGCGCCGCTGAGCAGACGGTCGGTGTTCTGGATCTGGAAGGTCTTCTTGCCGCCGGCCGGGAAGTCCGCGGTCCGGGTCGAGCAGTAGGAGCTGAAGTCGTCGTCGTGCAGCCCGTGCCGGGCGAAGAGCGTGAGGTCGTACGCCGACGAGACCTGCCCGGGGTGGTCGAAGCCGTCCGGGCTCACCACGTGCGTGTCCAGGGCCTGGAGGTCCTTCGCCTTGGCCTGCATCTCGGCGACCGTCCGCGCGATCCCGCCGTTCATGTGGGCCAGTACGTGCACGGCGTCGTTGCCGGAGCGAAGGAAGACGCCCTGCCACAACTGGTGGACGCTGTACAGGATTCCGGGCTTCACGCCGACGAGGCTGGAGCCGGAGGGGACGTCGGCGAGGTCGGCGTCGGTCACCCGGTAGGTGCGGGTCCGCTCGAACTTCCCCAGCACGGTGTCGGCGAACAGCATCTTCAGCGTGGACGCGGGCGCGAGCCGCTGGTGCGCGCGGTACGAGGCGAGCACCTCGCCGGTCTCGTGGTCGGCGATCAGCCAGGAGCGGGCCGTGAGCTTCTTGGGCAGCGTGGAGGCGTCGCCGGCCTGGATCCCGTCGCGGGCCAGCCGCTCACCGCCGATCGCGGTAGCCGCGGACGCGGGTGCGGCCGCCGCCAGGGGAAGAGCGGCGGCGGTCAGGCCGAGAGCGGCACGCCGGGTGAGCCGAGAGGAATCGCGCATCCCGGGACCGTACAAAACGCGGGCGCGGGCGTGCACGGCGGGGTCCGTCGCGAGGCGCCGGAAGGATGATCGACAGCCCATGTCAGCAGGCCATTGAACAGGGGTTTCCTGGCAGGAAGCCCTCGTCAGCTTAGGAATGAGCTGTCTGACGCAATTCTGATTTCGGGCCTCTTTTTCTCAGGCCAGACACATCCTTTACTCAGGTCGACTCAAAGGTTCCTCCATAGCTTGTGGCCGCGCCCACAGCGGGCGCCAAGAACCTTTGGGGAATGGGATGTTTGGCATCTATCTCAAGCGCGAGCTGGGCCGGCGCAAGAAGGCGGCCCTGGTCATCGCGATGGGTCTGGCGCTCGGTATCGCGCTGGTCATCACCGTCAACTCGGTGTCGGCCGGCATGAATCAGGCTCAGGACAAGGTCCTCAAGTCTCTTTACGGTCTCGGAACCGACATGACCGTGACCAAGGCGCAGTCGGCCCCCAAGGCCGGCAGCTCGCAGGGTCCCAGCTTCAAGTTCGGCGCCACCTCCTCCAGCAGCAGCTCGCAGAGCTCGGACCGGGTGAACACGCAGGGCGGTCAGGCCCTCGCGTCCTCCCTGGTCACCAAGGTCGGCTCGCAGAAGGGCGTGTCCACGGCGGTCGGCGCGCTCACCCTGAACGTCACCAAGGTCGACGGCTCCTTCACCCAGGGCAAGGCGAAGTCCTCCACCACGTCCGGCTCTTCGGGGTCCTCGCAGCAGGGTGGCCCCGGCGGCAGCGGCACCAGCAGCACCGGTGCGCCGCAGGTCCAGGGCGGCGGCGCCAACTTCAACGTGAACTCGTACTCGGTCGCGGGCATCGACGTCACCAACCAGACGCTGGGCCCGCTGTCCACGTCGAAGATCACCACCGGCAAGACCTTCACGACCGCGCAGACCAACGCGAAGGTCGCGATCGTCAGCAAGTCGTACGCCAAGACGAAGAAGTACAAGGTCGGTTCGACCTTCAAGATCTCCAGCACCAAGTTCACGGTCATCGGCATCGCGACGCCCAACAGCAGCGAGTCCACGATCGACGTGTACGTGCCGCTGAAGCAGGCGCAGACGCTGAGCGACTCGAAGAACAAGGTCACCACGATCTACGTCAAGGCGACCGACTCCAAGCAGATCTCGGCCGTCAAGACGACCATCCAGAAGAACATCTCGGGTACGACGGTCACCACCTCCGCCGACCTCGCGTCCACGGTCTCCGGTTCGCTGTCCACCGCCTCCAACCTCGCGACCAGCGTGGGCAAGTGGCTGTCCATCGCGGTCCTGATCGCCGCGTTCCTCGTCGCCGCGCTGCTCACCTCGTCGGCGGTCTCCCGCCGGGTACGTGAGTTCGGCACGCTGAAGGCGCTCGGCTGGCCGAGCCGCAGGGTGACCCGGCAGGTCGTCGGCGAGTCCATGGTCAACGGTCTGATCGGCGGCGGTCTCGGTATCGCGCTGGGCCTCCTGGCGGCCTACACGGTCACCGCGATCAGCCCCAAGCTCACCGCGCAGCTCGGCTCCACCGGCGGCGGTGGCGGCCAGGGCGGCGGCCCCGGCGGCGGCCAGGGCGGTCCCGGCCAGCAGGCCACCTCCAACACCCTGGAGATCGCCCTGAACGCGCCGGTCTCGCTGACCACGATCGCCCTCGCGGTGGGCCTGGCCGTCACCGGCGGTCTGATCGCCGGCGCGATGGGCGGCTGGCGTGCCTCGCGGATGCGTCCGGCGGACGCGCTGCGCAGCGTGTCGTAGCCGACCGGCCGTATCCCCCTGATCCGGGGCGCCGCCTCCACTCCCCCCGAGAGGCGGCGCCCCGACCCTCTTCTTCACAGACGTTCACGACGGAGATTCCATGTACAAGCTCACCGGCGTCACCAAGCGCTACTCGCGGGGCAAGGAGACGGTCGAGGCGCTGCGCGGCGTCGACCTCACGATCGAGGACGGCGACCAGCTCGTCATCCAGGGCCCCACCGGCGGCGGCAAGTCGACGCTGCTGCAGATGATCGGCGGCCTGGACCGCCCCTCCGAGGGCAGTGTCGAGCTGGACGGCGTCAACCTCGCCACCATCAGCGAGGCCAAGCTGACCCGGCTGCGGGCCGAGAAGATCGGCATCATCTTCCAGTCCTTCAACCTCATCCCGACGCTCACCGCGCAGGAGAACGTCGAGACGGCCCTGGTGCCGCTCGGCGTCAAGCCGGCCGAGCGCCGCGAGCGGGCCGCCGAGGCGCTCTCGTCGGTCGGTCTCGGCGACCGGCTGAAGCACGCCCCGTCCGAACTCTCCGGCGGCCAGCAGCAGCGCGTCGCGATCGCCCGCGCGCTGGTCAAGAAGCCGAAGGTGCTCCTCGCCGACGAGCCCACCGGCAACCTCGACGAGGGCACCCGCGACGACATCATGGGCCTGCTCGAAGGCCTCTGGCACGAGTACGGGCTGACCTTCATCATGGTCACCCACGACTCGTCGATCGCCCGCCGCGCACCGCGCCTGGCGACCATCAAGGCCGGCCAGATCAGGCTGACCGAACAGGGCCGGGGCGGCCGGTTCACCCCTCAGCAGCAGTACGCGGAACACGGCAACCAGGGTTACTGAGCCCACCTGTTGGTCCCGTCGGGGCCGTTCACCTGCCGAGCACGCGGTCGATCTCGACCAACTGCTCCGCGGTGAGCGGCCCCTTCGCGATCGCGCCCGCGCTCTGCTCGGCGTGTGCGGCTGCGCGGGCCCACGATCCAGGACTACCGCCCCCGGAGACGGTCCCGTCGTCCGCTCACCGCCCGAGCACCTGGTCGACCTCCGCCAACTGCTCCGCGGTGAGCGGCCCCTTCGCGATCGCGCCCGCGTTCTGCTCCGCCTGGGTGACCGAGCGGAAGCCGGGGATCGGTACGGTGCGCGGGCTGCGGGCCCAGAGCCAGGCGAGGGCGCCCTGGGCCGGGGTACGGCCCTCGGAGGTCAGGATCTCGCGCAGGGCTTCGACGCGGGCGACGTAGTCCTCGTCGGCGCCCGCGCCCTGCTTGAAGCCCTGCATCCAGGCCGGGGGCGTGTTGCGGATGTCGCCGGCCTCCAACTCCCGTCCCGGCGCCTGCTTTCCGGTGAGCAGGCCCATCGCGAGGGGGCTGCGGTTGATGCTGGCCAGGCCCAACTCCTCGCACAGCGCGAACATTTCAGGGGCGTCCTGCAACACGTTCGCCGCGTGCTGCACGGCCGCGCAGTGCTCCCCCTCGGCGAAGACGGCGGCGCGGGCGGGGTCGTCGGTGCTCCAGGCGTAGGCGCGGATGAGCCCCTCACGCACGAACTCCTCGCACTGGTCCCGGAGTTGGGCCGCCCGTCCCAAGTCCGCGTCGGACAGGTGCAGTTGGTACAGGTCGATGTGGTCGGTGTCGAGGCGCTTCAGGGATGCGGTCAGCGCGCGGCGGGCGTACTCCGGGGAGTCGTCGGCGCCGGTGAGGGTGCGGGTCTCCTCGTCGAAGACGTTGCCCCACTTGGTGGCCACGACGACATCGGCACGGCGCTTGCCGAGCGCACGGCCGAGGACGCGTTCGCTGTGCCCCGCGCCGTAGGTGTCGGCGGTGTCGAAGAACGTGACGCCCAGATCGAGGGCGCGCCGGACCGCCCGTACGGACTCCTCGTCGTCGACCTTGCCCCAGCCGAGCGGCTGCCCGCTCACGTCCTGCCACTCACCGCCGATGGCCCAGCAGCCGAAGCCGAGAGCGCTCACGTCGATACCGCTGCGGCCGAGGGTCCTGATGTTCGACTTCGTCTCCATGCCTGGGGACACTAGGAGTTGGAGCGCACTTCAGGTCAAGGGCTTTCACACAGGGGCTCACATCCCGTCGGGAGAAGCCTCTTTTTTACGGCGGTCAGGCCTGGCCCGTCTCGAAGCGGGCGATCCTGCCGTCCTCGCCGACCGTGAAACTCCACCGGGTGCGCATCTCGCCCCACGCGTCGTTGGAGTAGCGGGCGAGGAGGGCGCGGCCGCCGTCGGACTCGCGGTCGACCTCCATGTGGCCGTGGGAGGAGAAGATCTCCCGGTCGATCCACTCGGCGAGGTCACGGTCGGAGCCGTCGTCCGCCATCGTCGCGTCCGGCGCGAGCAGTGCCAGGAAGGCGTCGCGGTCATGGGCGTTGACGGCGCTGACGAACGCCCGGACCGCCGGATCGCTGAGTTTGGCTGTCTGAATCGTCATGCCGGTCAGACTCACACCGTTCCCCGGGGGCCGCCACCCGAACGGCGGTCTGCGCAGGCCCGCCCCGCGTCCGGGGTGCGACCGTGGAGGGACCGTCCCCGCCGCCTGATCAGGGAGTCACCGTGACCTGTTACGACCGACAAGATCTGGGCCTGCTGCTGCTCCGGCTGGGTACCGGCGGCGTGCTGGCCGCGCACGGCGCGCAGAAGCTGTTCGGCTGGTTCGGCGGGGGCGGGATCGAGGGCACCGGCGCGGCCATGGAGGCGATGGGGTACGCGCCGGGGAAGCAGAGTGCCGCGATGGCGGGGCTCGCGGAGGCGGGCGGCGGCGCCCTGCTCGCGTTGGGTCTGGCGACCCCGGCGGCGGGCGCGGCGGCGGCCGGCGCGATGACGGGAGCCGCCGCCGTGCACGCGCCCAACGGCTTCTTCGCGGCGGCCGGCGGCTACGAGTACGCGGCCTCCCTCGCCCTGACCGCGGCCGGCCTCGCGGTCACGGGCCCGGGCCGCATCTCCCTGGACCACGTGCTCGGGCACGCGGTGAACCGTGGCTGGATGGTCCCGGCAGCGCTCGCGGTGACGGGGGCGGCTACGGCCGTGGTGGTGGGCCTGCGGAACAGGCGGGTGCGGGAGGCGGCGGAGTTCGGGCAGGAGACGTTGTTCGACGAGTAGGCACGGGCGGGGACGGGCACGGCGGTGATGGCAGGCTGGGTCCATGAGTGAGCAGAAGGACCGGTCCCCCGACCTCTGGGCCGGCATCGACGACCTGTGGACCTGGCTGGAGGCCGAGCAGCCCCTCGACGGCCGTGAAGGCATGCTCCTGCGCATGCTGAAGCTGTCCGAGGAGGTCGGCGAGGTCGCCGAGGCGGTGATCGGGGCGACCGGCCAGAACCCGCGCAAGGGTGCCTCCCACACCTGGGACGACGTACAGGGCGAGTTGTGCGACGTCGTGATCACCGCGCTGGTGGCGCTGCGCACGCTCACCCCCGATACGCGGCAGGTCTTCACCCGCCACCTGGCCCGGGTCATGGAACGCTCCCTCGGCCCGTCCGCAGCTGTTCACCCCCGAGACCTGCCCACACCCCGCGGAGTTGGTGAGATCCGCTGAACCTTCTCGTCGACACCGAGCCGACGAAGGGGTCCCCGTGCAGGACTACATTTTCACCAGTGGGCGCAGGACGGTCGCCGTGGCGGGCACCTGCCTCGCTCTCGCCGCCCTGAGCCTGGGCAACAGCCAGGCGCACGCGGCGAGTTACGGCACACCGACCATCTCCCTCTCGGCCACCTACCTTTCCGGCGCGGTGGGCGCGGTCGGCGATCCGACGGTCCAGGTGACGGTCGCTCAGAGCGGCGCGGACGTCAGCGCGTTGACGGTCGCGGCCAGCAAGAGCAGCAAGACGTCCGTGGCGCCGGCGAGCGCGGTGACCGTGTCCGGCACCGGCGCCACCCGCCAACTCGCCGTCACGGCGGCCGCGCAGGGCTACACCGACCTGACGGTGAAGGTCACGGGCCTCGGCGGCAAGACGGCCACGAAGACCCTGCACTACGCGGCCTCGGCGTCGGTCCAACAGCCCACGGACACCCGCTACTTCACCGGCTCCAGCGACGCCTCCGCCGCGGTCGACGTGGGTGGCGGCTATGCCGTCGTAGCGGATGACGAGTCCAACGTCCTTCGCCTGTACGACCGTTCGGCCTCGGGCGCGCCTGTGAAGACCTGGGACTTCGGCAACGACATCGGCGTCGACAAGGAGATCGACATCGAGGGCGCGGCCCGCGTCGGCGACACGATCTACTGGACCGGCTCGCTCGGCAACAACAAGGACGGCGAGTACAAGTCGGCCCGCAACACGGTCTTCACCACGAAGGTGACCGGCACGGGCGCCAACACGACGCTCTCCTACGGCAGTTCGTACGGCAAGCTGCGCGACAACCTGGTGGCGTGGGACAAGGCGAACGGGAACCGGTACGGCTTCGCGGCGGGCACCGCGGACGGCGAGATCCCCAAGGAGATCGACGGGTTCAACGTGGAGGGGCTGGAGTTCGCGCCGGGCTCCACGACCACGGCGTATCTCGGTTTCCGGGCGCCGCTCGCCCCGGCGGTGGAGGGCGGCAAGGCGCTGCTCGTGCCGGTCACCAACATCGACAAGGTGGTCGCGAACGGCACCGCCGCCACCTTCGGCACGCCGATCGAGCTGGACCTCGGCGGCCTCTCGGTGCGCGACATCCGCAAGAACGCGGCGAACCAGTATCTGATCGTGGCCGGTTCCTGGGCCGCCGACGACAACTCCGACCCGTACGCCCTCTACTCCTGGACCGGCAACGCGGCCGACCGGCCGGTCAAGCTGCGCGACCTGCCGACCACGGACCCGGGCGCCTGGGAGGCGGTCGTCGACGTACCGGACCTGACGGCCTCGGGCGCCCGCGCCCAGCTGATCACCGACGACGGCGCGGCCGACCTGTACGGCGACGGCACCGAGGCGAAGGACCTCTCGTACCCGGAGTGGCAGAAGTCGCGCTCGACCTGGTTCACGGTCACCGGCTGAGGGGCCTGCGGTCACCGACTGACGTGCCTGCGGTCACGGGCCGACGGTCGGCGGCCGGGGGCCGTCGGGTCGACGGGTCGACGGTCGGCGGCCCGCAGTCACAGGCCCGACGGGTCCGCGATCACTGGTTGACGGACGGCGCGCGCCCCGCCGGGAGGCCGGGCGCGCGCCACCCTGGCACCCTGGTCCTCGACAACACCGTCGAGGACGAAAGCCGAGTCATGACCACCGAGAAGCTCACCGTAGGCGTCCTGGGCACCGGCATCATGGGCGCCGCGATGGCCCGCAACCTCGCCCGCGCCGGTCACACCGTGCACGCCTGGAACCGCACCCGCGCCAAGGCCGACCCCCTGTCCGCCGACGGCGCGAACGTCACCGACACGGTGGCGGAGGCCGTACGCGAGGCGGACGTGATCCTCACGATGCTCTACGACGGCGGCACCGTCCTCGACGTGATGCGCGAGGCCGCGCCCGTCCTGCGCCCCGGCGCCGCGTGGATCCAGTCGACGACGTCGAGCCTCGAATCGGTGGGCGAACTGGCCGAGTTCGCCCACCGGCACGACCTCGTCTTCTACGACGCCCCCGTCCTCGGCACCCGCCAGCCCGCCGAGGCCGGTCAGCTCACGGTCCTGGCGGCCGGTCCGGAGTCCGGCCGCGCGACGGTCACCCCGGTCTTCGACGCGGTCGGCGCCCGCACGATGTGGGTCGGCGAGGACGGCGCGGCGGCGACCGCGACCCGCCTGAAGCTGGTGGCCAACAGCTGGGTCCTGGCCGTGACGAACGCGGCGGGCGAGGCCCTCGCCCTGTCCAAGGCCCTGGACGTGAACCCCCAGAGCTTTCTCGACCTCATCGCCGGCGGCCCCCTCGACATGAGCTACCTGCACGCCAAGTCGGCCGCCATCCTCAACGACCGGCTGACTCCGGCGAGTTTCGCGGTCACGACGGCGGAGAAGGACGCCCGCCTCATCGTGCAGGCGGGCGCGGCGAACGGTGTACGGCTGGACGTGGCGGCTGCGGGGGCGGAGCGGTTGGCCCGGGCGGCGGCGCAGGGGCATGGGGACGAGGACATGGCGGCGGCCTATTTCGCGAGCTTCGACTGAGCGTCACCATTGCGTCACAGCCAGTACGTGGGCGGAACCCCGGGTGCGACGGACCTGTCTCTCTCCGCGAGTGCCGGTGAGAGCCGGTCCGTACACGGCAAGTTCGGGGGACGTCATGCAGAAGAGCAGCATCCGCAGGGCCACGATGGCGCTGGCCGCACTGTCGGCGGCGATGGTGATGACGGCGTGCCAGCCGGGTGACGCGGAGAGCGGGTCCGGCGGGTCGTCGGACGCGCCGGGCGCGACGGCCTCTCCCATCTCCTCCGGGTCCACTGGAACGTCTGGAACCACGGGATCGTCCGGGTCCACGGGATCGTCCGGGTCCACCGGCACGGCGGCGAAGGCCTGCGCGGCAACCGCCCTGAAAGCGACCGCCTACCAGGCCGCCGACCGCCCGGCCGGTACCGGGACCGGGGCAGCGGTCGTCCAGTTCACCAACACCGGTTCCAAGGCCTGCGTCCTCCAGGGGCACCCCACCGTCGCCGGTGCGGCGAACGGTTCCCCGGAGCTCAACGTTCCGCTCCAGGTCACGCCCGTCGGTACCGCCTCCCCGGTGAAGCTCGTCCCCGGTGGTCAGGCCTGGCTGAAACTGACCTTCGTGCAGGTGCAGGGTGAGGGAGACGGTTACTGCGAGTCCGGTTCGGCACCGGTGATCTATCCGACGATGGTGATCGGCCTGCCCGATGCCGGGGCTCACCAAGTCGCCCTGGACGACGGGCAGTTCGCAGAGTGCGACGGCACGCTGACCGCGACGGCCGTGTCCGCGACGAAGCCTTCATGACCGTACGGCCGACTGGTCGTACGGCTATGCCGACGCCTCCGCCGCCAGTCCCCGCATGACGTGTTCGAGGAGCGCGAGCAGGACCGTCTTCACCGACTCCTTGTCGCGGGCGTCGCACAGGACGAGGGGGATGTCGGGGGCGAGGTCGAGGGCGGCGCGGATCTCCTCGGGGTCCTCCTCGCAGACGCCGTTGAAGCAGTTGACGCCCACGGCGAAGGGGATGCCGCGGTGCTCGAAGAAGTCGACGGAGGGGAAGCAGTTCTCCAGGCGGCGGGTGTCGGCGAGGACGACCGCGCCGAGCGCGCCGCGGGACAGGTCGTCCCACATGAACCAGAAGCGGTCCTGGCCGGGGGCGCCGAAAAGGTAGACCACGAGGGCCGAACTGAGCGTGATCCGGCCGAAGTCCATGGCGACCGTCGTCGTGGTCTTCCGCTCCACCCCGGCGAGGTCGTCGACGCCGACGCTGGCCTCGGTGATGAGTTCCTCGGTGCGCAGGGGCGTGGTCTCGCTGATCGCGCCGACGAGGGTGGTCTTGCCGACGCCGAAGCCGCCCGCGACGAGGATCTTGGCGGTGGCGGCGTCGGGCGCGACGGTGATGGCGCGGCGGTCAGATTCTGCGTATGCCATCGATCACTGCCCGGAGGAAACGGGCGTCGGGGGTACCGGCCGCGGCGGGCGGGGAGACGGAGACGAGGTCGTTGTCCAGGAGGTCATCGAGCAACACCCGTATGACCGCGACGGGTTGGTCGAGCCGGGCGGCGACCTCCACCAGCGCGGTCGGCGTACGGCACAGGGCGAGCAGCCGGTTCTGTTCGGGCTGGAGGCGCTGGTCGCGGGTCGGCGGCCGGACGGTGCTGATCAGGGTGATCAGTTCGATACCGGGGTGGAAGGTCGGGGTGCGGCCGCCGGTCACCTGGTACGGGCGGACGAGCAGCGCGGGGTCTTCGTCCTCCCACGGGTCTTCCTCGGACCAATGTCTCATTCATGCTCACCCGCGAAGGGCGCGCCGCTGTACTCCGGGAATCGCGGGGGCGCGCTGAGGAACTGCCCCACCTGCCGTACGACCATGGTCATCTCGTAGCCGACGTTGCCGACGTCCACCTGCGAGGAGGCGAGTACGGCGAGGCGGGCGCCGCCGCCGGCGGTGGTGACGAAGAGGAAGAGGTCGTCCATCTCGATGACGGTCTGCTGCACGCGTCCGCCGCCGAAGTGCCGGCTGGTGCCCAGCGCGAGCGAGTGAACTCCCGAGGAAATGGCGGCGAGTTGCTCGGCGTCGTCCTGCGCGAGCCGTTCGGAGGAGCCGACGAGGAGCCCGTCCTCGGACAGGACGATGGCGTGCAGGGTCTCGGGGATCCGCTCGATCAGGTTGTCCAGCAGCCAGGCCAGTCCGCCGTGCGTGGTGTTGGGCGCAGTCATGGGGTGTTCCTTGTCGGACGGGGACGGGTGGGCAACTGACGCCGCTCGGGCGGGGCCGTGTTCCAGGTGGGCGCGGGGGCTTCTGCTTGCGGGGACGCCTGCCTGGGAGCGTTCCCTCGCGGTGACTTCGGCCGGGGGCCGTCTCCGGGCGGCGACGAGGGCCAGGCGGGCGCGGGCACGTCCTCCTGCTCGCGGGCCCTGCGCGTTCCGTCCCGCAGTGCGGCCAGCATCGACCGCGCCTGCTCGGGCCGCCGCTCGGCCTCCCGCCCGGCACCTCACCGCCAACTCCCCGGCCACAAAGACGTTTTGGCTGACTACCCAGGGGGAGGCGAGGGGGGGAGGGTGGCTCGGGGGCGCCGGGGGCGGGAAGACGGCTACGGGGCGAGCGGCCCGAACCGGAGACACCTGTGACCTAGTTCACAGTATGAAGACCGTCCAGGCGCACCAACTCCACCGGCCGCCGGGACCGTTGGGCGGGCGCCGTGCACGGAAGAACGCCCCCGCTGCCCCGCTCACCCCCGCCCCGGCGCCCCCAACAACCCCTCGCACTGCGCCCCCAGCCACGTCATCCCGTAGGTCTCCGCCCCCCGAGACGCCTCCCGCAGCAGCCGCACCGCGTTCGGCTCGCTCCCCGGACCCCCCACGCGGCGCACCGCGCGGGCCTGGGCCACGCGGAGGCGGGCGAGTTCGGGCTGGGAGGAGCGGGCCGGGACCGCGGCCTGGCGGAAGTGTTCGAGGGCGGTCTCCGGTTCGCCCGCGGCCAGGGCGAGGACGCCGCAGGCGCGGGCGGTCGGGCCGACGAGGACCGTGGGCCAGCCGCCCAGGGCGAGCTGCTGGCCGTCGTGCGGGGCGAGGCGCGCGCGGAGCGTGGGCAGCACCGGTGCCAACTCGGCCTCGAATCCGCCCTCCAGGTCCAGCGCCGCGCAGACCTCCGCGAGCAGGACGAGCGCGGGGACGGCCCAGCCCGACGGCGGGAAGCGGTCGACGTCGGCGACGCAGCCGAGGAAGAGGTCCGCGCCCTCGGCGTACTGCCCGGTCTCGCACATCGCGAGGGCAAGACCGGCCCGCCAGACCGGGAAGTAGGAGTGGCGCTCGACGTCACCGGCCAGGTCGGAGGTGAACAGCTCGGCCAGCCGGCCCTGTTGCCTCAGCAGCCAGTAGGCCTGGCCGAGGCGGGTCTGGGTGAGGTTGTCCGCGGGGACGGCGTAGTCGGCGCGGAGCAGCTCGATGAACTTCAGCGACTCCACGAAGATCCACTCGGCGGCGGCGTCGAACCGGCCGTGCCACAGGTCGAGCAGGGCGTCGAGGGTGTGCCGCTGCCACAGGGCGAGGGCGCTCTGGGTCTCGGCGGCGTGTTTGCGGTACTGGTTCGCGGTGGCGAGGGCGCTGAAGATCCTGCCGTTGCGGAGCTGGTCGACGGCGACGGCCATGAGGGCCTCACCGCGGAAGTAGGGCGAGTCCTGCCGGGCCGCGGCCTCGCGCAACCGCTCGGAGAGGGTCAGCGACTCGGGGGCCGGCATGAAGTCGTAGCGCGCCCAGCGGCACTCGGTGAGGACCTCGCAGCGCACCTCGTCGTCGCCGTCGTCGGGTAATCGGCGCAGCGTCTCCTCGGCGAGCCGCGCTCCCTCGGCGGGTCCCGCCAGTCCTGCCGCGGTGTCCTGGCTGACCGCCAGGGCCATCTTCTTCGCCAGATGCGCTTCGAGCCGCAGCCGCAGCCCCGCCGCCTCCGCGCCGCTGTCGCCGTCCAGCGCGGCCAGACAGCCCCGGATCAGCTGGAGCAGCTCACGGTCGACCTGCCCGGGATCGGACCAGCGGCGCGCCATCCTGATCACGGCCTCGGCCTGCGCGCGCGGGTCGCCCTCGGCGCTCCGGTAGGCGGCCGTGTAGTGCCGTTCTGCCTCCCGCATCCCGCCCGCGGTATGGCTGAGGTCACCGCGCCTCAGCAGCCGGCGGAACTCGGCACGGTCCGGGCCGCCGGCCGGACGCCCGTCCTTCTCCGGCGACCTGACCGCCCCGGGCGTCCGCTCACCCGCGCCGCCCCGGACCGCCTTCGGCACGGCGTCCGACCCGGGCAGCGGTGCCAGCCCGACCAGCGCGCCCTTGGCACCCAGCACCTCGTCGCACAGCTGGGCCAACTCCAGGGACGCCCTGCGGCGCCCGTTCTCCACGCGGCTCAGGAAGCTGCGGCTGCAGTACACCTTGCCGGCCAGCTCACTCAGCGACATGCCTGCCGCGATGCGGCGCCTGCGTAACTCGGCGCCGAATCCGTCGTACTCGATGACCATCCCCCCAACAACACACCGCCCGAACGGTGTTGCCAAATACCCGCTGGCAACACCGGACCCCTCCGGACCGGCCCGATGACCGGGGAAGCTGTCTGTGCCGGAGCCTACGGGCACGGGGGCGCGTCCTATGGGGGAACGGGCGCACTGATCATGCCTTCGGACGAACCCGGGGCGCGTGCTGCGGTCGATATGCCGGGGGCATCCGACCGCAGCACATCCGGCGCCCATTCACCCGTGTTCCACGGGGCATCCAAGAGCTGAACGACGACGGGGAAATGGGGGGTCCACGGTCCGGGGCGCGCGGGGGGCGCTCCGGACCCCGGATCATCCCGACGCCACCGACTGTCGTCCCGTCAGGGCGGCCACACACATGCGCGGGTCGCCCCGGTACACCTGTGCGCAGGCGTACCGGGGCGTGACCGTCGGGTCGTCAGCCCTGGCTGCAGTAGTCCACCCAGCGGTGCGAGGAGATGTTGTTGTTGACGCTCTTGCCGAACTGCTCCAGGCCCGCGCCGTAGGTGAAGCGGTACTCGCCGGTCGTGGTGTCGGGCCAGCTGTCGCCCTGGCTGATGCAGGCGTGCGCGCCGCCGGCGTTGGGGGCGGTGTACAGGTCGACGGCGTCGAGGCCGCCCGCGTAGCCGTTGTTCCAGATGTCGGAGGTCAGGTTGCGGCAGGTGCCCCAGTTGTCGGAGTTGCCGGACCACTTGCATTCGCGGCCGCCGCCGTAGGGCTGGGTGTAGACGTGGAGGTAGCCGTCCCCGGAGAGTTGCGCGGTCGCGGTCTTCTGGGTGCCCGCGTCCAGCGCGCTGGCGCTGGAGACCGGGGAGAAGAGCGCGGCGACGGCGGCGGCCGAGGCCGCGACGGTGAGGAGACGCTTGACGGACATGGTTTCTCTCGTTTCGTTGTGATGGGGTGATACGCCCACGGTCGGGTGATGCGCCCAGGGTGGGGTGATGCGCCCACGGCTCGACGGCCGTGGTGGTCTGTGTGTGGTGGGGCGTAGGAGGAGGCGAGCCGGGCTCAGTCGTCCTGCGCGACGATCGCGCGGGCCCGGGGCAGCGCCTCGCGCTTGAGGCGCGCGAGATCGGCCGTCTCCCGGGGGTGGCTCCGCCGCAGCCGGTCCCGGTACTCGGAGTCCAGGGACTTGGCGACGGACGACAGGCCGCTGGAGACGGCACAGGCCGCTTCGGCCGAGGCCAGCCGTACCTCCTTGGCGTGCGGCCACGGAGTCTCCGGCAGGGTGGCCGCGGCCCGGGCCCGGGCGGGGTCCGCGTAGGTGTACGTCCGCTCGCGCATGCAGCGTGCCCACGGCTTGACGGCCGCCTTGTAGCGCGTGTCGTCCGTCACGAGGCCGACGCGCATGCCGGCCAGGCTGTCGGTGACCCGGGTGGCCCGGAACCACGCCTGGAGATCCCCGTACAGCTGCCGTTGGGCGGTGGCCTGGCAGCCCTGGTCGCTGTGGGAGACCCGTATGCCGTTCGGGAGCCGGGCCGAAAGTCCCTGCGGCCGCGCCCCGTTGAGGTCGCTGACCAGAGCGGCTCTGTCCGTGGCCGGCACGGAGTGGAAGTACTGCTGATTGGGGTCCCTCCGGACCTCGGCCTCCCGCTGCCGCCGCAGATCGGTGCCGTAGCCGTGGGCCCTGGCCCATGCCGGGTCGTCCACGACGTAGGGGAACCGGATCGAGACGTCGTCGGGGCTGCGCGGCTCGACCCAGTACTTGTGTCCCTCCTTCTCCATGCACGTCTTGATGAGGAGCTGCTCCGCGAGCCGTAGCGTCTCCGCCGTGCTGCCCGCGGCCCGGGGCGTGCTGCTCGCGGACGCCCCGGGGGCGGTCGTGGTGCCCGCGCATCCGGTGGCCGTCGTCGCCAGCAGGCCGGCGGTCAGCAGGGCCAAGGTCCAGCGGTGCATGGGGCGGCTCCCGGGGCTCTGGTCGAACGGACGTGGTGCTTTCGAGCCGTAGACGCCCCACAGGTCCCGTCCGTATGCCCCCGGCCCACAAGGTTTTCCTCTTTCTCCGGCACTCATACGAGGGCGGCCGGAGAACCGTCTTCCCTGCACGCGGCAGGCATCGCCGACCGTCGAAAACCAGTCAACCGGGGAGAGGAGAGAGGAGCGCCGCCCCCTTGAGCAGAGGCGCGCACGACAGACATCACCTGCCCTGACGTCGCAGGTGAGGGACACCGGTCCGCCGAATCGATCGAATCCGGTCACGGCGGTCCGGCCGTTGCTGTGCCTTCGCTATGTCGTGGGCATGTTCGCCGCTATCTTTGCCGTGCTCCATCGGGCGGGTGGTGCGGCGATCGGGGAACGATGTTCGAAGTGCGGCTGCTCGGTCCGGTGGAGGTGTGGGCCGGTGACCGGCGGGCCCCGCTCGGCGGTGTCAGACCCCTGGCAGTCCTTTCTGCACTCGTCGTCCATCTCGGCGAGGTGCTCTCCACCGAGCGGCTCGTGGACTGCGTCTGGGACGAGCGGGTGCCGGCCACCGCGGGCGCCCTGGTGGCCACCCATGTCTCCGCCGTACGCCGGGCACTGGCCCAGGTCACGCCGGACACGGTGGTCCGGACACGGCCGCCGGGCTATGTCGCCGACCTCGACCCGTCCCAGATCGACGCCCGCCGGTTCGAGGACCTGCTCGCCTTGGGCCGGACTGCTGCCGCCGCGGGCCACCGCGAGGAGGCCGCCGACCGGCTGGGCGAGGCGCTGGCGCTGTGGCGCGGCCAGGAAGCGCTGGAGGGACTGGGCCAGTCGTTCGCCCGGATCGAGGCCTCCCGGCTGGCCGAACTGCGGATCGTCGCCCAGGAGGAGTCCTTCGGGCTGCAGCTCGATCTGGGCCACGCGGACCGGACCATCGCCCCGCTGCTCGCGCACGTCGCCGCCCACCCCCTGCGGGAACGGCCGCGCGGCCAGCTGATGACCGCGCTGGTCCGCACCGGCCGCGTCTCCGACGCCCTGCGCACGTACCGGGAGGGCCGCGCGGTCCTGCGCGAGGAGCTGGGCATCGATCCCGGCCCGGAACTACAGGCGCTGCACCAGGCCGTACTGACCAACGACACACAGGTGGCGGGCACCCCGCGCCGACCCGGCACCGCCCGCCCGCACAGCACCGGGCGGGACCCCGCCGGGCCCCCGAGGCCGCCGGCCGGCGGCCGCTCCACTCCCACCCCCGCACCGTCCCATCTCCCGCCGGACATCGCCGACTTCGTGGGCCGCTCCGAGCAGATCGCCTGGGCCGCCTCGCTGGTGGGCGGCGTCGACGAGGCGGGCCGTACCGCTCCGCCGATCGGGGTGATCTCCGGCCGGTCCGGAACGGGCAAGACCGCGCTCGCCGTGCATGTCGGCCACCGGATGTCCGAACTCTTCCCGGACGGCCGCCTGTTCGTGGACCTGCGGGCGGCCGACACCGCGCCGCTGCAGCCCGCCGACGCCCTCGCCCGGCTGCTCCGCGCCATGGGCGCCGACCCCGAGACCCTGCCGACCTCGGTCGAGGAGCTGACGGGGCTGTACCGCACCCACATCGGACACCGGCGCGTCCTGCTGATCCTGGACAACGCGGCGGGCGAGGCGCACGTACGGCCCCTGCTGCCGCCCGGCCCGGGTTGCGCCGTCCTCGTCACGAGCCGGCGCCGGCTGGTGGCGCTGGAGGGCTCCGCCCACCTGGACCTGGCCGTGCCCGGTCAGGCGGAGGCGCTCGAACTGCTGCGCCGGGTCGCCGGACCGGACCGCACGAGCGCCGAGCCGGAACGGGCCGCGGAGATCGTCTCGCTGTGCGGACGGCTGCCGCTGGCCGTGCGCATCGCGGGCGCCCGGCTGGCGGCCCGCCCGCACTGGGCGCCCGGCCGGCTCGCCGACCGGCTGCGGGACGAACGCCGCCGGCTGAGCGAACTGCGCGCCGGGGACCTGGAGTTGCGCACCAGCCTCGAACTCGGCTACGCCGACCTGGAGTTGCCCGAGCGCCGGGCGCTGCGCCGGCTGGCCCTGCTCGACCTGCCGGACTTCGCGGCCTGGATCGCCGCCCCGTTGCTGGACATCGGCACGGAGGAGGCCGAGGAGGCGGTGGAGCGGCTGGTGGACTGCCACTTCATCGATGTGATCGGCGTCGACGAGACGGGACGCAGCCGGTACCGCATCCATGACCTGGCCCGCGAACACGCCCGCGAGCGCTGCCTGTCCGAGGAGAGCCCGGAGGAGCGTACGGCGGCCGTGCTGCGGCTGGTGGCGTCCTGGCTGGGTCTCGCCGAGAAGGCGGCCGCCCTCGGCCCGGGCGGAGCCGCCCGGCGCTTCCCCGAACCGGCCGCCGTACGGCCCCTCGACGCGGAGACGGAGGAGGAGCTGCTGGAGCGGCCCACGTCCTGGTTCGCCGCCGAACAGGCCTGTCTGCTCGCGGCAGTCGAGTACTGCGCCGACCACGGCATGGTCCGCGCCGCCCGCGATCTGGCCGGCGCGCTGATCGCGAGTTCGGCCGCCCTGTACAACCAGTTCGACGCCTGGTCCCGCTCGCACGCCGCGGCCATGGCCGCCGTACACCGCGGCGGGGACGACGAGGGAGAGGCGTGGCTGCTCGCGGGGCTTGGCCAACTGCGCTATGAACAGGACGAGTTCGAGGATTCGTACACCTACTTCGGCAGGGCCCTGCGGCTGTTCGAGGCGCGCGGTGACGTGCCCGAGGGCGTGGCGCTCGCCCTCGCCGGAATGGGGACGGCCCGCCGCGAACAGGCCGTGTACGCCGAGGCGTTGGAGCTGCTGAACACGTCGCTGGAGCGGTACGGGGAGTCCGCCGGGCCGGGCGCCCGGGCCCGGGTGCTGTACGGCATCGGATACGTGCACCGGGAACAGGGGCGCGGCGGGCGGGCCCGGGAAGCTCTCGCGCGGGCACTGGACCTGTACCGCGCGGAGGGCGACCGGCACGGCGAGGCGCTGACCCTGCGGTCGCTGGCCCTGTGCGACCGGGCCGAGGGCGCGCTCGCGGACGCCGAACGGCTGCTGCACGAGGCGCTGCGGATCTTCTCGGGTCTGCGGGACACCTTCGGGGTGATGTACACCGAACAGTCCCTGGCCAAGACGGAGTTGAGGCTCGGCCGCCTCGACGAGGCACGGGCGCGGCTCGGCCGCTGCCTGACCGTGGCCCGCGAGCGCCAGGACCGCTTCGGCGAGGCGCTCGTCCTGCGCACGCTCGGCGAGTGGCATCTCGCCGCCGGCGATCCGGACGGCGCGCGGGAGCCGCTGGAGCGGGCCCTGTCGGCATGGGAAACCCTGCGGCTGCCCCTGTGGCGGGCCCGCACGCTCCGGGACCTGGCCGAGGTCCGGGAGGCACACGGCGACGCGTCGGCCGCGCGGGCGGCCAGGGCCGAAGCACTCGGCGCCTTCCGGGAGTTGGGCTGCCGCGAGGCACAGGAGCCGATGGCGGGCACCGGGTAGTCCACAGGTCGCCGTAGCCCTCCGCACGCCTGCAGAAGCCCTGGTGGACCGCCTACAGGCAACTTGCAGAGCAGTTGCAGCGAGCTCCGCGATGCTGATGCACGTGACAGAGATCATCACGCTCTCGGACGCCCGGGTCGCCGCGGTCGCGGAGGACGACTGCGGCGAACCGCTGGTCGACCTGCGCACCACGGACGACCTGCGGATCGACCACCGGCAGGCCGACGACGACGGCAACTACGCCCACCTCAGGGCCGGTGCGCTACGGCGGCTGGTGCGGGCCCAGCGGCTGCTGCCGGCCGGGGTCCGGTTCCTGGTGGTGGAGGGGTACCGGCCGCCCGAACTGCAACGCCGGTACTTCGAGCAGTACGCGCGGACCATGCGCCGGGCCCACCCGGACGCGTCGCCGGAACGGATCCGCGAACTGGCGAGCGCGTACATCTCCCCGCCCGAGGTCGCACCGCACGTCAGCGGCGGGGCCGTCGACCTGACGCTGTGCGACCGGGACGGCCGGGAACTGCCGCTGGGCACGGAGGTCAACGCGACCCCCGAGGAGAGCGACGGCGCCTGCCGCACCGAGGCGCCCGGCATCAGCGCCGAGGCACGCGCCAACCGGTCCCTCATGAGCTGGGCCCTCGACGCGACCGGCTTCGTCAACTACCCGACCGAATGGTGGCACTGGTCGTACGGCGACCGGTACTGGGCGCTGCTGCGCCGGGCACCGGCCGCCCGCTACGGCCCCGCCGCCCCACCCGGCCCGACGGCCTGAGGCGCTGGAAGCCGGGGGCAAATCTAACCATCGTAGCGAGCTTTGACTGGTTAGAAAAGACCCCAGCCTCCAGCACCCCAGACCGCCGCACCCCCGGCCCGACGGCCTGACCAGCCACCGACCGGGACACCCAACGACCGCACCGTACGGCCGAGTTCACCACCGAGTTCACGACCGAGGGGGAAACAGCATGGAGACCAGAACCTGCGCCGTCCCGCCACCACAGCGCGAGGACGGCGACCGGATGAGCCCGAAGGACTTCGACGCGTCCTTCGCCGCCGACATGCCACGCCTGCGCCGCCGACTGCTGGCCCTGACCGGCAACCCGCACGACGCCGACGACCTGCTGCAGGAGACCTACCTACGGCTCTCCCGACGCGCCCGCGCCCAGAACCTGACGCGGCAGCAGCACCCGTACGCCTACACCTGCACCGTCGCCCTGAACCTGCTGCGCGACGCGTGGCAGCACCCCTCCCGGCGCGAACAGTCCACCGACCGGCTGCCCGAAGCGGGCTGGGACGGCGGGCTGGCCTCCTACGAGGCGTCCCAGACCACGCTGGCACTGCTGCGCGTGCTCTCCGAGAAGGAGGCCGCGGCGGTGATCCTCGTCGACCTGGAGGGCCTCAGCCACGACACCGCGGGCGAACGCCTCGGCGCCCACCGCGGAACGGTCCAGCGCAACCGGATGCGCGGCCTGGCCAAGATGCGCGACGCGCTCGGCAACTAGCCCGTGCCGCTCCCCCACGGGGGTGGGGAGCGGCACACACGTCCCCACCGCCGTCCCCAACCGCCGTCCCCGGCCCGCCCGGTGACGTCATCTCGACGAAGGAAGACTTCCTTGAACACCAGCAGCACGCGCCGCCGGACCAGCGGCGCGCTCCTGGGGGCCTCGGTCCTCGCCCTGTCCGTGTTCGTCTCCGCACCGGCCCACGCCGCCGCACAGGACACCACCTGCGGTGTCCTGGCACCGGGCGCCTCGGCCACCGCGCAGGCCGCGGTGAACGCCGCCTGTTCGCAGATCGGCGTCTGGTACAGCTGGGGCGGCGGCCACGCGGCCACGCCGGGCGCCAGCTACGGCTACTACGACGGCTCGGACCCCGACAGCCTCCACGACAACGAGCGCAAGGGCTTCGACTGCTCCGGCCTGACGCGCTACGCCTACTACCAGGCCACCGGCAGGGACCTGCTCAACGGCACGGCGGACGACCAGTTCCACAGCTCGCAGGCCTCGGCCCGCTTCTCCGCCGCGCAGGGCAGCGCCCCGCTGCTGCCGGGCGACCTGATGTTCTGGGGCAGCGGGCACATCCACCACGTCGCCATGTACCTGGGCAACGGGCAGATGGTCGAGGCGTACGAGTCGGGCACCCACATCCGGGTCGCCCCCGTACGCACCGGCGGCGACTACGCGGGCGCGATCCGGGTCAACGGCTCGGGCACGCCGACTCCCCCACCCGCGAACGGCGGTACGGTCTTCGAGACCTGGGGCACGGGGGTGCGCACCCGCTCCACGCCGAGCGTGCGCGGTGCCGTGGTGGACACCTTCGCCGGTCCGACCCAGGTGTCCGTCCAGTGCCAGGAGCACGCCGAGACCGTCACCGCCGAGGGCTACACCAACGACATCTGGTCCAAGCTGGCCGACGGTTCGTGGATGACCAACATCTACATCAAGGGCCCGGCCTCACTGCCCGGCATCCCGGACTGCGGCGGCAGCAGCACCCCGCCGCCCTCAGGAGGCAGCAAGCCCTTCCAGACCTGGGGCACCGGTGTACGCACCCACAGCCAGCCGAACGTCAACGCCGGCGTGGTCGACTACTTCGCCCAGCCCACCACGGTCAACGTCGTCTGCCAGGCGCACGCCCAGGAGGTCACGGCCGAGGGCTACACCAACGACGCCTGGTCCAAGCTGACGGACGGTTCCTGGATGACCAACATCTACATCAAGGGCCCTGCCTGGCTGGATGTACCTACCTGCTGAGGTGGAGCCGAGGTCGCCGGCCGCCGTACGCCTTGAGGGGCGTGCGGCGGCCGCGTCGTTGTCAGCGAGGGCGCTCCGGCTCCGCCGTGCGCGGACGGGGCATGAGCGTGGCGGTGAGGGTGTCCGCCAGCCATTCCTCGTACGTGTCGGCGGACCAGCCCCGCCCCGCCGTGAGCTGGGTGTACAGCTGCGGGCCGGCCAGCGCCCAGACCGCGTCCGCGACGTGGGCCGGGTCCACGTCCGGGCCCAGCGCGCCGCTCTCGTCGAGGTGGGTGACGAACGCGGTGACGCCGGTCAGCCGCTCCCGCTCGCCGAGGTCCAGGACCTCTCCGACGTCCGGGCCCGCCTGGGTCAGCAGGGCGAAGAGCGGGGTGATCCGTTCATGGATGCCGCGGACGTACGCGCCGTAGAGACGGAACTTGGTGCTCAACTCCCTTGTCGCCAGGATCTGTTGGATCTGGGGGCGGTCTCCCATGGGGACCGGCTCGTCGTCACCGGCCAGCGTGATGTCCCACAGGGCCTTGACCATGCCGGGCTTGCCGCCGAACGACTTGTAGACCGTCTCGGGGGAGACGCCCGCACGCTCGGCCACCGCCTTGATCGTCGTGGCGTGGTAGCCGTCCTGGAAGAGCAGCTCTCGGCAGGCGTCCAGCACCGCGGCCCGGTTGCGGCGCGCGGCCTCGCGGCGGCCCTCGGAGTTGTAGGACCGACGTGGCGTCCCGTCCGGCATCGACGCACCCTCCCATTCTGTTACAGTCGACCGTATCGGACACAGTCCATTGTATCGAATACTGCCCGGCTGCCGGAGGCTCGTATGTCCCGTCCCGCATCCACGCAGGTCGCACCCGGCGTCCACCGCCTCGGCGACCATGTCGTCAACTTCTACCTGATCGAGGACCCGGACGGTCTCGTCCTGGTCGACGCGGGGACGCCGACGCATCTGGAGCAGCTGCGCAAACTGCTGGGCGGCCTGGACCGCTCCCTCGGTGACGTCCGCGCCGTACTCCTAACCCACGGGCATGCCGACCACACCGGACTGGCCCACGCCCTGCGGGAAGCCGGCGCCGAGCTCTGGATCCACGAGCGGGACGCCGCCATCCTGCGCGACGGCCCGCGGAGCGCGAACCGCCACGCCAAGCCCGAGCGTTCGATGGTTCCCTATCTGCTGCGCCGGCCGTCCGCCCTCGCCATTCCGCTACGGCTGGCTCGCGACGGCGCCTTCACCGCGCCCGGGGTGCCGGGCGCGCGCACCTTCGACGCCGACCAGGTGCTCAAGGACGTTCCCGGCACCCCGCAGGCCGTCACCCTGCCCGGTCACACGCCCGGCAGCACCGCGTACCTCTTCGCCGGCCGCGGGCTCCTCTTCACCGGCGACGCCCTGGTCACCGCCGACGGCTTCACCGACCACACCGGACCCACGATCGTGAGCCGCTGCTTCACCCATGACAGCCGGGCCGCGCTCGACGCCCTCGACCGCCTCGACGGACTCGCGGCGGGGCCGGCGGCGGAACCGACGGTCCACCTGCTGCTGCCCGGTCACGGCGAGCCCTTCGCCGGAGACGTCCGAACCGCCACCCGACAGGCACGGCAGTTCGGCGCCCACTGACCCCCGCCTTCCAACTCCCGAGGAAACGACATGAGTTATCACACCCCCCGCGTCCTGCACGTGCCCACCGAGAAGGGCGTGGTCAAGTGGATGTCCGGCGACGTCTACGAGACCTTGGCCACGGCCGGTTCCACCAACGGCGCCGTGGGCTTCACCGTCTGCTGGGTGCCCCCGGGCGGCGGACCCGTGGCGCATGTGCACAAGAGCGCCGACGAATCCTTCTACCTCGTCTCGGGTGAGCTGGAATTCCTGAACGGCGACCAGACCTTCGTGGTGAACACCGGTGACTTCGTCTTCGTACCGAGGGGCACCCGGCACCGGTTCCGGAACCGCACCGACGAACAGGCGCACATGGTGGCCTTCTTCACCCCCGGCGGCGGCGAGGCACTGTGGCTGGACGGCGGGGACGACCCCGCCCCCGGCAAGCGGCCCGAGTTCTGGCCGCCGGAGCGTGGCCTGGCTCTGGGCCCGCTCCTCGGACGCGAGGACATAGACATGGAGATCCTGCCCGAGGAAGCGGACCTCGGCGGCCCCGCCGACCGAGCCTGAGCGAGAGCGGCACAGCAATGTCCCCCGGGCCGGGAGACCACCGGCCCGGGGGACGTCTACGACGACATCGCACCCGTCCACCTCACGGAGGACTGAACCCGCCGGTCAGAAACCGGCCGTACGGGCCGTCGTGTACACCTCGGCGGCCAGGTCCTTCAGTTCGTGCGCGTCCCGTGCGGCCCACGAGAGGTCGACCAGGAACTCGTCGAGGCCGATCCCGGCGTACGCCATCAGATCGGTGACGATCTGCTCGACGTCGCCCTGGAACGGTTGGCGGTCCGGGCCCTCGTACCGCTTGGCGGTGTAGTCCGGGTTCACGCGTACGACCGTCCGCAGCGGCCGGGTGCGGCCCCGCTCGGCGGCGAGATCCTGCAACTGCCGCCAGCCCTCGGCCACTTGAGCGGGTCCGTCGGCGTACGGCAGCCAGCCGTCGGCGTGGTCGACGAGTCGGCGCATCGCCCGTGGGGAGTTGGCCGGCACCAGGATCGGGATCGGTCGGGCCGGCTTCGGCCCGACCACGGCCGAGGCGATCCTCGTGATCCGGCCGTCTTCATAGACCACCGGGTCCGGGCCCCACACCGCCCGGCACACCGCGAACACCTCGTCCATCACCTTGCCGCGCTCCTCGAACGGGCGCACCCCGGCGGCCGCGTACTCGTCGAGGGACCAGCCGCTGCCCAGTCCCGCGACCACCCGGCCGCCGCTCGCCGCGTCCAACGTGGCCAGCGATTTGGCGAGTTGGAAGGGGAGGCGCAGCGGGGCGACCAGCACGGCGGTGCCCAGTTCGAGCCGCTCGGTGGCCGCCGCCGCGAGGGTCAGCGTGACCAGCGGCTCGGCCACGCCCCGGTAGGCGTCGGGCCAGGGCAGGCCCGGGACGCCGTACAGCGGCTGGGTCCGGGGCTCGGGGAACAGGGCGCGTTCGTACACCCAGACGCTGTCGTATCCGATGCCCTCGGCGGCGCGCGCCACATCGGGCACGTCCTTGCCGAGGTCGTACTGCCGATTCTGCGGGAGACCCATTCCGAGCCGGGTGGTCATGCCGGTGCGCTCCTCTGCGGTTGATCGCGCGCTCAAGTCGGCGTTGTCCGGTTGGCCGAACCTGGCTTGCAGTTCCATTAGTTGACGGTCAGTCAGTGTCCGGACAGCATGCGCAGCATGGTGCCGTACTCACCGCGGGCCTCGGCGAATCGCACCGGCTCGACCGTCTTGACGAGGATCTCGTCCGGCTGATCGCCGGCGCCGAGAATGCTCATGACCTCGTCGAGGAAGGTGTCGAGGGGCATGGCGGTCTGCGAGTTCTCCTGGCCCATCAAGGCGGTGCGCACCGCCGGGGGCACCAACTCCAGGACCTCGATGCCGGTGTCCGCCAGTTGGACGCGCAGGCTCTCGGTGAAGGAGTGGGCGGCGGCCTTGGTGGCGTTGTAGGTCGGGGCGATCGGCAGGGGGACGAAGGCCAGCCCCGAGGACACGGTCATGATCGTCGCCCGGGGCCGGGTGGCGAGGTGTTCGGTGAGAGCGGCGACGAGACGGATGGGGCCGAGGAGGTTCGTCGCCACCGTCGCTTCCGCCGTAGCGAGGAAGCCGCCGTTGTGGAGGTCCTCCGGCAGCATGATGCCGGCCATCGCCACCAGGACGTCGAGGTCGGGGAAGCGTCGCAGCAGGTGAGCGGTGACGTCCTGGACGGCGACCGGGTCGGTGACGTCGAGGACGACGGCCTCGACGCCGGAGTGCTCCGCGACGATCTGTTTCAGCCTGTCCTCGCGCCGCCCGGAGATGATGACCCGGTTGCCTGCCGCGTGCAGCCGCAGCGCGAGGCCGAGGCCTATGCCGGAGGTCGCTCCGGCGACGAAGACGGTGTTGCCTGTGGGATTCAAGAGGTTCTCCGACTGGGCTGTGGTTCGTGATGGAGACGCTCGGACGGGGCGCGCCCGCGCGTCACCCGCCGGAGAAGACCTCAGTGCTTGTTGACCGCCGAGGCCCAGTCGAAGTCCACGCCCATGTCGGAGTACATCTTCGAGTAGCCGACGAAGCAGTTGAACGCCGTGACCTTGCCGTTCTTCAGGTACCAGAAGTCGGCGGTCGGCGCGGCGACCTTGTGGCCGTTCCCCTTGACCACGCCCGCCGGCGTCTGGAGCTGCCCGTCGAAGGTGCCGTCGATCGACAGCTCGATGCTGATGGTGTCGCCGTTCACGGTGATGCGCTTGAGGTCACGGTGAACGTCGGAGAAGAGGCCCTTCATGTAGGGCAGTACGGTGCCGAGCGCCTTACCCCGGTAGGCCTGGCCGGCGACCATGTCGTTGAAGACGCCGTCCTTGGTGAAGCTGTTGACGAAGGTCGGGACGTCGATGTGGCTGCCCTCCGCGACGTAGTAGTCGCGCAGGACGACCGCGAGGTTGGCCTTCTCGTGCTTGGTCAGGTGGCGGTCGGTGAGCGGCAGCTTCGCCAGCTGACGGGCGGTCAGGGCCGGAGCCGCCGAACTGCTGTGCACCGCCGCCTTGTTGTGGACGGGGCTCGCCGCCTGCGACGGCACGGCGGCGATGGAAAGACCACCCACGACAGCCACAGCGGCCGCGGCGGTGATCGACTTCCGACTGATCAGCTTCATGACGTATTCCTTCACGTTCGTTCTCAGGATTCGGGAGCCGCCGCAGCGGTCTCTCTCGCGCTCTTAGTAAATCAAACGCTGGCTTGACTTTATGAACGGCACCCCAAGCTGTCAAGCCACTGTTTGAATTGTGTGGACACCCGGCCGTGAGAGTGCCCCGATCCGCGACGCAACCGTTGACAATCAAGTCAAACAACTGATTGACTACAGGGCATGACCAGGGTAGAGAAGACGGACCTGCGCCGAGAGGCCGGTCAGCGCACCCGGGATGGCCTGCAGGCGGCCGCCCTGGAGTTGCTCGCGCAACGAGGCCCGGACGGCCTGACGCTCCGCGAGATCACAGACCGCGCCGGCGCCAACGTCGCCGCGGTGAGCTACCACTTCGGGTCACTCAAAGCACTGTGCGACACCGCGATCGAGCACGCGCTGGAACGGTACCTGGACGCGCAGATGGAGGCCATCGGCTCCCTCAGCCCCACCGCGACCCTCCACGAGGTCGCGGCGGCCTTCGCCGGGCCGATGATGCGGGCACTCGCGGCCGGCGGACAGGACCTGGCCATGATGCGGACCGTGGCACGGATCGGCATCGAACCACCCCAGGGATGGGAGCGGCTGACCGGCAAGTTCGTCCAGAGTCGCCGGGATGTCCTCCGCGTACTGACGCCTCACGTTCCCGGAGTCGACGAGCAGGAACTGAACTTCCGTACGCGCTGCGCGGCCGGCATGTTGAACTGGCTCGCCCTGGCACCCATCGGCGCCGAACTGGCCGCCATGCCCGCCGAGCAGATCGAACGGCAGCTCGTCCCCGTGGTGGCCGGAGCGTTCCTGGGGGACGCCGGCGCCGGCCACTGACCGGGCCTCAGGGCCGCTGGAATCCGGACAGCCCGAACGGTCACCCGCCGCTGCCCCTCGCCGAGTTCACCGGATCCCGCGTGTCACCCGGTGCTCAAGTCGTCGACATAGCCGCGGTATCCACCCGTGGCACCCGGGAAAGGGCCCCGACCCGGTCGTAGGACCAGGTCAGAGCCTTGGGGCAGACGAGCCGGGCCGTACGGGGTCACCAGGTGTGAGCCACGTCCACCACGAGATGGTTGGCCGTCTGGAAGACCTGGAACGGCAGCCGGGCACGGACGCCGAGTCCGGCCTGGGTGTATCCCTCGGAGCCGCCGGTGACCTTGAACTCCCGGAAGGTCCGGTATCCGGTGACGTCGACGGACGGAAGCGGCGGGTAGGGCTGTCCGGTCGCCGGGTCGTAGCGCGAGGAGAACAGCGAGATCTCCAGAATGGCTCCGCCCTTGATCGGAACCACGATGTCGCTCGGGTCCTGATGCAGTACGTCGACGTAGCGGACCGTGTAGCCGATCGGGTCGGCCGCCGTGCCCTGGGCGTCGAAGACCAGGCGGTCGAAGCACTCGTGCCGTCCGGTCCGCACGTCGGTCAGTCGCCTGGAGGCAGCGGCGTCACCGTTCTTGTCCAGGCTTCCCCACGTCACGGCGCAGTCCACGGCCGTCGGCGCGGCCACCGCCGGAACCGTGCCGGCCAACAGGCCGCCGCCCGCCAGCATTGTCGCGGCCAGTGCAGTACCTATCCGTCGCATGACTACCCCCGGTAGCTCGCGTAGGTGTGTGCCCTTTCAGACCGACGGCTTTCCGGAAGGTTGTGCGCTTCCTGCTGTTCTTCCTGCTCTTCCTGTCCGGCCGTTACGGCTTACGCGGTCGTCACGGCTACTCGGTCACTACGGCTTACGCGCAAGTCCACCGTGCTCGGCGATGACCTCCGGGATGCCCGAACCGGGCTCCGGACGCCACTCCGTCACCGAGACGACACCGGGCTCGACAAGCTCCAGGCCGTCGAAGAACGCGGTGATCTCATCAATGGAGCGCAGGTTGTACGGAACGGCGCCGCTGTCGTTGTAGGCGTTCTGGGCCTGCTCGAAGACAGGGTCGATGCCGCGCGACCCGTCGTTGATGGAGAGGTAACTGCCCGAGGGCAGGGCTTCCATCAGCCGGGTGACGATGGAGCGGGCCTGATCGTGGTCGGCGACGTGGCCCAGGATGTTGCTGAGGATGAGCGCGGTGGGACGACCGAAGTCCAGTGTCCTGGCGGCGACTTCAAGAACGCGGTCCGGGTCCGTCACGTCGGCGTCGATGTAGGCGGTCGCACCTTCCGCGGTGGAGTGCAGCAGGGTGCGGGCGTGAGCGAGCACCATCGGATCGTTGTCGACGTAGACGATCCGCGCCTCGGGAGCGAGCCCCTGGGCGACCTGGTGGGTGTTCTGCGCGGTCGGCAGGCCGGTACCGACGTCCAGGAACTGCCGGATACCCGCCTCGGAAACGAGATACGCGATGGTGCGACGCAGGAAGCCACGGCTGGAGCGAGCGATGGTGACGATCCCGGGAAACACCTCGGTGTACGCGTCACCGGCCGCCTCGTCGACGGGGTAGTTGTCCTCGCCGCCGAGCCAGTAGTTCCAGATACGGGCGGAGTGCGGCACCGACGTATCGATCTTCCGCTGCTCCGCCGGCTCGGGCGCCGGCACGGGGTCGCTCATGAGTTGGGGGCGTCCTTCAACCGGGGCGGGGATCAACGGGGATCATTCGCGGCACATCTTAGGGCTCAACTCCCGTCTCCAACACACCAGTTCATGTCTTCTAGTCCATGTCTTCCGACTGGTGTGCCGGCCATGGGACGGCCCGGGTCGGGCTGTACACCGCGGGGATGGCTTGGATACCCGAGGGAGCACCCTCCGAGCTGCGCGGACGTTCCGTGGGACCAGAAGCCGCGCACATCACGTGCACACCGACCCGGAATCCACCACTCTAGTAGGTACGAATTTTCGTACCAGTCCGGTACGATATTACGTACCGCTCCGCGAAAGGACGTATGCCATGAGCCTTACCGCCAGCGAGGCGCGCAAGGATCTCTTCCCCCTGATCAAGAAGGTCAACGACGACCACGCGCCGGTACGGATTCACTCCAAGAACGGCGACGCGATCCTCATGTCGGCAGAGGACTACGACGCCTGGCAGGAGACCATCTACCTCCTGCGCTCACCGGCCAACGCCCGCCGCCTCATGGAAGCCGTCGCCCGCGACCGTGCGGGCCAGACAGGGGTCACCAAAACCGTGGAGGAACTCCAAGAACTGGCCGGTGACGAGTGAGGGACGTCAACTTCGACCCAGCCGCCTGGGACGACCTCCAACACTGGCTTGAGACCGACCGCAAGATGGTGCGCCGCATCGTCCGCCTCATCGGCGAGATCCAGCGCGATCCGTTCAACGGCATCGGCAAGCCCGAACCGTTGAAGGGGGACCTCTCCGGCTACTGGTCGCGCCGCATAGACGACGAACACCGCCTCGTCTACCGAGCCGACGACAAGCAAGTCAAGATCCTCAAGGCTCGTTACCACTACACCGACTAGCCTGGCTCAGCCAAGTCGGCGAGCGCTTCTTGCCTCCACCCTGCAGCGGCACGCAGTTGCAGCCTCCTGCCGACCGGCGAAGCGGCCCTTTGTGCGATGCCCACAGTGAGAGCGACGCCTCACACAAGCCCTGGGTTCGGCAGGCCTACCGTGGCCAAGAAACCCCATCACAGGCGACGGCTACAACACGGCCCACAAAGTACGGCCGACTACGCAAGCGGCGAGAGCCCGCCCCGGCGTGACCTGCGCGAAGATCAGGCCACGATTGCCACAGCGAGGTGTCCGTCGGGGAGAATGCCTGAACGATGACGTCGACGCCTCCTGGACCGACACGGGCCGGATATACGCCCTTCGCTCATCTCACCGTGCCCAACGCCGCCTTCTACCGCCGGGTGATGGGAGCGTTCCAGGCACTGGACAGCCTTGTCGACTGGGGCAATCTGCGGGCAGATCCGGACACTTCCCGGGTCACCGCGGTCGAGGACTTCTACCGCAAACGCTTCATCTACCAACTCACCCAGGCCGGCGAGGCAGCCGAACAGGCGCTGTCCGCGTACGACGAGGCACTCGGGCGGAGCGGTGCGCTGCAGGCGGTGGCCCTGCACGACATCGTCACCCAGTTGCGGGCTCTGCTGGTGATCGCCGCCGAGCAGGAGGAAGGCGAGCCGGACCCGGCCAAGGCGCATCTGGCGCTGTCCGCTCTGACGAGCCGGTTCGAGGCGTTGGCGGAGAACGCGCGGGCCTTCATGGGGTCCCTGCAACGCACGATCGACCTGCACGGCGTGGAGGTCGAGGTGTTCCTCGCCTACAAGGACCGACTGATCCAGTACCTGGAACGGTTCATCCAGGACCTGATCACCCTGGGAGGGCGGATCGCCCTGCTCATCGGCGAGTTGGAGGAGCAGGGGCGGGTCGGCGTGCTGCTGCGGCTGGCGGCGCCCCGGGAAGCGGCCGACGCCGCGCCGGACGAGGCCGAAATCGCCGAGGCGCGAGCGTATGAGCGATGGGTGGGCAGGTGGGCGGGGCTGGCCGCCTGGTTCGTGTCGGCCGAGGGCCGCGAGTCGCAAGCCCGTCTGCTGCGCGGCCGCGCTCTTGGCGCCATTCCTCAACTGCTCGCAGTCGTACGGCAGTTGAACGAGCGGCGGGCCGGGCGCTCGGACCGCTCGGCGGACTTCCGCACCCTGGCCCGCTGGTTCGCCGAGGCCCCCGACGACCCGGCGCGGCACCGGCTGTGGCATGCCGGGTTCGAGCTGTACCCCGCACGTCACCTCACCGTCGACGCCGACACCCTCGACCGGCGCGCCACTCATCCGGTGGCCGCCTCCACCCCGTGGGCCGAGGCCGAGCCCCTGCGGATCAGCCCGCAGCTGTGCCGCACCGGTAGCTACGAGCGACGCGGGGGGTGACCGCCGGGATAGGACAGCTCAAGCGCCCTGGCGACCCTGTCCGCGCAGGCCAGGATCTCGGCACGGGCCAGGACGCGCTCACCGCCTCACGACCGCTCAGGTACCCCGGCGGGCTCGCTCGACGATCTCGTCCTCCGTGAGCGGCACATCGTGGTGACTGAGGCAGATCGGCACCTCGATCTTGCTGAATCCGGTCCCCTCGCTCGCGGCGTTGAACATGCCGGCCTTGAGACCGGCGAGGTTGTCGAGGACCGCGTTCCGCGCCCGGGCCATGGTCTGGGCGGCCTCGATGTGCGCGGGTCCTATGAGTCGGCCGATGAACTGGTTCACGGTGTTGCCCAGCGCCTGGTTGTGGATGCCCCTGGGGAGCTGTGAGGCGAGGACTATCCCGAGTCCGTACTTGCGTATCTGGCGGATGAGTTCGACCGTGCTGTCCGTACTCGGATTCGATGCGCCGGAGGGCACGAAGTTCTGCGCCTCGTCCATCACCAGCAGCCCGCCCAGGGCACGGTCACCGACCGGGTGCGCCCTGAACCATGAGAACAAGGTCGCCTGAAGGCGGCTGACGAATTGGGCCGGTCCGTCGCCGGACAGACCGATGAAGCTGATCACCGAGATACGGGCGGCCTTTCCCGGCGACGGGATCAGGAGCATGCCGGGATCGGCGGGTGCGCCGGACTCCCCGAACAGCGGGTCGGTCTCCATCGCGGCTTCCAGCGTGTCCGCCATCTGAACCGCGAAGCGACTGGTCCTGCTGTTCACGATGTCGCTCGGAGGCTCGGCGAGCAGCTCGACGAAGCCGGCCAGGGTCTTGCCGCCGTCGCGCGCGTACCGTTCGAGAGCACGTTTGAGTACCCCCAGCTGCTGGGTCGCGCGAGCACTGCTGCCGCGTACACCGGCATGTGGCGCGAGTGAGGTCACGGTCGACCTGACCAGACGGGGGAAGTCGTCCTCGTCGTCAAGGACGGGACCGAAGTCGGGAAGCGGGTAGAAGGAGATCGGACGTCCCCGGTTCAGACCCGGTGTCCACACCACCACTTCGACATCCGCGAAATAGTGTCGGGCCTCGCGCTCATGGTCGTCCGTCCAACCCTTCGGCGGGCGTGACCAGGGGTCGCCGAGCCGTGCGAGGTCGTCGTTCGGATCCAGCACGATCACCGAGACGCCGCGCAGAGCGCACTGCTCCACAAGTCGCTTGATCAGGACCGTCTTGCCCGATCCCGCCGCGCCCACCACCGCGGTGTGCATCCGGAGTCGTTCCATGGGTATCGCAAACGAACGGCCGCCCCGGACCGTGGTTCCGACGACGATTTCGGTACGAGCGGCCTCGGCGTCCTCCGGTATGCCCGCCGCATCCGCCGCCACCCCGGAGCCGACTTCCGTGGTCGCGATGCCGAGATGCTGCCGTAGGTCTCCCAGCACCGGCGCGAAGACCTCGACGCGGGAAGCGGGGTGCTCCTGTCGCAACCATTCGTCCAGGCCTGACGTACGATCGTCGAGCATGGCCCGGAGGGCGACCAGGGTCCGGAGGTCGGCGGCGCCGATCGGTAACGACACCCCGCCCCGCGCCTCGAAGTCGTCCTTGATGCCCTTGGTCTTGGGGCCGCTCGGGTACGGCATGTTCCGCAGCAGGATCAGTCGGCGGCTCGCCAGGTCGGGCATCAGGCCGGCCTCCACGGCCGCGTTGCGGATCCGGTTCTGGGCGGCGATGGCGTTGTTCGCGGCGATCGCCCGGAAGGACCAGTGGAATTCGTTCTCGCTGACCTCGTCCACGACATAGCGCAACCGGGCATGCAACGCCGCCTTGCGGCCGAAGTCGGTCTCGATGGAGAACCGCGTCTCGTCGACACCCAGTTCCCTGACCAGACTCCGCAGCCCCACGCCCAGCAGAGCGGGCATCAACCCGTCCTCGGTCGTGGGGTCGAGCGGCCCGAGGTCGTCCGCCTCGGCACGGAGCTTGTCGAAGGACTCCGTCAGGGTGCTCAGGTTGACGGCCCTCGCCGGTGCGGGCGGTGCGGCTGCCGTGGGCTCCGCGCCTGCCAGGGAGATCAGTTCGGCCACCGTGCCGGTCTGCAGACACGCCTCGATGTGCTTCTGGACCCGGATGAGCAGCCGCCGTGCGGTGTAACGGTGTGGGGCTTCGGCCAGCGCCGCCGAGGTGACCGGCCAGGTGGGATACCGCGGAGTGAACCCCATCGACTCGTAGTAGGGCCGAAAGCGGCTGCTGACGATGGCGCCGGCGGTGGCCTCGTCGGGAATCGCGCCGAGCGTCGGCAGAACCTCGAACCGGTCCAGGGCGGACCGGACTGCCGCCCGCGAAATCTGCTCCCAGGTGTCCTCGTGGCACGCCACGACCATCAGGGTCCGGCGGGCTTCCTCCCGCAGTTCCATCAGGCCGGTGGCGATCTCACCGCTCAGCCGCTTGGCGGCTCGGCCCTCGCCGGAAGGGGCCGACGTCAGCGACGACGTCTCCGCGGCGGACACCAGGGTGTCGAGCTGGTCGAAGGCGAACACCAGCGGTCCGGCCAGGGCGAACAGGCGCGTCAGATCGCGGAGGACGAGTTGGGCCTGTCGCCCACCCGGCGACATCCCCCAGGCGGCGCGCTTGTCCCCGTCGTCGTCGTTGAGCGCGAAGTAGGCCCTGCCGATCTCCACGGGATCGCCGGCGGAGGCTAGGAGCGCCAGCGCGCGGGCCGTGTCCGCGGCCTCGTTGCCCACCTGCCGGTCGATGGTCCGGATCCCCCGAACGAACGCATCGACATGGGCGCGCGTCAACTCGCGCCGGCCAGTGACGGCGGCATGGGTGTCCGTGTCGAGGCGAGCCTGGCGCGAAAGCTCGTCGAGCAGGCGAATCAGTTGTTCCTGGCCGCCCTCGTCCTCCCGGTAGAGACTGTCGACGAGACTGTCGGCGGCGCTCTCCCAGAAGTTCCGGCCGGTGACGAGCTTGACGTAGAAGAAGGAGCCGCCGCGCTGCTGGATCTCGTGGCGGGTCCAGCCGAGCAGATGCGTCTTGCCCGAACCGCTCTCGCCACGCACCACGGTCGCAACCGGCGAGTGGGCGCGCTCGACGGCGTTCATCGCCCTCCCCAGCCGCCGGAACACCTCAGGATGAAGGCCGTCGACGTGGTAGGAGGTCACCGGTTTCCAGATCTCTTCCTGGGTCAGCGCGGTGTTGATGTACAGCGTCTCCAGGGCGGCGAGTTCCCCGTTCACGCCGGTCCGATCCGCAGCAGGTGGCGGGGTTCGCCGCCGATGTCGACGGCGGCTGTGCGGTCCTCGTCGCTGAGCGTGCGCTGGTTGAGCTCGCCCATCAGCTGTACGTCGGGCTGCTCGATCATCCGGTCGAGTTCGGCGTCGACGGCCCCTCTCGGCAGATTCTCGAGCCATGGGCGCAGCGCCGACAGTCTGACCCAGCTGCCCGGTTTCCGGCGGACGGTGAGTTCCGTGTAGACCGCGCGGATCCAGTCCTCGACGTCGGGTTGGAAGAACTCGCCGAACTTGGTGCCGGAGCGGGCCAGGTACTGTCCGACGTTGTCCAGCACCGCATAGAGGACCCCGGCCGGAAACTTCGCTCCGTCCGGGCGGCCGGCCACCAGAGCGGACTCGCACCAGGTCCGGCCCGCGGGCGTGAGCTGGTGCGTGTTGACCGCACCGTGCTTCCTGGTCACGATCCGCTCGGCATCCTGGTTCACTCGCCGTCGCACCGCCGCGGTGATCTCCAGGCCGGCGAGTTCGCGCAGTTCACGGTTGGTCACCGGCCGTGCGACCACCATCAGGGCGAACAGCGATGCATGATCCCGTACAGTCAAATCCGTCGGCACAGTACCCCTCCTCGATGAGCCGAAATCCGGTCAGATGTCGAACCCCCGCCTGGGCACCAGTTCCACCCGGCCGGTCGTGCTGGACAACT
Organism: Streptomyces sp. NPDC048504; assembly: GCF_043200035.1. Taxonomy (NCBI): domain Bacteria; kingdom Bacillati; phylum Actinomycetota; class Actinomycetes; order Kitasatosporales; family Streptomycetaceae; genus Streptomyces; species Streptomyces sp. NPDC048504. The sequence continues at coordinate 143,061 of NZ_JBICXA010000009.1, forward strand.
CGCCCACGACGGTGATCACCTGTCGTTCCCGATGCGCGGTGATCGCACGGTCGTACGAGGCCTGGTCCGGGAGCCGCACCCAGACGACCTTCCCGACCAGTTCGGCGTGCTCGGTGCGCAGCTCACCGCGGACCTTGATCCGCCACCGGTCGATGCCTGAGGAGTCGTCATGCAGCCCCTCGACCAAACCGGAGACCGTAGCGGCACCGGTGGCGTTGAGGCCGCGAAGCCGCAGGGACGCGGCGCGCAGCAGTGATCCGGAGGTCTCCGGGAACGCGACGACGTGTGACGGCACATCGCGTGGCTGCGAGCGCGCCCACCGGAAGCCGATCTCGAAGGGCTCGCTCCGGTCGAAACCGGAGAGTTCACTGAGCGCCTTGCACAGATCCGCGGAGACGCCGGCCGTGACGGTCTCGTCGAAGGCCGCGGGCGCGTCCGCCGCTACGGCTGCCTGGGCCGCGCTCACCGCCTCGAGCATCTGGACCAGCACGGCCCGACCGGTGACCTGCTCCCCGCTCGGGGTTCGGGCCGTCGCGTCCGCCGCCACCCGGATCTCGACGACGTAGCTCCCGGCGCGGGAGGGGCCGAGTTCGGCTGCGCGCAAGAGGTCGCCCACCACGCCCGGTTGCCGGCCGGCGAAGGCGAAGTGCGGACCCTGCACGACGGTGCGCGCCGCCACCGTCAGGAGGTTGCGGACACCCAGCACCGTCTGCGTACCCAGGAGCAGCGAGGTGTAGCCGGGGTCGTGGCCGGTGGGAAACGTGCGGAAGGACTGCTTGTCCAGCTGCGGTCTGGCGATCTCCAGGGCGATGTCGCCCGCCGGCCGGTCCTCCAGCGCGCACAGACAGCGCAGGATCTCCCGTACTCGGCGGTCGTTGTCGCCCATGCCGTCGCGAGCGGGTACCAACACCTCGTAGTCGCCCGGGTGTTGCCAGACACTCGCTCCGCGCCAGCCTTGTGGATTCCGCTCCCAGCCCGTTTCCGCCAGATAGCTGGCGATGTCGTCGACCTTCAGCGGAATCGTCATCGGTTCCCCTACCAGTCGGACTGCGTCTCGGCGAGCCGGCGCAGTGAGGCGGCGGTGAGCACGTTCGCTGTCGGAACTCTGACCGGACGCTTTCGGCGACGGTCGGGGTCCTTGATCGGCTCCTCGGAACGAAGCGAGACGAAATAGCCGAGGTGACGGAGCATCACACCGTCGGTGCTCATGGCCGCGTACGCCTGGTTGTCGGCTGGGACGCAGATGACGAACAGAAAGCGGGGCACGGTGAAGTCGGGACCGACGAGCCTGTTGAACTGCCACTCGTTGAGCCCGCGGAAGTTCAGGTGGCCGGACGACACGGACGGCGCCGACCATGTCTTGATCTGAGCCTCGACAGTGGGCGACAGCGTCCGTCCGTAGCGGCCGGTGGCGCGGAACCCGAGGTCGACCCCGTCCGCGTCGAGATCGCCTTGCAGGACGATCAGCCCCGCCGCAGAGGCCAGCACACGGACGTAGTCTTCGCCGAACTTGCCCTGATGCTGCTTCGCATCGAGCACGAAAGCCCCCCAATGTCCCCCTGCTGTGGCACACAGTAGTCGGAATCTTACGGGACGCGCCAACGACTGTCAGGGCCCCAAAATGGACCTTCCGACAGGCCTGCGAAACGATGGCCGGCAGGCAGCTGTTCATCCTTGATGCGATGTAGGGGCGGGCCTCCCGCCCCGGCCGGGTACGGACGATGCTGTGGGTGCCGCATCTGGCTCGTTCTCCCGTTCTGGGAAGTCAGGGGGCCTTGATGTGCCACTTCTGGGAAGTCAGGGGGCCTTGATGTGCCACCTGTCCGTGCCCGTGGTCAGCGCCCACGGTGCATTCGGAGCCACCACCCTCGTCCTGATGCTCCTCTCGGCTGGCCGGCCCTCGCGCACGGCACGCCAGCCGCTCCCGAAGCGGTGCCTACAACGCCCCCACCCTGTTCTGTGGGTGTGGTCACCCCAATCGGTACACGAACCACTGATCCCCAAGTGGACGTACGACGCCCTCACCCAGAAACCGCCGGGCAACCGAGGCTTCCGGACCAGGGACACCGTCAACGCCCATCCGCAGACGAACCACACCTACGTGCTATGCGGCATGCTCCTGCACGCCTGCAACCGGCGCATGTTCGGCAAACACCGCAAAGGCATCACCAACTACTGCTGCCAGCCCCGAGCCAACAACCGCGGCCGACCCGACACCTACACCGGCCGCCCCAAAACTGCCTACATCCGCGAGGATCTCCTGCTGGACGCGCTCGCCGCCTGCTACACCGACCATGTGCTCTGCCCCCACCGGCCCGATCCGTTGGGCACCACCCTCGAACCCGCCCAACACCGCGACGCCACCCACGCCAAGGCGAACGCGACCGGCTGCACCTCCTACTGAGCGACGTCTCCCGCCGCCAGCACAATCTCCTGCAACAGGCCCAGAACTGCCCCGCCGACGGCCCCTAGGCCACCGCCCTCCGCCACATCTACAACGACCTGGAAGACCAGCGGGTCAACGCCCTCGGCGCGCTCCGAACTCTCAGCACGGCCACCCCTACCGAGACAACCGACAACCTCGCCTAGCCTCTGGACGCCCTCTGCCCCTGCGGTTCATTTGCCCAATTACGGAACACCTCTGTCGCGCCGTCGCCACTCCGGCTCCCCCCGTACGAGCGCGGCCAACTGTCTCGATCACCTCGCGCCGAGGCGCAGTTCCTTTCGCAGCATCTCGGCCGAAACGGGTCGTTGATGCAGTTCCCGGCGCCGGGCATCGACCATGCGAGCCCGCGGCGGCAACGGATCGTCGTCCTGCTGCAACAGCTCGCCCTTCGTGTGGCCGCCTCCCTCTCCCGTTTGGCCCGTCGTCACATCCAGCCGGTCAACCGGGCGATGTACCAGGAGTTCCACCGACAGCAACAAGGCGACGGGAGGCCATCCGGCGACGAGGACCGGCTTCCACTCCGGAGCCGGCGCCGCCGCGATATTCGCCGCCAGCGAGACCGCGATCCCCAGTAGGAAAGCTACCCACACCGCGCCTTTCGCCCGGCGCGCGTGCGGCGCTGCGGGCTTCAGCAGGGCGACCGTTGCCAGGAGCAGGAGCCCGTCCACGGACAACGGCCACAACGAAGCACTGACCGTATCGGCCCCACCCTGCAGCGCGAACTCCCGCTGATGAACATACGAGGCGTAGGCCGCGACTCCGGCCACCACGAGAGCGCACAGAGCCCGAATTCACAGGTCCAGGTTGAAGCCCCGGCTCCCGGCCAACGCGTGCACACATCCACGGGAACTCCCAGGAACTCTCGCAGGTACAAGCGGGAAACCACCGGACACAGGAAAGGGCCCTGCCCAGGCCATAAGTCCAGGTCAGAGCCCTACCGACAGACGAGCCGGGCCGTACGCCGGGTTCTGTGTCCGGGAGGACCTCACGATCCCCCCGGCGACGGCCATCCATCTAGGACCGGCGTTGCCACCGGCCTCGTGCGGTCTACCCGCGGACTCGGGCGGGCAGCCCTCGAACGTCCGCGCAGAGCCGCGCCTCTTGCGAGGCGGCCGCTCCTTTTGACCTTGCTCCGGGTGGGGTTTACCTAGCCGCCTGAGTCGCCTCAGGCGCTGGTGGTCTCTTACACCACCGTTTCACCCTTACCCGGCACCGAAGCGCCGGGCGGTCTGTTTTCTGTGGCACTGTCCCGCGGGTCACCCCGGGTGGCCGTTAGCCATCACCCTGCCCTGTGGAGCCCGGACGTTCCTCGGGAAGTCCCCCTAGGGGCACTCCACGCGGCCGTCCGCCCGGCTCGTCTGCCGTGTCGACCATGCTACCGGGCGGGCGCCGCCCCCTCGACCGTCGCCCGATGCTTCCGGCCCACCGGTCGACCAGCCTCGCCGATCCCTACGGCCCCACAGTTCACCCCGTCCCGCCGACCCTTCCGACCTCGCCGGTTCGACCAGCCCCACCGACCTCACGGCCCCACCGGCTCACCCAATCCCGCCGATCCTCCAGGTACCGCCGATCCCATCGGCTCTCCCGGAACCGCCGACCTCACCGGTTCGCCCGACCCCGACGATCCCCCCGATCCGCCCGACCCCGCCGTCGCCAGCACCGACCCCGCCAGAATCAACGTGAAGGCCACCGCGATCCCCACCGTCAGGCTCTCCCCCAGGAACAGCGCGCCCGCCGCCACCGCGACCGCCGGGTTGACGTACGTGATCACCGTCGAACGCGTCGGGCCGACCTCCTTGATCAGTTCCAGGAAGGCCACGAACGCCACCGCCGTGCAGATCACGCCCAGGCCGGCGAGGGACGCCAGGACCTGGGGGGACGGGACCGAGGACGGCCAGGTGAGCGCCGCCGCGGGGGCGTAGACGATCGCCGCCAACGCCAGGCACGGGGCGGTCAGTTGGAGTGTCGGGACGTCCTTCAGGTGGGGGGCCGCGATCAGCGGCGCCGTCGCATAGCCCAGCACCGTCAGCAGCACCTCCGCCAGCGAGCGCGCGTCGCCGCCCGTCAGGTGCGGGACCGTGAGGACCGTGACCCCGGACAGGCCCAGGGCGAGGCCCGCCACCCGTCGCGCCCCCAGCCGTTCCGCGTCGCCGAAGAACCTCGCCGTCACCACGCCCACGATCGGTACGCCCGCGATCAGCAGTCCCGCCGTAGAGCTGGACAGGTGCCGTTCCGCGTCCGTCAGCGTGAACCACGGGACGATGATCTCGATGCACGCGAAGGCCAGCATCGGGCGCCAGTGCGTCCGGAGTGTGCCGGCGAGGCCGCCCTGTCGTAGGGCGAAGGGCAGCAGGAGTACGGCGCCCAGGGCGCAGCGGGTGAAGACGACCATGGACGGGGACAGCGGGGCGTCCACCGCCACCTTGATCATCAGGTAGGGGACGCCCCAGACCACTCCCATCAGGGAGAACAGGAACCAGCCGCGTGCAGTCATACGGCGAGTCTGCGCCGCCCCCTCATAGGGAGTCTTGAACGCTGTTGCGGTACGCCGCCGGCGTCACCCCCAGCACCCGCCGGAACCACCGCGTCAGATGCGCCTGGTCCGCGAAGCCCACCTGTGCCGCCACCTCGGCGGGCCGCCCGCCCGCCTCCAGCAGCCCGCGCGCCCGGGTCACCCGGTACTGGGCGAGCCAGGCGTACGGCGGTATCCCCATCGTCGTACGGAAGGCGCGGAGGAGTTGGTAGCGGGACAGGCCGAAGTCCGCCGCCAGGGAGGAGAGCGACGGCGGGGTCAGCAGTTCGTCCGCCAGGCGGTCCCTCACCGCGTGGGCCACCCAGGCCGCGCCCGGGATCTCGTCCGGTGCCGGGCTCGATGTGGAGTGGCGGCGGGCGAGGGCCGTGAGGAGCCACGGGAGGCGGGACTCCGCCTCCAACGGGTCGGGGCAGGCGCTGAGTTGGGTGTGCGCCGCGCGCAGTGCCACGGCCAGTTCGGCGTCGTCGAGGAGCGGCTCGCGGAAGTGCGGGAGAGCGGCGCCGAGGATGCCGTCGGTGAGGAGGGCGGGGTCGGCGTAGAGGGCTCGGTAGGCGTAGCCGTCGGTGGTGCTGCCCGGGCCGCCGGTGTGCATTTCGCCGGGGGCGAGTACGACGATGGAGCCCGGGGTCGCGCGGATGCGGCCGCCGCGGTAGTCGATGAGTTCCGAGCCGCCGACGCAGACGCCGATCGTGAACTCCTCGTGCGCGTGCGGGGCGTAGACGTGCCGGTCGAAGCGGGCGGTCAGGAGGTCGAGCGGCGGGCCACTGCGGCCCAGTCTCGCCCTCGTCCACAGTGCCTGCTCACGTGCGCTCACCGGCCGCACCCCCTTCCTCCACAGGGTGCAACGCGCGGGGGCCGCGTGTCATGCCGGGGTGAGCGCCCGCTCCAACGCGTCGAAGGCCGCGCAGATCCGTGCCCGATGATCATCTACGAGTCCTTCCGCGCCCTCTCCCGCGAAGACGCGGCGCGCGGTGGTGACGTAGACCGTGCGGTACGCGGCGACGGTCAGGGCCGCGGTCAGGGCGGGGTCGGGGGTGTCCGGGGCGGTCTCGGCGAGGGCGGTGGCCAGGGCGTTCTCGATCTCCTCCAGGGCTTCGCGGCCCCGGGCGCGCAGGGCGGGCGAGTCGGCCACGACCTCCCAGAAGTCCGGGAATCCGCTGTCCGGGCCGGCCAACGGGTGGCGCCGGTCGAGGAGTTCGAGGGCGAGGCGGCGGAGCGCGGCCAGCGGGGTCTCGCCGGGGGCGCGGTCGCGTACGGCTCCGCTGAACATCTCGACCGCCTCCGGGATGCGGTCGAGGAACAGGTCCTCCTTGCGCGGGAAGTAGTTGAAGACGGTCATCGTCGACACCTCGGCGGCGCGCGCGACCTCCGCCACCGACACCTGGTCGAAGCCGCGCTCCCGGAACAGCGCCGAGGCGACGTTCGAGATGCGTTGCCGGGTCGCCCGCTTCTTGCGCTCCCTCAGCGGCAGCTCGGCCGCGTCCTTGCTCTCGCTCACGCCCTTGTTCTCACTCGCGCTCTCGTTCACGAGAACAGTGTAGCCAACATAATTTTTTAGTGACTACACTTAAGGCATGAACACCGACACGAACTACGACGTCGTCATCGCCGGAGCCGGACCCATCGGGCTGCTGCTCGCCTGTGAGCTGCGGCTCGGCGGGGCGCGGGTGCTGGTCGCGGAGCGGCTGGCCGAGGTGGACGAGACGATCAAGGCGGGCGGGATCAACACCCTCACCGCCGTCTCCCTCTACCGGCGGGGGCTGCTGCCAGCGCTGACCGAGGTGCAGGTCGAGACGGCGAACGGCATGAAGGAGTTCCTGCGGACGCAGAGCGGCGGCGAGGGAGCCGCCCCGCCGCCGAAGTCCGCCGGGCACTTCGCCGGGATCACGCTGCGGGCCGATCTCCTCGACGCGTCGGACCCCGCCTTCGCGGAGGTCGGTCCGCCCGGCGAGGTCGGCCGGTTCGTCCCGCAGGCCCCGCTGGAGCGGCTGCTCGGCCGGCGTGCCGGCGAACTCGGCGCCGAGGTGCGCAGGCAGGTCGAGTTGATTGGCTACGACGCCGACGGCGACGGGGACGGCGTGATCGTCCACCTCGCGCCTACGGACGGCTCCGCGCCGCAGACCATTCGCGCCGGCTGGCTGGTCGGCTGCGACGGCGGCCGCAGCGTTGTCCGCAAATTCGCCGGGATCCAATTCCCGGGCACCGCACCGGAGATCACCGGCTACCAGGCGATCGCCGGCATGACCGGCACCGAGGGGCTGAGCAAGGGCTGGAACGCCACCGGCACGGGGATGTACACCTACGGCCCGATGCCGGGACGGATGGTCTCCATCGAGTTCGACGGGCCGCCCGCCGACCGTCGATCCCCGGTCACCACCGAGGAGTTGCAGGCCAGCGTGCGCCGCGTGACCGGAGTCGACGTCACCGTGCACGCGCTGCACACGGCGACCCGGTTCACCGACAACTGCCGTCAGGCGGACACCTATCGCTCGGGCCGGGTGCTGCTCGCGGGCGACGCGGCGCATGTGCACTCGCCGTTCGGCGGACAGGGGCTCAACCTCGGTGTCGGGGACGCGATGAACCTCGGCTGGAAGCTCGCCCTGGTGGTGAGCGGCCGGGCCCCGGTGGACCTGCTGGACACCTACACCGCGGAACGGCATCCGATCGGCTCCTGGGTGCTGGACTGGACGCGCGCCCAGATCGCGGTCATGCGCCCCGACGCCCACGCCCGTGCCCTGCGCGGGATCATCAGCGACCTCGCGGGGACGGTCGACGGCACGACGTACTTCGTCAAGCGGATCTCCGGCGCCTGGCAGCGCTACGACCTCCCCGGCGACCACCCGCTGACCGGCCGCAGCGCCCCCGACCTCGAACTCGCCGACGGCACCCGCCTGGGCGACCACCTCCACACCGGCCGCGCCCTCCTCCTCGACCTCACCGACGACCCCGAACTCCGGGCCCGCGCGGCCGGTTACGAGGGCCTGGTCGACGTGCTGACCACCAGCTGCCCCCAACACCCGGAACTGGCCGGGCTGTTGGTGCGCCCCGACGGGTTCACCGCCTGGGCGTCGGACACGGACGGCACCGAGGACGACCCCTCGGAGGCACTGGGACTCTGGTTCGGCGCGCCGCTTGGCGCTTGACACTGCCGCGACGTCAGCATCTGAACTGACCCCATGAGGACCAACTGGGCAGGCGGCGGGCGGGTGTTCGGGTATGCGCGGGCGCGACGGGCCCTGGTGGCCGGGTCGGCGCTCGCGTGCGTCCTGGAGACGCTCACCATGTCGGTACTGCTGCGGGACTCACCGGTCCTCCACCAAGTGGTGCCGGTCCTGGGCCTGTTCGCGGTCGCGTCCGTCGCCGCCCTGCACGCGGCCGCCGTCGCCCGCCCGCACCTGCTGGACGACCAGGGGCTACGGCTCCGCCGGGCCGCCCGCGCGGACGTGATCGTCCCGCTGGGTCATATCGCCTCCGCCGAGGGCGAGTTGCAGGTGGCCCGGCGCCGGTCCGACGGCGAACTCGATCTCCCCGTCGGCTTCCGCACCTCCGTCACCCTCCAACTCACCGAGCCCGTAGCCCACTTCACACTCCTCGGCCGACGGCGGGAGGTCGACACCGTCCACTTCCACGCCGACGACGCCGCACTCGTCGTAGAAACCCTTGCGGACGCGGTCAGGCGGGCGCGAACCGTACCTTCGACGTCCCCGGGACCGCCTGGGTGAGCCGGACGCGCAGCCGCTCCCCCAACGGCAGCGGGGTCGTGCCGCCTTCGAGGCGGGCGACGACGGCCGGGGTGTCCAACTGCACCTTTCCCACGGTGGGTTGGCGTTCCTCGACGTCCACCACATAACCGTCGAAGAGGTCGCCGACGCGGTCCTTGAGCAGCGCCGCCTCGACGATGTCGACGCACTCGCGCTCGACGGTGCCCGCGAGGCGGGTGCCGTCGGCCATCTGTTTGGGGAGGGCGTCGAGGCCGGCCAGGACCCAGGCGGGTGGGGAGGAGGGGGCCAGGCAGAGTTCGGCGGCGTAGCGGTCGACGAGCCGTCGTAGGGGCGCTGTGCAGTGGGTGTAGGGGGCGGCCACCGCCGCGTGGGTGGTGACGGGCGGGAGGTTGCCGTCGCGGAAGACCGTGTAGCCCGCGCCTCGCAGCAGGGTCGTGCACTCCTGGAGGAAGGCCGCGTGGTGCGGGAGGTGCGGGTCGAGGGAGCGGATGAGTTCGGCGTACGACATGTGGTGCGGCCAGTCGATGTGCAGGGCGTGCGCGGTGCGGTGCAGACGGCCGACGGCGCCGTCGGGGGCGGTGGGCAGGGTGCGCAGGACGCCGGTGCCGTGCGTGAGCATCAGGTCGGCGGCGGCCATGCCGGTGAGGAGGGAGATCTGGGCGTTCCAGCCGTCGGCGGGGAGCGGGGCGCGGTAGGCGAGTTCGTAGGTGTGGTCGCGCTCGACGATCTCCTGCTCGGGCACGTTGAGCGAGATGCCGCCGCGCTCGACCTCAAGGCGTTCGCGTGCCTCGCCGATGTCCTTCAGCAGCGCGAGCGGCTCCTCGGCGGTGCCCGCGTCGATGCGCCGCTGCGCGGTGGCGTAGTCGAGTTTGGCCCGGCTGCGGACGAGCGCGCGACGGACGTCCACGGCGGACGTACGGCCGTCCGCGTCCAGGTCGATCGTCCACAGCACCGCCGGCCGGGCCACGTCCGGCAACAGGCTCGCGGCGCCCTCGCTCAGCAGGGGCGGGTGCAGCGGGGTCTTCTCGTCGGGAAAGTAGAGGGTGGTGACCCGCCGGTGGGCCTCCGCGTCCAGCGCGCCGCCGGGGACCACGAAGGCGGCGACGTCGGCGATGGCGTACCGGACCCGGAAACCGCTCCCCCTACGGGACAGGTGCATCGCCTGGTCCAGGTCCATGGACGTGGGCGGGTCGATGGTGAAGAAGGGGATGCCGGTGGCGTCCTCGGCGGGCGGCACCGGGGACTTCGCCGCCCGTTCCGCCTCCGCCAGTACCTCCGGCGGGAAGCTCTCGGGTACGCCGAGTTCGGTGCGGAGTGCGGTGAGGGCGGCGCGGAGCGGGGCTTCGGGGGCGCCGGTCACCCGGATACGGCGGCTGGGCATGACACGAGCGTAGGCACAATCCGCAGACCCGCACCCTTTACGCTGACGCAAGCCCCACGTGAGCCAGAAGTTCCCCCCCCAGAAGTCCCCTAAGGAGAAACCCGCCGTGCTCGTCCTGCTGCCGCCGTCCGAAGGCAAGGCCTCCTCCGGCCGCGGTGCCCCCCTCAAGCCGGAATCGCTCTCCCTGCCGGGACTCGCCGACGCCCGCGCGGCCGTACTCGACGAACTCGTCGACCTGTGCGCCGCCGACGAGGACAAGGCACGCGAGGTCCTCGGGCTCAGCGAGGGACTGCGCGGCGAGATCGCGAAGAACGTCGACCTGCGGACGGCCGGCGCACGGCCCGCCGGGGAGATCTATACGGGGGTTCTCTACGACGCCCTCGACCTGGCCTCGCTCGAACCGGCCGCGAAGAAGCGCGCCGCGCGCTCGCTGCTCGTGTTCTCCGGGTTGTGGGGCGCGGTGCGGGTGACGGACCGGATTCCGTCGTACCGCTGCTCGATGGGGGTACGGCTGCCCGGGCTCGGCGCGTTGGGCGCGCACTGGCGGGCGCCGATGGCGGCCGTGCTGCCGGAGGTCGCCGGGGACGGGCTGGTGCTGGATCTGCGGTCGTCGGCGTACGCGGCGGCTTGGAAGCCGAAGGGCGAGGTCGCGGGGCGGACGGCGACCGTACGGGTGCTGCACGCGCCGACGCGGAAGGTCGTCAGCCACTTCAACAAGGCGACGAAGGGGCGGATCGTGCGGAGTCTGCTGACCTCTGCGGGGGCGCCGGGGTCGCCGGGTGAGCTGGTGGAGGCGTTGCGGGACTTGGGGTATGTGGTGGAGGCGGAGGCGCCTTCGCAGGCGGGGCGGGCTTGGGCGCTGGATGTGTTGGTGGACGAGATCCACTAGGGGTTTCGAGCGAGGGTTTTCAAGCGTCACTGAGGGTTTTTGAGCGCGTGCGTTGCAGTGTGCGCAATGAGCTTTGCGTGTGGTGCATCGGCTCGGCAGGATGAGGGCATGTCTTCCTCGCCATGGCCTTCCTCCGGCCTGCTCGATCTCGCTCCCGTGCTGCCCGTCGTCGTCATCGAGGACGTCGCCGATGCGGTGCCGCTCGCGCGGGCGCTGGTGGCGGGCGGGTTGCCGGCGATCGAGGTGACCTTGCGGACGCCGGTCGCGCTGGAGGCCTTGCGGGCGATCGCGGGTGAGGTGCCGGGGGCCGTGGTGGGGGCGGGGACCGTGCTGACTCCGGGGCAGGTGAAGGAGTGCGTGGGGGCGGGGGCGCGGTTCCTCGTCAGTCCCGGGTGGACCGAGCTGCTGCTGGAGACGATGCAGGGGGCCGGGGTGCCGTTCCTGCCGGGGGTGTCGACCACGTCCGAGGTTGTCGCGTTGTTGGAGCGCGGGGTGCGGGAGATGAAGTTCTTCCCGGCTCAGGCCTCGGGGGGTACGGCGTATCTCAAGGCGCTGGCGGGGCCGTTGCCGCAGGCTCGGTTCTGTCCTACCGGGGGGATAGGGGTCGACTCCGCGCCCGGCTACCTGGCGTTGCCCAACGTCGGGTGTGTGGGCGGGAGTTGGATGATTCCGGCGGATGCGGTGGCCGCGCGGGACTGGGGGCGGATCGAAGTGCTGGCCCGTGAAGCCTCGGCGCTCAGCGTAGGTGGGACGTGTCGTTGAAGAGTCGTACGCTCGCGTTGCCGTCGGCGTAGTACGCCACCGCCGAGATCGATGCGGCCGAGAGTTCCATGCGGAACAGGGACTCCGGCGGTGCGCCCAGGGCGAGTTGGACGAACGTCTTGATCGGGGTGACGTGGGTGACGAGGAGGACGGTGCGGCCCGCGTAGGCCGCGGTCAGCTTGTCCCGGGTGGCGGCGATTCGGGTTGCCGTGTCCGCGAAACTCTCGCCGCCGCCGGTGGGTTGGGCCGTGGGGTCGGCCAACCAGGTGGTCAGGTCTTCGGGGTAGCGCTCGCGTACCTCGCCGAAGGTGAGGCCCTCCCAGGCGCCGAAGTCCGTTTCGCGCAGGCCCTCTTCGATCGTCACGTCCAGGCCCAGGCGGTCTGCTACGGCTGCGGCTGTCTCCCTTGTGCGGGCCAGGGGGGACGCGATGATGTGCTGGATCGTGCCTCGGGCTGCCAACGCGGTTGCTGCTCGGGTGGCTTGGTCCTGGCCGACGGGGGAGAGGGAGGGGTCGGTGCCGCCGCTGCCTGAGAAACGCTTCTGGGGGGTCAGGGGGGTTTCGCCGTGGCGCAGGAGGACGAACGTTGCGGGGGCGCCCATGTCTGCGGGGGCCCAACCGGCGCGGGGGGTCGCTACGTTGCGGGCTGCGCGGGTGTCGGCTGTGGTTTTGTCCGTTGTCGTCACAGTGGCGGCCGGTGGGGGCTGGTCGCGCAGTTCCCCGCGCCCCTTAAAAGCCTCGCCTGAGCCTGCGTTGGAAGGCTCGGCGTGTGTTCCGCGACGCTGAAAAGCCTCAGCTGAGCCTGCGTTGGATGGCTTCGCATGGGTCCCGCGCCCCCGAAAAGCCTCAGCCGAGCCTATGCTGCGAAGTTCCGCCGTTGAGTCTGACGCCGACCACTGCCCGCCCCGCTTCCCCGCGTCCATCGCCTCGTTGGCCAAGCGGTCAGCGTGTTTGTTCTCGGCCCTCGGGATCCACTCGTACGTCACCTGCTCGGGCGGGAAGACGGTGGCCGCCTCTGCCGCCAGCGGCTTCATGTCGGGGTGTTTGATCTTCCAGCGGCCCGACATCTGCTCGACGACCAGCTTGGAGTCCATGCGGACGTGGACGGAGGCCGACGGGTCCAGGGCGTGGGCCGTGCGGAGGCCGGCGAGCAGACCCCGGTACTCGGCGACGTTGTTCGTGGCGATGCCGATGTACTCGGCCGCTTCCGCCAACGTCTCCCCCGTCGTCGCGTCGATGACGACGGAACCGTAGCCCGCGGGCCCCGGGTTGCCCCGGGAACCGCCGTCGGCCTCGACGATGAACTCCCGCACGGCGCAGGCTCCTTACAGGCCGGACTCGGACGTGCGGACCAGGATGCGGCGGCAGTTCTCGCAGCGGACGACCGTGTCGGGGGCCGCCGCGCGGACCTCGTTGAAGTCGGTGATGGCGAGCTCCTGGCGGCAGCCCTGGCAGGTGCGCTGGTACAGCTTGGCCGCGCCGATGCCGCCCTGCTGCTGGCGGAGCTTGTCGTAGAGCTTGAGGAGGTCCGCGGGGATGGTGGCCGAGACGACCTCGCGCTCCTTCTCGGCCGTGGCCTCCTCGGCGTCTAGGGTCTCGTAGGCGGCGTCGCGGCGGGCGGTCGCGTCGTCGATCCTGCCCTGCACGGAAGCGACCCGCTCGGTCAGTTCGGCGGTGCGCTCCTGCGCGGACTCACGGCGCTCCATGACCTCCAGGACGATGTCCTCCAGGTCTCCCTGGCGCTTGGCGAGGGAGACGATCTCGCGCTGGAGGTTCTCCAGGTCCTTGGGCGAGGTGACGGCGCCCGAGTCGAGGCGCTGCTGGTCGCGGGTGGCGCGCTGGCGCACCTGGTCCACGTCCTGCTCGGCCTTGGTCTGCTCGCGGGCGCAGTCGCTCTCCTCGGTCTGCACGGCCACGAGCAGGTCGCGCAGCTGGGTGAGGTCCTTGGTCAGCGAGTCGATCTCGGCGTGCTCGGGCAGGGAGTTGCGCTTGTGCGCGAGCTGCGAGAGGCGTACGTCGAGGGCCTGGACGTCGAGAAGTCGGATCTGGTCGGCGGGCGCGGCGTTCAGTTGGGGGCTCCAGGTTTGTCAGGTGTGGTGGTGGACGCCGCGTGGGCGGTCCAGGGGTCGGTGACCGTCTTGGAGACATGGACCCGCAGGTCCCATCCCTCGCGGTCGGAGATCTCGTCGAGCTGGGCGGCGGCCAGCTCGCACCAGGGCCACTCGGTGGCCCAGTGCGCCGCGTCGAGCAGCGCGAGAGGGTTCTGAGAGGTCTGAGAGTTCTGGGCGCGGGCCTCTGATACCGGGTGGTGGCGGAGGTCCGCGGTGAGGAAGGCGTCCACGCCTGCCGCTCGTACGTCGTCGAAGAGGCTGTCGCCGGAGCCGCCGCTCACCGCGATCCGGTGGACCAGGGCGTCGGGGTCGCCCGCGACGCGGATGCCCTGCGCGGTCGCGGGCAGGCGCTCGGCGGCTCGGGCCGCGAGGCCGCGGACGGTCAGGGGGTGGTCCAGCTCGCAGATCCGGCCCAGGCCCCTGCGGCCTTCCGGATCGGTCGGGTCCGGTACGAGCGGTCCTACGACCCTGAGGTCCAGCGCGCCCGCGAGGGCGTCGGAGACTCCCGGGTCGGCGCGGTCGGCGTTGGTGTGGGCGACGTGCAGCGCGACGTCGTGCTTGATCAGGGTGTGCACCACGCGGCCCTTGAAGGTGGAGGCCGCGACCGTGGTCGTACCGCGCAGGTAGAGGGGGTGGTGGGTGACCAGCAGGTCGGCGCCCAGCTTCACCGCCTCGTCGACGATCTCCTGGACCGGGTCCACGGCGAACAGCACGCGGGTGACGTCCTGGTCCGGGTCGCCCACGACGGTGCCGACCGCGTCCCAGGACTCGGCCCGCTCGGCGGGCCACAGGTTCTCCAGCGCGGCGATGACTTCGGACAGGCGGGGTACGGACTGACGGGGCACGGGGAAAGGCTACCTGGCCGCACTGTGCGGCTGAACCGCTGAAGCCGCCGTATGCGGGCCTACGGCCCCGTTCAGCACACCCGCCCCGGTTTCCTCAGGCGAATCGTTACTTGGCCACCCTTATTGGTGAAGCGGCTGCTCATCGGTCCCACGTCCGTACGTGCGAAAACTAGTTTCGTGGCCGGAGGTGACCGAACCATGACGGCCTGTGCGATCGAGCCCACGGCGGCGGACGAGGACGGGGACGACTGCGGAGACGACTGCGGGGACCCGCGGAACGGTGGCACCACGTGTGCGATCACCGCGGACGGGGCGTACGCCGCCCGCCTCGCGCCGGCCGGCGACTGTCTGTTCCCGGAGCGGTGGACGCTGGACGGCCCCGAGCCGTACGCCGTGCCCCTGCCCGGCAACCAGCCGGAGGAACCCGGCACCGAGGTCCAGCCGATGAGCGACGGACGGGTGCTCATCCGGCGGCTGGTCGACGGGCGGCACGCGTTCTCGCTGCTCTACCCGACCGGCCCGGGCACGGGTGAGCTGCTGCTCGGCGCGATCGAGTGCCCGGACCCCGACACCCGGCTACGGCTGCTGCCGCCCGCGCCGGGGGGCGAGAAGGCGTACGCCCTCGCCGTGGGCCGGCGCTCGACCGCCGTGTGGCTGGTGGCGGGCGGGGCGTTCGGGCCGGAGCATCTCGCGATGGTCCCGGGGCGGTGTTCGGGAGGGGTCTGGCTGGACCGGGCCGGGCGGATGCTGGCCCTGGACCGGGAGGTCGGCGGGCGGACCAAGGCGATCGTGGTCGACCTGGAGCGGGACGGGGAGGTGTCGCCGCTGCTGCAGATCGCCGCGGACAGCGACGACCGGCTGCTCGCGGCCGATCCCGACAGCGGGCTGCTCCTCATCAGCTCGGACGCGCCGTCGCCGGGGCGGGAGGAGCGGCTGGGCTGGGGGGTCATCGGCTCCACGCTGCCGGTGCGGTTCCCGGAGTGCCTGCGGCTGCCGGACTGCACGGTGACGCCGTTCGCGATCCAGCCGGGGCAGGTGCTGATGCCGGAGAACTGCGGGGTCGCGCTGCGCGTCGACGGGCCGGCCGGCACCTGGTTCGCCGTATGGCGGCCCGCCGAGCGGCAGTTGCTCCAACTCCCGGCGCCCGAGGGGTGGTTGGCGGGCGCCGGGCTGTGGACCGAGGACGGGGTGCTGCGACTGCCGTACGCCACACGGGAAGTGCCGTGCGGTGTGGCGCGGTTCGCGGTGCCCAGGGGGACGGGGGGCCCGGGGGAAGCAGGGGACGTGGGATCCCCTGCGGCGGCGGGGGGCGTGGGGGGTACGGGGGAAACACGCCCGGAGGATCCGGTTCGGGACGGGACGGGGGGCGCGCCTGGGGAGGCCGCGCCGTCACCGTCGGCACCGTCACAACCGGATCCTCCGGTGCCGGTCGCGCCGCGTCCGGTGCCGTTGCGGGAGGCTCCGCTTAAAGGCCGGGTGGCGGTCGGGTAACGAAGTGGTGTGGCTCGGTAACGAAGTCGTTCCGGACGGCAGGCCGTCTCGCTTCACCCCGGGAACGGCTGGATAAGATCGCCGGGCTGTAAGAAGGATCATGTTGCTACGGGGTGAAGTATCCGATGAACGACACGAACACCGGGCAGACCATGTCTGCCGACACACACGAGGCCTCCGGCCACGGCAAGCACCGGGGCCCAGTCTCGGCGCAGGACGGCGATTCGGCCGCCCACGGCCGTCACCGCAAGCCGTCCGAGCAGTCCACGCAGTCGAAGTACGCGGCTGTCTGACGACACGTCGGACGCCCTGCGCCATCGCGCACGACACGGCCCCGCTCGTCTCCTGACGAGCGGGGCCGCCGCGTTCCCTACGCCGTGCCCGGCTCCCGCTTGAGTCCCAGCACCTCGGCCGCCGCGAACGTCTCCCCCTGCGGTCGCTCCGCATAGTGCGGAGTGAGTACGGCGTCCAGCTCGTCGTAGCTGAAGATGTCCTGCTTGCTGTCGAACTTGGCCTGCACGTGCGGGCGTTCGACGATCGCGACCATGCCGCCGTGGACGACGAGGAGCTGTCCGTTGACGCGTTCGGCGGCGGGTGAGGCCAAGTAGCCGACGAGCGGGGCGACATGCTCGGGTGCGAGGGGGTCGAGGCCGTCACCGTTCTCCCCGAACCCGGCGAAGACGTCCTCGGTCATCCGGGTGCGGGCGCGTGGGCAGATGGCGTTCGCGGTCACGCCGTACTTGGCGAGGGCGAGGGCCGTGGAGGTGGTCAGGCCGACGATTCCGCCTTTCGCGGCCGCGTAGTTGGGCTGTCCCGCCGAGCCCGCGAGATACGCCTCGGACGAGGTGTTCACGATCCGCCCGTACACCGGTGCGCCGGTCGCCTTGGACCGCTCGCGCCAGTGCCTGGCCGCGAAGTGGGTCGTGTTGAAGTGGCCCTTGAGATGGACCCGGATCACCGCGTCCCACTCCCCCTCCGTCATGGAGAAGACCATGCGGTCGCGCAGGATGCCCGCGTTGTTGACGAGGATGTCGAGCCCGCCGAACTCGGCGATCGCCAACTCGACCAGTTCGGCGGCCTGTTGGAAGTCGGCGACGTCCCCGGTGTGGGCGGTGGCGCGTCCGCCCGCCTCGCGGATCTCGGCGGCGACCTCTTCGGCGGGACCGGCGGACGCCTCCCCCGAACCGTCCCGGCCCGGCTGTCCGTAGTCGTTGACGACGACGGCCGCGCCGAGCCGGCCGAGCTCCAGCGCCTCGGCCCGGCCGAGCCCGCGTCCGGCGCCGGTGACGATCGCGGAGAGGCCCTCAAGTGGCAGTGACATCAAGGTCCTTTCAGCACAGGGGAATCGGGGATCAGATCTCGATGCACGTACGCAGGGCCGTCCCCTGGCGCATCTGGTCGAGGGCCTCGTTGATGTCGGCCAGCGGCACCCGGTGGGTGATCAGGCTCTCCAGGTCGACGCGGCCCGCGCGCCACAGGGCGATCGTGCGCTCGTAGGAACGCAGCACGTCTCCCCCGCCGTACATCGAGGGCAGGATGCGCTTCTCGTCGAAGAACAGCTCGAACATGCTGAGTTGGAGATAGTCGTCCAGGGCGCCCGCGCCGACGACGACGAGGGTGCCGCCGCGCCGGGTGTTCTCGTAGGCGGTGCGGGCGGTGGCGGAGCGGCCGACGACCTCGAAGACGTAGTCGAAGCCCTCGCCGCCGGTGACCTCCTGCTTGGCCGTGGGCAGCTCGTCCGGTGAAATCGCCCTCGTGGCACCGAACTTGAGGGCGGCCTCACGGCGCGAGGCGACCGGGTCGACGGCGACGATCTCGGCGGCGCCCTTGAGCCGGGCGCCCTGGATCGCGGAGATGCCGACGCCCCCGCAGCCGATCACGGCGACCGACGAACCGGCTTCCACGTCAGCGGTGTTGAGGGCGGCGCCGAGTCCGGTGGTGACCCCGCAGCCGATGAGGGCGGCGATGTCGAAGGGCACGTCGTCGGGGATCGGCACGGCGCAGCCCGCGTCGACGACGACCTCCTCGGCGAAGGTGCCGGTGCCCGCGAAGCCGAACACATCGCCGCTGGGGCGCTTGAAGTTGGGGGTGCCCGCGTTCATGAACCCGGCCAGGCACAGCTGGGTCTGGCCGCGCTTGCAGGCGGGACACACACCGCAGGCGGGAAGCCAGCAGACGACGACCCGGTCACCGGGCTTCAAGTGGCTTACGCCCTCGCCGACTTCGAGGATCTCGCCGGCACCCTCGTGTCCGGGTACGAAGGGGGCGGGCTGGGGCAGTACGCCGGCCATCGCGGACAGGTCCGAGTGGCACAGCCCCGTGGCGCGCACCCGGATCCTGACCCGGCCGGGTCCGAAGCCCGTCGCCTCGACGTCGTCGAGGACCTCCAGTTTGTCCTGGCCTATCTCGTGCAGTACGGCTGCGAGCATGGTGCGGCTCCCCTCAACTCGGGCTTGTCTCAGGAGTGTTCGACGATCGTGTCGGCGAGGACGGGCGCGTCGTCCCGTTCCACGGCGCTCACCGCGACCCGCACGGCGCCGGCGCCGGCGCCGGTGTCGCCCTGCCGCCACATGCGGATGCGCAGCGTCTCACCGGGGAACACCACTCCGGCGAACCGTGTGTCGTAGGAGCGCACCCGGGTCACATCGCCGTCGAGCAGGGTGTCCACGACCGCCTTGAGCGTCATGCCGTAGGTGCACAGCCCGTGCAGGATGGGCCGGTCGAACCCGGCGAGCTTGGCGAACTCGGGGTCGGCGTGCAGCGGGTTCCAGTCGCCGGAGAGGCGGTAGAGGAGGGCCTGGTCCTCGCGGATGGCACGCTCAACTACCCTGTCTGCCTCGCCTGTTGGTGGTTCGAGACGGGCGGAGGGCCCGCGGTCGCCACCCCATCCCCCCTCTCCCCGTACGAAGATCTGCGCGTCGTTGGTCCACAACGGGCCGTCGGCGTCGGCGACTTCGGTGCGCATGACGAGGACGGCCGCCTTGCCCTTGTCGTAGACGGCGGCGATCCTGCCGGTGCTGGTCGCGGTGCCCTGGGCCGGGATCGGGCGGTGCAGGCGCAGGGACTGGCCGCCGTGCAGGACGCGGGCGAGGTCGACCTCGACGCCGGGCATGGACAGGCCGCTGATGACGCCGGGCGAGCCGTTGCCCGCGACGGTGGCGAAGCTCGGCAGGACGTGCAGCCGGGACTCCAGGGTGTAGCGCAGCTCGTCGGGGTCGGTCGCGGGGGTGCCCGCGCCGAGGCCGAGGTGGTAGAGCTGGACGTCCTTGGTGTTCCAGGAGATCTCTCCCGAGCGGGGGTCGGCGGCGAGTGCCCTGGCGGCGTCGATCGGCATGGGGCTCCTGTTCGGTGGCGGCGAACGTCGGTGGCGGCGGCGTGCGTCATGGTGGCGAGAGACCCCGGTGCGGCCGTCCGCACCGTCGGCCGCACCGAGGTCGTCACGGGCCGACCTAGAACGCGTTCCAGTCCGGCGCCCTTCTGTATAGCCGAGCGCCCCGCACTTGTGAAGGCTCCTGACGGTGCGTCAGGTCGGTGTCGGCACCGGCGTCCGCACCGGCACCCGTGACATTTGTCCTGCCCGAGTCCGTACAAGCGCACCTGCCGGGCGAGGGGCCCGGATCCGTAGCGTCGTAGCCATGACACAGACGGGTGGGGCGGCGGGCCTGGCGGCAAGCTGGGTGGCGGGGCGGACGGCGAGCGGGACCGCGGGCCGGACGGCAGACGAGCCGGCGGAGCGATCGGCAAGCAGGACCGCGGGCCGGACGGCAGACGAGCCGGCGGAGCGATCGGCAAGCAGGACCGCGGGCCGGACGGCAGACGAGCCGGCGGAGCGGTCGGCAAGCGGGGCTGCGGACCGGGCAGAGCGTGCCGTGTCCTTCGCGGGGGCGGTCAAGGCTTTCGGCACGGTGCGTGCCGTGGACGGTGTGGATCTGGAGATCGGGCGCGGCGAGACGGTCGCGCTGCTCGGCCGCAACGGCGCGGGCAAGTCGACGACGATCTCCCTGCTGCTCGGGCTGAACGCGCCCGACGCCGGCACGGTCGAACTCTTCGGCGCCGCACCCGAGTTGGCCGTACGGAACGGTCTGGTCGGGGCGATGCTGCAGGAGGCGCGGGCGGTGCCCCGGGTCACCGTCGGCGAGCTGGTCGCCTTCGTCGCCCGGCGTTATCCGAAGCCGCTGCCGGTCGCGCGGGCCCTGGAGCTGGCCGGTATCGGCGAGCTGGCCGGGCGGCGGGTGGACCGGCTGTCGGGCGGGCAGACGCAGCGGGTGCGGTTCGCCGTAGCGCTGGCCGGGAACCCGTCGCTGATCGTGCTCGACGAGCCGACCGCGGCGCTGGACGTGGAGGCGCGGCACGCGTTCTGGCAGTCGATGCGGGCCTTCGCCCGGCGCGGGCACACCGTGCTGTTCTCCACTCACTACCTGGAGGAGGCGGACGCGCACGCCGACCGGATCGTCGTCATCGACCGCGGCAGGATCGTCGCGGACGGCACCGGCGAGCAGCTCAAGCGCGCGGCCGGCGGCAGCCTCGTCTCCTTCGACCTGGCCGGCCGCGCCACCGAGGACCTGGCCCTGCTGCCCGGCGTACGGTCCCTCGAAGTCCGCGGCGACCGCGCCCTGTTGCGCACCGACGACTCGGACGCGACCGTGATCGCCCTCGCCGCGCGCAACGCGATCCGCGGCCTGGAGGTCACGCCGGCGTCCCTGGACGACGCGTTCCTCGCGCTGACGTCCCGCGAACCGGAGACCGTGAGCCCGCCTGCCCGGCGCGACGCGGCCCCCGCAGCCGACGGCACCGCCTCATCCGGCCCGGACAGCACCCGCCGCGAACCCACCCCGGCATCCCCGAACCGCACCTCCCCCGCTCCCACCTCCCCCGAGACGGAGACCGTCCGATGATCGACTACCTGTGCCTCGAAGTACGCCGGACCCTGCGCGACATCGGCTTCGTGATCGGCGGTGTCGCGATGCCGGTGATGATGTACCTGTTGTTCACGAACCTCGGCGGTGACGACAGCGGCTACAAGGCCACGGCGATGGTCGGCATGGCCGCCTACGGCGCGATCGGGTCCGCGCTGAACACCGGTGGCGGGGTCGCCGAGGACCGGGCGATCGGCTGGCTGCGGCAGTTGCGGGTGACGCCGATGACCCCGCGGCAGGTCGTGCTCGGCCGGGCGCTGACCGGTTCGGTGACCGTGCTGCCCGCGATCGTCGCGGTGCTCGCGGCGGGCGGTCTGGTCAACGGCGTACGGCTGGACGCCTGGCAGTGGGCGGCGATCGCGCTGCTGCTGTGGCTGGGCTCGATCCCCTTCACCCTGCTCGGTCTCGGCAACGGCTACGGGCTCACCTCCCAGACCACCGGCGTCGCGAACATGGCCTGCACCATGGGGCTCGCGGTGATCGGCGGCCTGTGGTTCCCGATCAGCCTCTTCCCCGGCTGGCTGCGCGCGATCTCCCACTACACCCCGACCAACCGCTTCGCCGAACTCGGCACCTCCGTCGCCGACGGGCACGCCCCGGCACTCGGCGCGATCGTGGTTCTGACCGCTTGGCTGCTCGCGTTCGGTTCGTACGCTGTGCTGGCGTACCGCCGGACCGGGCGGACCGTGTGACCGGGGGAGCGAGAGAGATGTCCTGGATGCGAGGGATCACCTGCCAACTACGGCATTGGCGGGCGGCGCGGGCCCAGTGGAGGGCCGACATGGCGGAGTTCAAGATCGCGCAGAAGGAAGCGCGCCGCAAGGGCGAGTGGCCCGAGAACCCGGGCCCGCCGCCGACCGGCTTCTCCCTGCTGCCGTGGCTGCTGATGGGCATGGGCTCCTTCTCCAACCTCCTCCAGGGCAAGACCGCCAACCCCTGGATTGGCGCCCTGGGCCTGTTCGCCTTCAACTCCCTCTACATCTATGTGGTGTTCCGCTCCTTCGTGAAGGAGAAGCGCCAGGCGGTCTCCACGCTGGTGGCGCTGGTCGTGATGGGCCTGATCACCTGCGGCCTCGCCCTCGGCTACGGCGGCAGCTGGCTCTACTTCTTCCCGCTGCTCGGCCTCGCCACCGGTGCCGTCGTCCGCGGCCCGCGCCTCGGCCAGGTCGGCCTCGCCCTGACCGCGCTCGCCGCCGCGGTCTCCGTGTACCGGGCGGGCTGGGACGCGATCAACGTCGCCTACGGCACGTTCCTGTCGACGATGGTGACCGCGGCGATCCTCTCCCTCTCCGAGGCCGTACGCGAACTGCGCGCCGCCCGCGAGGAGTTGGCGCGCCGCGCGGTCGAGAAGGAACGGATGCGGTTCTCCCGCGATCTGCACGACCTGCTCGGGCACACCCTCTCGGTGATCGTCGTGAAGTCGGAGGCGGCCCGGCGCCTCGCACCCCGCGACATGGAGGCCGCGCTCGGCCAGATCACCGACATCGAGGCCGTGGGCCGGCAGGCGCTCACCGAGATCCGCGAGGCGGTCACCGGCTACCGCGAGGGCAGCCTCGCCACCGAACTGGACCGCGCCCGCTCCGCCCTGTCCGCCGCCGACATCGACCCGGTCGTCCGCCGGTCCGGCCCGCTCCTGACCCCGCAGAACGAGGCCCTGCTGGGCTGGGTGGTCCGCGAGGCGGTCACCAACGTCGTACGGCACAGCGGCGCGACCCGCTGCGAGATCAGGTTCGACGGGGTCATGGACCGCGTCCGCCTGACGATCGCGGACGATGGTCCCGGGGACGGGGGATCCCCTGCGACCGGACCCGCCGAGAGCAGCGGCGGGACCGGTCTGAAGGGCCTGACGGAACGCCTCGCGGTGGCGGGCGGCTCCCTGCGGGCCGGCCCGTCACCACGCGGCGGCTTCACGGTCACCGCCGAACTCCCGGTGGAGTCAGCGGAGTTGACGCCCTCCGTCGTGACTGCTTCCGGGTCTACGGCGCCCAGGGAGCCGTGACGACCCAGCTCACGTCGTCCGTCCACGAGGTGGCGCTGTCGAAGGCGTTGGAGCCGCCGTCGCTCGCGATGTAGACGTTGTAGTTGTAGTGCCGGAGATATCTGGTCGGGTAGTTGTACGACGCGAACGAGGTGCCCGTGCCGCTCTTGCCGGTCGAGGCGCAGAACGTGGCGTCCTGCCTGAACTGCGTTGTGCCGACCATGGGTTGGCGGTAGAGCTGGTAGTTGTAGTGCCGCAGGAAGTCGCCCGGGTAGTTCCGTGACTCGAACGAATAGCAGGAGCTGTCGGCGAGCCCCCTGCGGACGATCCAGGTGGCGTCGCCCTTGTCGAGCGCCGCGCTGCTGGACGTGATGGCCGAGAGGACCGCCGCGTTGTTCTGGTGGCGGATGTAGTCGCCGGTGCAGCACGAGGTGGTCGCGCGCAGCGAGATCTCCGAACCGGCCGCCAGCGTTCCGGTGGTGCCGGTCGAGGCGCCGTAGCCGACGGACACGATGTTCGCCTGTACGGAGTTGTCGGCGGCGTCGGTCGGGATGCCGGCGGTCATGACACCCTCGAAGAACGAACCGATGGAGCCGTTGCTGTTGTCCCCGCCGGTGCCCAGGACGATCGCGCCTTCCTGATGCATGGGTGAGTAACCGCTCGTGGTGGGTTCACCCCCGGAATAGGAGGTCGTGAGACTCCCCGACTGGGCGTTTCCGGATTTCAGCGCGAAATGGTCCTGACCGTTGTTCTTCAGCAAAGCGGTGACGAACGGTATCGCCCCGGTGCCCGTGTTCGCCGTGTTCTTGCTGTACCCGGAGTCCGACTGGAACAGCCCGTTCTCCAGGTCGGCCTGCACCCAGGGGCCCCCGCCGTAGCAGGGCGAGAACCAGCACTCCGTACCGAAGTTGATCGCGTCCATGTGACCGTTGCCGGTGTCCTGGTTGTTGGTCTCCGCGTTGCCGTAGTCGAAGCAGCAACTGCCGTTGACATGGGTGCCGGACGTCACCATGTACATCCCCTCGGCACCACCGTTGGTGGCCACGCCCGAGGTGGAGTTGTCGCGGTAGCCCATGCCTGCCGAGATCTCCAGGCCGTAGACCTGATGCCCGCCGGCGGTCACCGGCAGCGCGTCCGCGGGCGCCCCGACATCGGCGACACCGGCCCCGCCCGCGCCCTCGATCGTGAGGTCGTTGTGGCGCGCGGACTGGTCGTAGATCTTGGTGATGACGCAGGTGGTACCGGCACAGAACGAGTCCTGCGCCGCCGCGTTGGCATACCCGCCGACCGCCAGCAGGCCGATGTTCGCGGTGGCACTGTCGGAGGCCCGCTGCACCTGGTAGAGCGAGCCGTTGTACGAGGAGTAGAGCGCCCTGACGAGACTGTGCGCGGCGACGCAGGGCGTCCCGGCGGTGGCGTAGATGTCGCACGGCAGCGAGGTGGCGGCCGACGCCTGCGGCACGCCGACGGCCAGCACGAGGACGGTCACGAGGGCGGACAGTGCGGCGAGGGTGGCGTTTCTCAGCCGGCGCGGCCGGGTGCGGAGGAATCTCAGGAACACGGTGCACCTCTTCTGTTGCGGGTAGGGCGGTGCGGGTGGTCAGTGCGGGTGGAGCGGGCTGTTCGGAGGTGAAGCGCGGGTGGGGCGGGGTGCTTGGAGGTGAAGCGCGGGTGAGGCGGGGTGCCTGGAGTTGCGGCGCGAGTGGCTGGTCGATATACCGAACCTCGTTCGATCGATATACCGAACCCATTCGCGATCGAAATGTCGAACCGTCGAGAGTTTGTCGAAAGGTTTCCGAAATCGGCCCGGCATCCGGAAATTCCGAGGTGATTGCGGAATGCCGAGGCGATTGTTTGCCCGCAGCCGGGGACCGTCAAGACTCGCGGACGCGAACAATGAAGAGTTTTTGACAACCGACCGCGGTCTCCCTGGGCCTTACTCTTGCCCCGTGGATGAGATGCCCCGGGACCACCGGCCCGCCAAGTCCGTCAGAGTGCTGCTCGCCGAGGACCAGGGCATGATGCGCGGCGCCCTCGCCCTGCTGCTCGGCATGGAGGCGGACCTTGAGGTCGTCGCCCAGGTCGGGAGGGGTGACACGATCGTGGACGCGACCCTCACCCACCGCCCCGACGTCGCCCTCCTCGACATCGAACTCCCCGGCATGAGCGGCCTGGACGCCGCCGCCGAACTCCGCGAACAGGCCCCGGACTGCCGGGTGTTGATCCTCACCACCTTCGGCCGCCCCGGTTATCTGCGCCGGGCGATGGAGGCGGGCGCGGCGGGCTTCCTGGTGAAGGACGGCCCGGTGGAAGACCTCGCCGCCGCGATCCGCCGCGTTCTCACCGGCGAGACGGTCATCGACCCGGCCCTGGCCGCCGCCGCGCTGAGCGCGGGCCCGAACCCACTCACCGCCCGCGAGTGCGACGTCCTCAAGGCCTCGGTGGACGGCGCGACGGTCTCCGACATCGCCACGAACCTCCACCTCTCCGAGTCCACCGTCCGCAACTACCTCTCGTCAGCGATCGGCAAAACGGGCACCCGCAACCGCATGGAGGCCATGCGGGAGGCCCGACAGCAGGGGTGGTTGTAGCCCCCTGCCCCCCTTGCCCCCCACTGCTCTCCCTCCCTACGCTCCGGTCCTCCGGCGGAACAACGCAGCCCAGAGGAAGTCCTCCCCGAAGCAGGGCGACGCGTCCGGCTCATCCCGCATCCGACGCAGCTCGACCACCTCCAACTCCCCGAATATCCACCGCAGTTCATCAGCTGTGTAGGCCAACCCGCCCTGAAGCCCGGAGCCGCGATAGAGCTCGGCACCGGGCAGCTCGGAGCCCATGCCTCCGGCAGCGAAGCATGTGAGCGCGAAGTGCCCGCCGGGTGCGAGGACTTGGTCCAGCAGGGCGAGGTAGCTGATGCGCCGGTGCGGGGGCAGATGGTGAAAACAGCCGGAGTCGTAGACGAGGTCGTAGGGGCCGGGGAGTTGGGTACGGGCGAGGGCGAAGGCGTCCCCGCAGTGGAATCGGGCCCGGATTCCCGAGACGTGCGCCCGCTCCTCCGCCCAAGCGACAGCCCTAGGCGACAGATCCACCCCGTCCACCGCGAAGCCCCGCGCGGCCAGTTGAAGGGCGTTGCGCCCAGGGCCGCACCCCAGGTCCAGAGCACGGCCACCCCCGCCTATCAGCCCCCGGTCGACATACCCGACCAGGTTCTCGTCCGGCTTGGCCACGAAGAACGGCACCGGCTTGTCACGGTCGGCATAGAACCCGTCCCACCAGGAGGCAGCCCCGGAGGTCCAACGATCAGCCTCCGGCGCGAACAGCCCGTCCAGGAGCCGGAGTACGTCGTCGACCGTCCGAATGTCACGCCCACGCCGGTTCCGATCCGTCCGGTCCATCCGGCCCCCTCTCAGATGCGCCGATCGTAGGAGCGAACGGGTCCAAGGCCCAGGTCAGCGCGGATCCGGGACGCTCACACGAATGCCGCCAACACCCTTGCACGAGGCGAGAGTCGGCCCCAGAAGGCCACCATTCCAGGGAGAGGCCCAAATCCCGTCGGCACCCCACCCGAAGGCCACCAGGGCCCCAATCCCAGCCACGCCCGGCCCTACTTTTCAAGCATCGGATCCGGGGGGACCGGGCCGGGACGGCACCCTCTGCCGGTCCCGGCCGGCCACCGCGGTCAGCTGAGCAGTGGGTCCGCCAACAGCACCACGCGGTCGATCACTGGGTCGAACCCGAGTACCGGATTCCCGTAATCGCCTTCGGCGGTCATGGCCACCGGCTTGCCCAGTCGGCGGCCGATCGTGCACAAGAAGTCGCACAGAACGTCCACTCCCGCCTGGCCCTGCAGTTCGTGAAGGTCGAAGTCGAAGTCAATCTCGTCACCGGACATCGGACGGAAGATCACCAGCACATCCGGGACCGGCCAGACCTGCAGATCGACCGTCTCCGCGTCAGCGGGACGCGACAGCACCTCCGCCGCCGACGGCAGTGACCCGGCGACTCCGCCCACCGAGTACTCCCACGTCCATCCGCTCGACCGAACCAGGTCGAACACGACCTGCCAGTCCTCGACCGAGGCACCTGCCACGCACACGTCCGGCAGGGCACCCATCAGTTCAGGGTCGAAGAAGTCCCTGACGTCATCCCACAGCAGATCCGGCATCCCGCCATGCTGCCCACCAGCCCGCCCGAGCGCAGCCCGATTTCCTTGACAACCCCGTGGAGGCACCCCCCGACCCGACCCGGACACCCCCTCAGTCCACAACCCCGGCCTTGACAAGCGGCGCGTCCCGCGACAGCTCCCGGAACCCGAGGCCGTAGGACAGCCCGCGTGCCCGGGGATGCCCCGGCGCGCCCAGGCAGGCGACCGTCATGTGCGTGGCCCCGGCCGTTCGGGCCCGGCGCATCCCGTGCAGGAGCATCGCCCTTGCCAATCCCAGGCGCCGGTACTCCGGATGCGTCCCGACCGGTTCGAACTCGGCGGTCCTGTTCGCCTCGTCGAGCCACATGATCGTCGAGGAGGCCATCGTTCCGTCCGGTGCCTCCACCAGGATGTGCAGGTCGCCCCGGTATCTCGGTGCCCGCCGGACACCCTCGTAGCTCTCGGCCGAGTATGCCGAGGGAGTCCAGGCGTCGAGATGGGCCTGGACCGCGGCTTCGGGGCCGGCCTCGTCGGCGGTGCGGAACCTGAACCCGGCTGGAAGCACCGGCTGTTCCACATCCGTCAGGTCCCGCTCGTTGAGCTGGGTCCAGGACCCGGTGTCGCCGAGCGCGGCCGAGTCGGTCTCGTAGCCGTGCGCCGCCCATCGCTTCAGGGCGAAGCCGTCCGCGGCGCTGGGCTTCACCGTCCGCTCGATGCCCGCCGCCGTACCGTCGTACCAGTCGATCACCTCGTCGATCAGCCCGGCGTGGTCGGGGTGGACCTGATAGGTGAGGCAGGCCTCGGCGTTGTCGACCCGACATCCACCGCCGCGCGTCACGAACACCCTCAGGGCCAACACGCCCTGCTTCAGAGTCAGTTCAGTTCACCTACTGCGGCGCTACTTCGTCACCTTCACCGAGTCGAACGTCGTCCCCTCCGGCCCGATGCACACGAACCAGTTGGACGATGAACCGGCCGCCGGCCGGATCGCCGATTCGTCGCTGTTGACGTCGGCGCCCTCCGCGACCCTGCGGGCGACGGTCGACCTGCCGTCCTTCCAGCTGCACGTGACCTCCTGGGCGGTCTTGGCGACCTGGCCGATCACCAGGCGCTGCGGGGTGGTGTGCTTCGGGTCCAGGGAGAGCGCGACCGATTCGAGGTCGGTGCCCGCCATGATGTCCTTCGTGTCGACCGAGTTCTGCGTGAGGAAGGCCGGCTTCCCGTCTCCGATGCTCCGGCGCGTGAAGAACGAGGTTTTACCGACCAGTTGGGACGACTTGCTCACGTCCACCGGCACCTCGCCGTACGCCTTCATGCGCTGCAACTGGGCCCAGGCCTCCCCCTCGTCGCGCGGGGCACCCCACTCGTCGACGGTGACCCACCACTCCTTGCCACCGACATCGCCCGTGCCGAGGACGGTCTCCTGCGGCGCGTACACATGCCGCTCCTCGGGTGTCGACGGCTCGGTCGCCCGCTGTGTCACCGCCGGCGACACCTCGATCCCGTTCCCGTCGCGCAGGCCGGCCAGCGCCAGCGTGCCCGACGTGCCCGTGATCACCAGGGCCGCGGCGGTCGCGAGTGCCCAGCGGCGGGCCCGGCGTCGGCGGCCGCCGCGGATCACCGCCTGGTAGGGGGCTATGCCGATCTCGACCTCGTCCGCGGCGTCGGCCAGCAGGAGGGCGATGTCTCTGTCCGTCATGGTCTGGTTCGTCTCCCGGTCCGCGCTCATCACTTCCGCCCTCCCTGCGTCACCATCTCGGCGAGTCCCGGTATGGCGCGGAGTTTCGCGATCCCCTTGGCCGCGTTGCTCTTCACCGCGCCGACCGAGCAGCCCATCGCCTGGGCCGTCTGTGTCTCGGTCAGGTCCTCCCAGTACCGCAGCACCACCGCTTCCCGCTGCCTGGGCGGCAGTTGGGCCAGTGCCTGCAACAGGGCGCTGCGGTCCTCGGCCTGGGCGATGCGGTCACCGGTGTCGGCGATCTCGCGCGCCAGGCCCGAGTCGTCCTTGGGCGCCAGGAACTCCTTGAGCCGTCTGCGGTGTTTGCGTGCGTGTGCGTTGATCATCACGCGCCGTACGTACGCCTCCGGATCGTCGGCCGTGCCGACCTTGCGCCAGGCCACAAAGGTCTGTTCGAGCGTCGACTGGACCAGATCCTCCGCGGCGTGCTGCTCCCCCGTCAGAAGAAATGCCGTCCGCATCAGCCGCGGCCAGCGGCCGATGACAAAGCTCTGGAACCCGTCATCCCGAGCCTCCCGAGCCTGCTTGCGATCCCCCATGGGCACCTCCTAGATGTCTAAAGGAGTCCATGAGCCGCCCGGACCGTTGCCTCACTTCTCGAAAACCCTTGCCTCACTTCTCGAAACTCGTGGAAGCCGTGCCCTCGGCACTTCTGGAGGCCGCGCCCTCCGCACTTCTGGAGGCCGCGCCCTCCGCGCCCACCACGGCATCCCCGTCCACCACGACCTCCCCGTCCGCACTCGCGCTCACCCCGCTCACCCCCGCCACGGCAGGCCCAGCCCCCTTCCCCCACGGCAGCCACACCACCATCAGCACCACCCCGCCGAGCAGCACCCCCGCCCCCGTACGGAACGCCAGCGCGTACCCCTCGGTCAGTGCCTCCGGCGTACCGCCACCGCCGCCCGCCGCACGCGCCGTACGTGCCGCCGCGATCGTCGACATCACGGCGAGCCCCAGCGAACCGCCCATCGTGCGCGAGGTGTTGATCAGCCCGGAGACCAGCCCGGCCTCCCCCGGCGCGGCCCCGGACGTGGCGAGTGCGGCGAGCGGCGTGGCCGTCAGACCCGCACCCAGCATCATCAGGATTCCGGGGAACATGATCTCGGTGAGGTAGTCGCCGCGCGCGGTCATCAGGGACTGCCAGCCGAAGCCCACCGCCGCGAGCAGTGTCCCGATGACGGCCACGTTGCGCGCGCCGAGCACCGGCATGAAGCGGGGTGCCGACTTGGAGCCGAGGAGGACCGCCAACGAACTCGGCACCAGCGCGAGCCCCGCCTCCAGCGGGGTGTAGCCGAGCACGTTCTGCGCGTACAAGGTCATGAAGAACCACATGCAGAACATCGCGGAGCCGGACAGGAACATCGCCGCGTTCGCCGACGACACCGCCCGTGCCCGGAACAGTCCGAGCGGCATCAGCGGGGCCGCCGTACGCGCTTCGACGACGAGGAAGAGCGCGATGAGCGCGAGTCCGGCGGCCAGTGGCACCAGGGTGGCCGCGGCCGTCCAGCCCTCGGCCTCGGTCTGCGAGATGCCGTACGCCAGGACGCCGAGCCCCGCCGTGACCAGGACGGCGCCGGGCAGGTCGAGCCGTCGCCGGTCTCCGGCGCGGCTCTCCGGGAGCCGGCGCAGGGAGCTGAGGAGGACGACCGCGCCGACGGGCACGTTGATGAGGAGCACCCACCGCCAGGACAGGGTGTCCACGAGGACCCCGCCGACGAGTCCGCCCGCGGCCCCACCTCCGGCACCGACCGCGGTCCAGGTGGCGATGGCCCGTGCGCGGGCCGCGCCCTCCGCGACCGCCGAGGTGACGATGGTGAGTGTCGAGGGTGCCAGCACAGCGGCCCCCAGTCCCTGGACGGCCCGGGCGAGCAGCAGCTGCCAGCCGTCCTGGGCCAGTCCGCCGCACAGCGAGGCCAGGGTGAACAGCGCGAGCCCGACCAGGAACATCCGCTTGCGGCCGTAGAGGTCTCCGGCCCGTCCGCCGAGGAGCATGAACCCGGCGAAGGCGATGGCGTACGCGTTGACGACCCACTGCAGCCCGGGCGCGCTCATCCCGAGGTCGGCCCGCATCGACGGCAGTGCCACGTTGACGACGGAGACGTCGAGCACGACGAGGAACTGCCCGGCGCACGCGAGGGCCACGACCAGCCAGGCGGGCGGTGCGGCGCCGCGGCGGAACAGGCGGGATATTCGGGAGACGTCAGCGGCTCGGGACATGGTGGTCATACTCTCAACCGGCCCGTGCCCCTTGCATCGGCATTTCGCCCGGGTCGCGGGACGGCCGCAGGTCCTAGACCACAGGACCCCGTAGGACCTACACCACAGGACCTACGCCGTCCGCAGCAAGGTCACCACGGCGGCCCCGCCCAGCCCGATGTTGTGCGCGAGTCCCACCTCGGCTCCCGGCACCTGCCGATTCCCCGCCGTCCCCCTCAACTGCCAGACCAGTTCGGCGACTTGGGCGATCCCGGTGGCCCCCAGCGGATGCCCCTTGGAGATCAGCCCGCCGGACGGGTTCACCACCCACCGTCCGCCGTAGGTCGTCCCCCCGGACTCGACGAGCTTCCCGGACTCCCCGGGTTCGCACATGCCGAGCGCCTCGTACGTCAGCAGTTCGTTGACCGAGAAGCAGTCGTGGAGTTCTACGACGTCCACGTCGTCGATGCCGAGTCCGGACCGTTCGTAGACCTGGCGGGCAGCGGCCCGGGACATCGGTTGGCCGACGACGTCGATGCACGAGCCGGAGGCGAAGGAGTCCTCGGTGTCGGTGGTCATCGCCTGGGCGACGATCTCGACCAGCGAGCCCGCACCCGCGCCCAACTCCCGCCGCTCCGCGAAGCGTTCGGAGACCACGACGGCCGCCGCGGCGCCGTCCGAGGTCGGTGAGCACTGGAGTTTCGTGAGCGGGTGGTGGACGGTACGGGCCGCGAGGATGTCGTCGACGTCGTAGACGTCCTGGAACTGGGCGTAGGGGTTGTGGGCGGAGTGCCGGTGGTTCTTGGCGGCGACGGCGGCGAGCTGTGCCTCGGTGGTGCCGTACTTCTCCATGTGTTCGCGGGCCGCGTCGCCGAAGATCTGGGCGGTGGGCGGGGTCACCTCGAAGCCGTGGCGGGCGGCCATGACGCCGTAGTGCCGGGCGACGGGGGAGGTGGCGAAGTCGCCGCCGTCCGCTCCCCCACTCAGCGCGCCCCGCTTCATCTTCTCGAAGCCCAACGCCAGCACGCAGTCGGCGGCGCCGCCCTCGACGAGCTGCCGGGCCAGCATCAGGGCGGTCGAGCCGGTGGCGCAGTTGTTGTTGACGTTGTAGACGGGGATGCCGGTGAGACCTAGTTCATAGGCGGCGCGCTGGCCGGCGGTGGAGGGCTGGAAGCAGTAGCCGACGGGAACCTGTTCTACCTCGGCGTAGGAGATCCCGGCGTCCGCGAGGGCGGCGTTCCCCGCCTCGCGGACCATGTCCCAGTACTGCCACTCCCGGGTCTCGGGCTTCTCGAACCTCGTCATCCCGACGCCTGCGACATAGGCCTTCATGGCGGGCGAGATTAGAACACGTTCCAGTGAATGACCAGACCTGACGGCGGGTCAGATATTCATGGGACGGTCAAGGATTCGTTAGCACGCCGAAGCATCGGAATAGTTGCCCATGCATACGAGGTTTACCGTGCACTTATCCGCACGGATCACGTGCACTTATCCGCACGGATCAACCGGCTCCACCCCCTCTCAGGCCTGGAGGCCTCACTCAATGACGCACACGTCGACCGACCAGCCCGCACGGAGGCCGTCCGGCGCCGTCGTGCCGGTGCTCGCCTTCGCGGGCATCGTTGTCGCGGTGATGCAGACCCTGCTCGTCCCGGTCATCAAGGACCTGCCGCAGCTGCTGAGCACCGAGCCCAGCAACGCCACCTGGGTCCTGACCTCGACCCTCCTCTCCGGAGCCGTCGCCACGCCGATCATGGGCCGTCTCGGCGACCTCTACGGCAAGCGCCGGATGCTGATCACCAGCCTGGCCATCATGGTCGTAGGAGCGCTGGTCAGCGCTCTCACCAGCGACCTGCTCACGATGATCGCGGGCCGTACGCTCCAGGGCTTCGCGATGGGCGCGATACCTCTCGGTATCGGCCTGATGCGCGACATGCTGCCCCGCGAGAAGCTCGGCTCGGCGATGGCCCTGATGAGTTCCTCGATCGGCGTCGGCGGCGGCCTCGCCCTGCCGCTGGCCGCCCTGGTCGCGCAGCACGCCGACTGGCACGCCCTCTTCTACGGCGCCGCCGGCCTCGGTGTCCTCGCGATCGGCCTCACCCTCCTCGTCGTACCGGAGTCCCCGATGCGCGCCGAGGGCACCTTCGACGTGCTCGGCGCGATCGGTCTCTCCGCCGGTCTCGTCCTCTTCCTCCTGCCGATCACGAAGGGCAGCGACTGGGGCTGGACCTCCGGCACCACGCTCGGCCTGTTCGGCGCGGCAGCCGTCGTCCTGCTCCTGTGGGGCGTGATGGAGCTGCGCCTGAAGGCCCCGCTGGTCGACCTGCGCACCACGGCCCGTCCGGCGGTCCTCTTCACGAACCTCGCCTCGATCATGGTCGGCGTCTCCTTCTACGTCGTCTCCCTCGTCCTGCCCCAGCTCCTCCAGCTGCCGAAGTCCACGGGCTACGGCCTCGGCCAGTCGATGGTCACCGCCGGTCTGCTGGTCGCGCCGCTCGGCCTGACGATGATGTTCACGGCCCCCGTGTACGCCCGTCTCTCGGCGAAGTACGGTCCCAAGGTCACCCTGATCCTCGGCATGCTGATCATCGGCATCGGCTACGGCGCGGGGCTCGGCCTGATGAGTGCGGCCTGGCAGAGCCTCGTCATCGCGGTCGTCCTGGGCGCGGGCATCGGCCTTGCGTACTCGTCGCTTCCCGCGCTGATCGTGGGTGCGGTGCCGGCGTCGGAGACCGGTGCGGCGAACGGGCTCAACACCCTTATGCGGTCCATCGGTACGTCCGTCTCCAGTGCGGTGATCGGGATGGTGCTGGCGAACACCGCGAACCATGTGGGCGGGGTTGCCATCCCGACCATGCACGGGTTCCACGTCTCGTTCCTGATCGCTACGGGTGCGGTTGCTGTCGGCCTGTTGATGGCGCTGTTCCTTCCCAAGCCGAATCGGGCGCCGCAGTTGAACTTCAGCAGCGAGGAGGAGGCCAACCTTGACTTGGCCGAGGAGGTTCTGCGGGGGTTCCGGGGGCGGGTTCTCGGTGCGGACGGGTCGCCTGTCGCCCGGGCCAAGGTCACGCTGATCGACCGTCGTGGGCGGCAGGCCGGGGCGACGCTGTCCGAGGAGGACGGGAGTTACGTGCTCGCGGTGCCGTCTCAGGGGGCGTATGTGCTGGCGGCGCGGGCTTCCGGGCATGGTCCGTTGGCCTCGTCTGCGACGCACGCGGGGGACTCCGTCGCGGTTGACCTGGATCTGTCGTTGCCCGGCGAGACCGTTAGCGCGTAGTCGGTCGTTCGTCGCCTGCGGGTGCGTGGGGGCTGGTCGCGCAGTTCCCCGCGCCCCTAAAAGCCACGCCGCACCCCCTGTCGAGCCGTTCGGCGGGCGGTCGCGCCCGCGCGGCGGAGCCGCAAATCCATACAGCCCCGCGCCCCTAAAAACGCCGCCGCACCCCCGACGAGCCGTTCGGTGGCTGGTCGCGCCCGCGCGGCGGAGCCGCAGATCGACACAGCCCCGCGCCCCTAAAAGCAAAAGCCACACGCACCCCCTGTCGAATCGCTCGACAGGGGGTGCGGGAGCATGTGCTCGCACCCCTATCGAGAGGAACCCCATGCCCCCGGCACCCAAGCCCGAGATCCTCGCCGCGTTCGAGGCAGCGAAGGGGTTCATGCCGGTCGGTGAAGGGCTCGCCCTGTATGACGCCGCCGTCGAAGCCGGAGGCCTCGGCCTCCCTCTGCTCGAAGTCGGGACGTACTGCGGGCGTTCGACGATCCTCCTTGCCGATGCTGCCCGTGAGGCCGGCGTCACCGCGCTCACCCTTGACCATCACCGGGGTAGCGAGGAGCAGCAGCCGGGCTGGGAGTATCACGACCCGGAGACCGTCGACCCGGAGATCGGGCTGATGGATACCCTGCCTACCTTCCGGCGGACCCTGCGCAAGGCCGGGCTGGAGGAGCACGTGGTCGCTCTCGTCGGGCGGTCGCCGCAGGTCTCGCGGATCTGGGGCACGCCCCTCGGCCTCGTCTTCATCGACGGTGGGCACACCGACGAGCATGCGAACGGGGACTACGAGGGCTGGGCGCCCCATGTCGCCGAGGGCGGGCTGCTGGTCATCCATGACGTGTTCCCGGAGCCGGAGGACGAGTTCACCGGGCAGGCCCCGTACCGGGTGTATCTGCGGGCGCTGGAGTCCGGCGCGTTCGCCGAGGTCTCGGTGACCGACTCGCTCCGCGTCCTACGGCGCACCGGTACCGGTATCTGAGGTCAACCCGGCAGCCCGGCCAGCCAGTTGAGCAGGTGCTGGTTGACCTCCGCCGGGCGCTCCTGCTGGATCCAGTGGCCGCAGCCCTCCAGGATGTGCGAGCCGCGCAGGCCGGGCAGGGTCACCGGGTACGCGGCGATCGCGTCGGACAGCCAGGTGGTGGACGCGTCCAGGGAGCCGCCCAGGAACAGGGACGGCTGGGTGATGGGTGCGCCGTCGTACGCCACCAGGTCCTCCCAGTCCCGGTCCATGGTGCGGTAGCGGTTCAGGGCGGTCGTCAGGCCCGTGCGCTCGAACTCGCCCGCGTAGACATCCAGTTCGTCCGCGCCGAGCCATGCGGGCGGCTCGGTCGGGAAGCGGTCGCGCAGGGTGCCGCCGTCCCTGCTCACGAAGTGCGGGTCGGGCGTGCCGGGTGCGGGCATCGTGTCCGCGGAGAACGCGGCGTAGAAACCTGCCAGCCAGCCGCGTACGTCCGGTTCGATCTCGGCCTCCGCCCGGCCCGGCTGCTGGAAGTACGAGACGTAGAACTCCTCGTCCCCGCCCATCCCCGCGAAGATCTCGCTGGGGCGCGGGCCGCCGCGGGGCGCGTAAGGGACGCTCAACAGTCCTACGGCCCGGAAGACGTCCGGCCTGAGGAGGGCGGAGTGGGCCGCGATGCCCGCGCCCCAGTCGTGGCCGACGATCACCGCCGACCGCTCGCCGAGCGCGTGCACGACCGCCACGGCGTCGTCGACCAGGTCGAGCATCCGGTACGCCGACACGTCGTCGGGGCGTGAGGAGCGGCCGTAGCCGCGTACGTCGACGGCGACCGCGCGGTAGCCCGCCGCGGCCAGCGCCGGGAGCTGGTGGCGCCACGAGTACCAGGACTCCGGGAAGCCGTGGACCAGGAGGACCAGGGGGCCGGTGCCCTGTTCCACGAGGTGGACGCGGCCTGCGGGGGCGGGGACGAGTCGGTGCGTGACGTCCTTGACCATGGTCATGAGTCCTCCGGGACGGGGCTGGTCCTTCGATCGTCCGTCGGGGGCGTGACGGCGCGCGACTCCTGTTGCCGGTTCAGCAAACCCGCCCATAGAGGCAGCTAGGGTGGCTTCCGTGTCGTACGTAGGTCCGGACTTCGATCCCCCGCAGCCCCGCCGTCCCCGCCGAGGGCCCCTGACCGTGGCGCTGGCCGCGCTGGTCCCGGGGGCGCTGATCGGGTGGTTCGTGTACGAGGCCGTCGGCGGCCCCGGCGGCAGCTCGGGCAACGCGTCCTCCGCCTCCGCCGCCTCGTCCAGCGCGCCCGTGTCCCCGACGGGCACCGCGTCCAACGACGACAAGCCGCCGGGGCCAAGTCCCCTCAAGGGCAAGGTCGTTGTCATCGACCCAGGGCACAACGTCACCAACTTCCAGCACAGCGCCGAGATCAACCGCAAGGTGGACATCGGCACGAACTGGAAGGAGTGCGACACGACCGGGACGTCGACCAACGCGGGTTACTCGGAAGCCCAGTTCACGATGGACGTGTCCCACCGGCTGAAGGCGATCCTCGAACAGCAGGGCGTCACGGTGAAGTTGACGCACGACGGTGACTCGCCGTCCTGGGGACCGTGCGTGGACCAGCGGGCCAGGATCGGGAACGACGCGCACGCGGACGCCGCGATCTCCATCCACGCCGATGGCGCACCGGCCGGCGACCGGGGTTTCCATGTGATCCTGCCGGGCTCCGTGCACGCGGGCGGCGCCGACACCCGCGCCATCGTCGGCCCCTCGGCCACCCTCGGGAAGGGCATCGCGGGCGACTACCGTCGCGCGACGGGCGAACAGTTCTCCAATTACATCGGCGAAGGCACCGGTCTCGTCACGCGTAAGGACCTGGGCGGTCTCAATCTGTCAACGGTTCCCAAGGTGTTCATCGAGTGCGGCAACATGCGCGATAGCAATGATGCTGCACTGCTGACGAACGGCGCCTGGCGACAGAAGGCGGCGCAGGGGATCTCTGAGGGAATCGTGAGTTTCCTGCGCGGGTAGCGATCAGTGGGCTGATCCGGGCGGACACCCTGACAGGGTGGACGATAGGGTCAACCGACGACGAGACGACCTACGAAGGACCTGAAGTGAATATCCGCTCCCTCACACGAGGCGACGGCGTGGTGATCGGAGCAGCGGTATTGCTCTTCATCGCGTCGTTCCTCAAGTTCTACACGGCCAACGGGTTCGACCTGAACGTAACCGCGTGGACGAGCCTCGGTAACGGCCTCGGCACCTACATGGGCGGCGTCATCGGTGCCGCTCTCGTCGTCGTCAACCGTTGTCTGCCGCAGCCGCGCAAGGTCGTGGGGCTGGACCTCGGGACAGTCGGCGTGGCGTTCACGGTTCTCACCGCGTGGGCCCTGTTCTGGACGCTGGTGGACGTCGGCGACAACGTCAGCGCCGGTGCCGGCCTCATCCTCGGCTTCATCGCCGCCCTCGTCATGGCCGGCGGCGCCATCGCCACGCCTCTCGTCCCGGCCCTCCAGGCCGCCCTCATCCCGGCCCCCAAGCCGGCCGCCCCGCAGCCCTACGGCGCCCAGCCGCCCGGTGGTTACGGCTACCCGGGCGCCGGTGCGCCGCAGCCGTCGTACGGCACTCCGCCGCAACAGGCGCAGGCCGCGCAGCCGTTCGGGCAGCCCGCGCCGGCTCCGGCCGCGGACTTCTCGCCGTTCTGGTTCGCGGTGCCGGTGGCCCGGCCGCTGTTCGCGGAGGACGGTTCGCCGTCGCCGATCGCCGAACTGGCGCCGGGTACCTGGTACTTGGCCGTGGAGCAGCGTGGTCCGGCGCTCGTCGCGCAGACCCAGGACGGCCGTCGCGGTGTCCTGCAGGACACGTCGGGGATCCAGCGCGGCTGAGCCCCCCGCCGGCGTTCACAACGGCCCCTCGCCCTTCCGGGTGGGGGGCCGTTGTCGTACAGTCGCAGCCGTCGATCGATTGACTGACAGGCCGTCAGATCAGTTGCTGTGGAGGCGATATGCGGCTCGGTCTCGCACTCGGGTACTGGGGGCGCGGGCCCTCCGCCGACCATGTGCCGCTGGCCCAGGAGGCCGAGCGGCTCGGGTACGACTCCGTGTGGACGGCCGAGTCCTGGGGGTCCGACGCCTTCACCCCGCTGACCTGGATCGCGGCGCAGACCTCAACGATCAAGCTGGGTACGGCCGTTGCGCAGATGGCGGCACGTTCGCCGACCACCACCGCGATGCACGCGCTCACGCTGGATCATCTCTCCGGCGGGCGCGTGCTGCTCGGGCTCGGGCTGTCGGGACCGCAGGTGGTGGAGGGGTGGTACGGGCGTCCGTTCCCCAAGTCGCCGCTCACCGCGACCCGGGAGTACGTCGAGGTCGTACGGCAGGTGCTGCGGCGGGAGGCGCCGGTCGAGGTGGACGGGCGGTTCCACGCGCATCCGTACCGGGGCGCGGACGGCACCGGGCTCGGCAAGCCGCTCAAGTCCATCACCCACCCGCTCCGTTCGGACCTGCCGGTGCTGCTCGGGGCGGAGGGCCCGAAGAACGTGGCACAGACCGCCGAAATCGCGGACGGGTGGCTGCCGTTGTACTGGTCGCCGAGCCGCCCCGAGGTCTACGGGACCACCGTCTTCCGCGATTCCTTCCTCGTCGCGCCCATGGCGCAGGTGAAGGTCTGCGACGACGTCGCCGAAGGCCTCCTCCCGGTGAAGATGATGCTCGGCTTCTACATCGGCGGGATGGGGCACGCGGCCCGTAACTTCCACGCCGATCTGATGGCGCGCATGGGGTACGAGGAAGAGGCCCGGCGGATACAGGAGTTGTTCCTCGCGGGTCGTCGGGAGGAGGCCGTGCTCGCCGTGCCGGACGCGTTCGCCGACGAGATCTCGCTCGTCGGACCGCGTGAACGGATCGCGGAACGGCTGGAGTTGTGGCGCAAGGGCCCGGTGACGGACCTGCTGGCCCTTGCGCCCGACCCGCACACGCTGCGGGTGCTGGCGGAGCTGAACTCCTAGGAGCAGCTCAACTCACCGTCAACCGCCTGCCAGTTGGCCTGCCGACGGCACCTTGTCGGTCACCTCGGCACCGGCGCTCTTCCCGGCGTCCTTGACCTTGTTGATGATGTCGTCGAACGAACCCGCCGTCGCGTCGGTGGAGTCGCCCTTGCGCAGCTTGGACGGCAGGTCCTTGAGGGAGTCGATGCCGGCGCTGAGCGGCGCGACCGCCTTGGCGAGCGTGGGGTCGCCCTTGGCGTTCTTCGTGGCCGCCTTGAGCCGGTTGTACGCGAACGCGCCCGCGAGACCCGCCTTGATGAGCGCGAACCTGCGTCCGCTCGCGCCCTTCTTGAACTTGCCCGCCTTCCAGGGCTTCACGATCCACTGGTAGGTGGCACCGGCGGCGAGACCCGCGTTCGCGACGAAGCGGGTCTTGGCGAACTTCTGCCGTTCGGCGGAGGTGCTGGGGCTCGGGGTCGCGGCGGCGGCCGCAGCCACGACGGCCGCGGTGTCCTGCGTGGCGTCATCGGTGGCGCTGCCGCAGGCCGTGGCACCGGCGAGCAGGGCGCAGCACAGAGTGAGCGCCACGAAGAGGCGCCGTATCGGTACGGGCACGGGGTCCTCCGGGGTGTTCTCCCCGAGTGGGTGTCCTTACCCCGGCAGCCTCACCCGGCTGGGCCGGTCGCGCCACCCGGACGGGACCGTACGGGTTTCATCCGGCCGGGTTTCATCCCGTCGGAAGCGGCAATCCGCTGGGCATGTCCCCCTACTACCGACGCGGTTCGAATTCAGTCGGCAACGTCATAGTGATCATCGCCGACATCATGGCCCTCATTCTGGCCCTCTGGATTCTGATGTACCTGTTGGACGCCAACCGCGCGAACGACCTCGTGCAGTTCGTCCACCACTCGGCCAACTGGCTCGCCGGCTGGTCCCGCGACCTGTTCACCTTCGACGAGGCGTGGGCGCGCGTCATCTGCGGCTACGGCTTGGCAGCGGTGGTGTACCTGTTCATCGGGCATGCGATCGCCAACCGGGTGTCACGCTGAGCATTGCCCGGTCGTTGTCTGCGGGCGCGTCGTGGCTGGTCGCGCAGTTCCCCGCGCCCCTAAAAACGTACGCCCGCCGCGTCTTTGAGGGGCGCGGGGAGTTGCGCGCCTAGAAAATACAGGCCCGCCGTGTTCTTTTAGGGGCGCGGGGAACTGCGCGACCAGCCCCCACCGGCCCGCGCCTAACAACAATCCGGATCCAGCCCCAACGGCAAGTGCTCCGCACCGAACACCGCACACGTCGCGTCATGGCCCCCCAGCGCCGCCACCGCGAGCAACAACGACCCCGCGGTCCACGTGGTCAGCTCACGAGGCCACACCGCATCGTCGTCGAAGACATACCCGGTCCAGTACAGCCCGCTCTCAGAATCACGCAGGTGCTGAATGGACTGGAGAATCTCCAACGCACGGTCGGACTCACCCAACACCCAGAGCGCAAGGGCGAGTTCGGCGGACTCACCGCCAGTAACCCACGGGTTGGGAACGACACACCGCACACCCAACCCCGGCACGACGAACCGGCTCCAGCCCTCCTCCACCCGGGACTTGGCCTCCGCACCGGTCAACGCACCACCCAGCACCGGGTAGTACCAGTCCATGGAGTAACGGTCCTTGTCCAGGAACCGTTCAGGATGCCGCCGGATGGCATGCCGTAGCGCCCCGACCGCCAACTCCCAGTCCGGCTGCGGCTCTTCACGCTGTTCGGCGATGGCGAGTGCACACCGCAACGCCTGGTGCACCGAGGAGGAACCGGTCAGCAGCGCGTCCGCCGTGTCCGTACCGTCGTCCTCCCGCTTCCACCCGATCTGCCCACCCGACTGCTGAAGCCGCAGCACGAACTCGACCGCGGCGAACACCGTGGGCCACAACCGGTCCAGGAACGTGTCGTCACCGGTGGCGAGGTAGTGGTGCCAGACACCCACGGCGATATAGGCGACGAAGTTGGTCTCACGCCCCCGGTCGGTCACATCCCGCGCGTCACCGTCGGCGTAGGCGGCGAACCACGACCCGTCCTCGTTCTGGTGCCGGGCAAGCCAGTTGTACGCCCGCTCGGCGGCCTCGTGCTCGCCCGCCGCGTCCAGCGCCATCGCGGCCTCGGTGTGGTCCCACGGGTCGAGGTGATGGCCCCGGAACCACGGGATCGCCCCGTCCTCCCGCTGCACGGCGAGGATGCCGGCGACGGTCGCGGCTGCCTGCTCGGCGGTGAGGACCCCGGGCAGGACGAGGTGTTCTGTCCGGGGAGTGGTCACTTGGCTTCCGCCAGGGGAAGGTGCGGCTTGGTCGCGTAGGCTACGAAGCTCTTGCCGATCAGCGGGTTCAGGGCCTGTTCGGCGACCCGGGTGGCGAGGGGTTTCTTCATGATGTCCCAGACCAGGAGCTTGTGGTACGCCTGCACCGGCAGCGCCTTGTCGTTGTCCACGCCGAACGCGCACTTCAGCCACCAGTACGGCGAGTGCAGCCCGTGCGCGTGGTGCGTGCCGTACGGCTTGAGGCCCGCCTCGCGGATCTTGGCGAGGAGTTCGTCCGCCTTGTAGATGCGGATGTGGCCGCCCTCGACCTCGTGGTAGGCGTCGGACAGGGCCCAGCAGATCTTCTCGGGGCCGTAGCGCGGGACGGTGATGGCGATGCGGCCGCCGGGCTTCAGCACCCGGACCATCTCGGCGAGCACTCCCTTGTCGTCGGGGATGTGCT
The DNA here is from genome assembly GCF_043200035.1 of Streptomyces sp. NPDC048504. Classification (NCBI taxonomy): domain Bacteria; kingdom Bacillati; phylum Actinomycetota; class Actinomycetes; order Kitasatosporales; family Streptomycetaceae; genus Streptomyces; species Streptomyces sp. NPDC048504. Next base: position 185,170 of record NZ_JBICXA010000009.1, read on the forward strand.
CCATGACCTCGGAGATGATCACGACGTCGAACGACTCGTCCGGGAAGGGGAGTTGGAGCGCGTCGCCCTCCATCGCGGTGGCGGTGGCTCCGGCGGGGGCCTCGCCGGCCTCCTTCATCGCCGCGAACCACTTCGCGACCTCGCGGATCTCCTCGGCGTTCTGGTCGAGGGCGACGACCTGTGCCCCTCGCCGGTAGCACTCGAACGCGTGCCGCCCGGCACCGCATCCGAGGTCCAGGACTCGGTCGCCAGGGGCGAGCGGGAACCGGGAGAAGTCGACGGTCAGCACGTGGCCCTGCTTTCGGGAGAGACGCCGGTAACACTGGTCGGAGAAGGGGAAGGAGACGGAGTTGCCGAGGGCGACAACGATGCCGGGGCCGTGGTGCCCGTCGGGCCTGTGGCAATCGCCTCGCGGTACCTGGCCGCCGTGCCCTCCGCCGCCTTCGCCCAGGTGAAGCGGGCCAGGACGCGCTCGCGGCCCGCCGCGCCGAGTCGGGCCCGGAGTGCCGGGTCGCCCAGGAGTCGGCTCAGGGCGGTCGCGAGTGCGCCCGGGTCACCGGGAGGTACCGCAAGGCAGGTCTCGCCGTCGCGTCCGGCGACCTCGGGGATCGCTCCGCCCATCGTGGCGACGAGGGGTGTGCCGGTGGCCATTGCCTCCGCCGCCGGGAGCGAGAAACCCTCGTACAGCGAGGGCACGCACGCGACCTCCGCCGAGCGGACCAGGTCGACCAACTCGGCGTCCGAGATGCCCTTCACGAAGTCGACGGCGCCTTCGAGGCCGTAGCGCTCGACGGCCTGGGCGACCGGGCCCTCGGTGGGGCGCTTTCCTACGACGATCAGGTGGGCGTCGGGGTGTTCGGTGCGGACCTTCGCCAGGGCCTCGACGAGGAAGACGAGGCCCTTGAGGGGGACGTCCGCGCTGGACGTCGTCACGATCCGGCCCGGCACCTGCGGTACGGCCGGATTCGGGGAGAACAGGTCGGTGTCGGCGCCGATGTGGACGACGTGGATGCGGTCGTCGCGGACGCCGAGGTGGTCGATGATCTCTTGGCGCGAGGTGCCGGAGACGGTGAGCACGGAGGGCAGGCGGCGGGCGACCCGCTTCTGCATCCGCGTGAACGCGTACCAGCGGCGCTTGGACATGCGCCGGCGCCAGTTCCCGGCCGCGTCCAGCTCCAACTGCCGGTCCACGGTGATGGGGTGGTGGATCGTGGTGACCAGCGGGGCACCGACGTCGCCCAACAGGCCGTAGCCCAGCGTCTGGTTGTCGTGCACGATGTCGAACTCGCCGCGCCGGGCCCGGAGATGGCGGCGGGCGCGGAGCGAGAACGTGAGGGGCTCGGGGAAGCCGCCGGTCCACATCGTCGCGACTTCGAGGGCGTCGATCCAGTCCCGGTACTCGTCGCGCTTCGGGGTGCGGAAGGGGTCCGGTGAGCGGTAGAGGTCGAGCGATGGCAGCTCGGTCAGGGAGATGCCGTCGTAGCCCTCGTCGAGGACCGGGTAGGGCTGCGAGCCGATGACCTCGACGCGGTGGCCGAGGCGTGCCAGTTCGCGGGAGAGGTGGCGGACGTAGACGCCCTGGCCCCCGCAGAACGGGTTCCCCTTATAGGTGAGGAGTGCGATACGGAGCGGTCGCTCGCCGTCGGCTGCCGAGTCCTCCTGGGGACCCGCCTGACTGGCCTCAGCGGTCACTCTGAGCCCCCTTCTCCCTGCACTGTCCCGCGAGATTACGCCGGGACGCTAATCTAGAACAAGTTTCAGACTTGATCGTCCAGGAGGTTCTGAATCTACCGGCCGGTACGGGTGCTGTGAGAAGTGGATCAGGTGATTCACACCACGGCCGACGCCCTGCCATGATCGGTGCGATCACCCGCCCTCACCGACAGTCACGGATCGGGAGCCATGCCAGCGCAAGCCAAGCCCGAAGCCACTGCGCGGACCTCGCCGCCCCTCACCGAGCGGCAGGAGGCCCGGCGGCGCCGCATCCTGCACGCGAGCGCTCAGCTGGCCAGCCGGGGCGGTTTCGACGCGGTGCAGATGCGGGAGGTCGCGGAGTCCTCGCAGGTCGCGCTCGGCACGCTGTACCGGTACTTCCCGTCCAAGGTGCATCTCCTGGTCGCCACGATGCAGGACCAGCTGGAACACATGCACGGCACGCTGCGGAAGAAGCCGCCGGGCGGTGACACGGCGGCCGAGCGGGTCGCGGAGACCTTGATGCGGGCCTTCCGCGCGCTCCAGCGCGAGCCGCACCTCGCCGACGCGATGGTCCGCGCGCTGACGTTCGCGGACCGCAGCGTCTCCCCCGAGGTCGATCAGGTGTCGAGGCAGACCACGGTGATCATCCTGGATGCGATGGGCCTCGAACACCCCACGCCGGAACAGCTGTCGGCGGTCCGGGTCATCGAGCACACCTGGCACTCGGCGCTGATCACCTGGCTGTCGGGGCGGGCGTCGATCGCCCAGGTGAAGATCGACATCGAGACGGTGTGCCGGTTGATCGATCTCACTGAGCCGGGCGGGGCCGGGGACCGATAATTCCCCCATGTCGATCATCCACCGCACCTATCTGAAGCCCACGAAGCTCGAACTCCTCACCACCTGGCTGCCCACCCGCCCCTGGTATCACGGCTCCCCCGAACCGGAGTTGGTGAAGGCCGGCGGGTTCCGGCTCGACGACCCCGAGGGCGAGGTCGGCATCGAGTTCATGGTCGTCACCGACGGCCCGGGCGCCTACCTCGTGCCGCTCACCTACCGGGCCGCCCCGCTCCCCGGCGCCGAACACGCCCTCGTCGGCACCATGGAACACGGCGTGCTCGGTCCGCGCTGGGCCTACGACGGCTGCCACGACCCGGTGCTGACCGCCGGGTTGACGGCGTTCATCGAGGGGCGGCTGGAGGCGCAGGCCCAGAGCGTCTCCCACACCCCGGACCGGGAGATCGCCCGCTCCTGGACCGGCACGGCGCCCATCCCCGCCCTCGGCGCGCCCGACGACACGGCCGAGACCACCGAGTTCGCCGTACCGGACGGCCGGACCCTGCGGCTGCACCGGGTGCTGACCCCCGGCTCCACGGCCCCCGAGGACGCGATCGGCCAGGTCACCGGCGCCTGGGCGCAGGCCGACGGCAGCCGGGTCCGAGCGCTGTTCGCCGTGCTCCAGCCCAACTAGTCCGCCGGGCCCTGTAGTTCACGTGGTGGCGGAGGCCAGTGCCCGGCGCCCGACCGCTGCCAGGAGGCGCCTGGCAGCGGTGACCGGTCCCGCTGGCGACCCCGACTCCCGGGGTCACCGGCCGCTGGACCAGGGCGAGTTACTCCTCCGGCGGGAACACCGGCTCCCCGCTCCCCAGCAACGTGATCATGATGGCCTCCACCGGGCACCCCTCCGCCGCCGCGAGGATCCGCTCGTTGGCGTCGGTCTCCGGTTCGGCCGGGTGGGACTGCATGGCCGCGTCGAGGTGGAAGCGGTCGGGGGCCTGGTGGACGCACTGGGCCGAGCCGATGCAGATGGAGCGGTCGACCTCTACCTGCCAGCGGTCGCCCATCGTCCGGTCACCCCTCCCAGCCGGCCGGGAGGTGGATCATCTTGTGTTCGAGGAACTCGGAGTAGCCCTCGGGCCCGAACTCCCGTCCCACGCCGCTGTTCTTGTAGCCGCCGAAGGGGCCGAGCATGTCAAGGCTGAAGGTGTTGACGTTGTAGGTGCCGGTGCGGACCTGGCGGGCGATGTCGATGCCGTGGGCGACGTCGCCGGTCCAGACGCTGCCGCTGAGGCCGTAGTCGGAGTCGTTCGCGATCTTCACGGCCTCGGTCTCGTCGCCGTACGGGAGGAGACAGATGACCGGGCCGAAGATCTCCTCGCGGGCGATGCGCATGGAGTTGTCGACGTCGCCGAAGAGGGTCGGCTCGACGTACCAGCCGTGGTCCAGGCCGGGTGGACGGCCGCCGCCCGTAAGGATTTTGGCGCCTTCCTCCTGGCCGATGCGGATGTAGTCGAGGTTGCGCTGCTGCTGGCGCTTGGCGACCAGCGGGCCGACCTGGGTGGCCGGGTCGAGCGGGTCGCCGACCACGAGAGCGCTCGCCGCCTGGGCGAAGGCGTCCGCGAACTCGTCGTAGCGCGAGCGGGGTACGAGGATGCGGGTCTGGGCGACGCACGCCTGGCCGTTGTTCATCCAGGCGGCCGAGACGATGCCGGGTACAGCGGTCGTGATGTCCGCGTCGGGCAGGACGACCGCCGCCGACTTGCCGCCCAACTCCAGTGTCACGCGCGTGAGATGGCGGGCCGCGACCTCCATCACGCGCTTGCCGGCCGGGACCGAACCGGTGAAGGAGACCTTGTCGATGCCGGGGTGTCCGACGAGGTACTCACTGACCTCACGGTCTGCGGGGAGGATCGACAGGACACCGTCCGGCAGCCCTGCCTCCTTCGCTATCTCGCCCAACAGGTAGGCGTCCAGGGGCGTTTCGGGCGACGGCTTGAGGATCACCGTGCAGCCGGTGAGCAGCGCGGGCGCGAGCTTGGCGGCGGCGACGAACTGCGGGACGTTCCAAGGGACTACGGCCGCCACGACCCCGACTGGCTCCCGGCGGACGAGGATCTTCCCGAGGACGCCGTCTCGATACTCCTCGTAGGTGAAGCCCTTCGCGACGGTGATCGCCGCGTCCCACACCATCATCGCGCCGAGTGCCTGCCCGAGGATGCTCCAGGAGTACGGCGACCCGTTCTCGGAGGAGATGACGCGGCCGATCTCCTCGTACCGGGCGGCGATCGCGTCCTTGATGCGGGTGACGACCGCGACCCGTTCGTCGAGGGTCATGCGCGGCCAGGGTCCCTCGTCGAAGGCGCGGCGGGCCACCGCGACCGCGCGGTCCACGTCCGCCGTGGACGCGTGCGGGACGCGTCCGATGACCTCCTCGGTGTGCGGGGAGATCACCTCGATGACGTCCTTGCCCAGGGGATCGGTCAACTCCCCGCCGATGAACAGCTGTCGGTGTTCCACGAGCTCGGTCATGGCCGATTGCCTCCCCGGTACCGCTGTCTGACGATCCATCAGATACGAAGACTGAATACCAGTTCCGGTCGATGGAGTCCACGTATAGTGACCGGAAGGCGGCGATTGGGGAGTCCATGACGTCCATGGGGCAGGTCCACGACCACGGCGGCGGCGTCCGCTCCATCGAAGTCCCCATCCCCGACAACCCGTTGGGGACCACCCTCGTCTACGTCGTCGACACCGACCGCGGACCGGTCCTGGTCGACACGGGCTGGGACGACCCGGCTTCCTGGGACACGCTGGTCCAGGGACTGTCGGCCTGCGGGACGTCGGCCGGCGAGGTCCACGGCGTGGTCATCACCCACCACCACCCCGACCATCACGGCCTGTCCGGGCGGGTGCGCGAGGCGTCCGGGGCGTGGCTCGCGATGCACGCGGCGGACACGGCGATCGTACGGCGGGCCCGTTCGACCGAACCGGGCCGCTGGCTGGCGTACATGACCGCGAAGCTCACGGCGGCCGGAGCCCCCGAGGAACACCTCGCACCCCTCCGCGCCGCCCGCCCGCGCAGTGTGCCGGGCCTGGCCCCCGCCCTGCCCGACCGCGAGATCGTCCCCGGCGAACTCCTCGACCTGGCAGGGCGCCGACTGCGCGCGATCTGGACCCCGGGCCACACCCCCGGCCACGTCTGCCTGCACCTGGAGGAGAACCACCCGGCCCAACTCCCGGGCCACGGACGCCTGTTCTCCGGGGACCATCTGCTCCCGGAGATCACCCCGCACATCGGCCTGTACGAGGACCCGGACGACGACACGCTCCCCGATCCGCTCGGCGACTACCTCGACTCGCTGGAGCGGGTCGGCCGGCTGGCCCCGGCGGAGGTGCTCCCGGCCCACCAGCACACGTTCACCGACGCGGCCGGTCGCGTACGGGAGTTGCTCACCCACCACGAGGACCGCCTGGCCGACCTCCTCTCCCTCCTCTCCGAACCCCTCACGCCCTGGCAGGTCGCCGAGCGGATGGAGTGGAACCGCCCCTGGTCCCAGATCCCTTACCAGTCAAGGAACATCGCGGTCTCGGAGGCCGAGGCGCACCTCCGCCGGCTGGTCAAACTGGGCCAGGCGGAGGAGATGACGGGGAGCGAGCCGGTGACGTACGTGGCGGTGTAATTCGGTCGTGGCCCGGCGTGTGCGGCTGATACCAACGACCGCATGGACCTTGACCCTTTGCAACGCCTCCTCGCCGAACGCGCCTGTGAGCGCGTGATCCTGGACTTCGTCCGCCGACTCGATCTCGGTGAACCCTCCTCCGTCGCCGAGCTGTTCACGGAGGACGGCACCTGGGAGTGGCCGGACGGCGAGCGGCTCGTGGAGGGGCGGGGGGCGTTGCGGAAGTACTTCGGTTCCCGTCCCTCCGGGCGGCTCTCACGGCGGCTGATGTCGAACGTCCTCGTCAGCCTCACCTCCCCCGACACGGCGATCTCGACGGCGTACTTCACGACGTACCGGATCGACGGCTATCACGGCGGTCAGGTCACCGCCGGTCCCCCGGTCCAGGTCGGTCACTACGAGGACAACTTCCGCAAGGTGGACGGGAGTTGGCTGATCGCGACCCGGACCCTGTTCCTGCCGTTCGGCGGCCCCACCCCGCGTCACTGACCCCCCTCACCGACCGCCCGGCCGGCTCGTCGCGTACGCGATTCCCTCGTCGTACGACATCGCCAGGCCCTCCCGGTATCCCGTCTCGTACGCGTCGTCGCCGAGGTGTTCGCGGACGCGGAGTTCGCAGGTGCGGCGGGTGGCGATGAGGTCCGGGGAGTCCATCTGGGCGCGGCCGGTGAGTTCCCAGAGGCGGGTGCCGATACCCAGGAGGCGGGCGGCGCGGTGGGCGTCGCCGGTGGTCGCGACGGCGGCGGCCAGGACGTCGAGGGAGAGGGCCGCGCCGGCCGTGTTGTGCAGCAGGGCGTGGCCGGCGATCGAGGTCCGGGCGCCCCGCACGGCGGCCGGTACGTCGCCGCGCGCGAGGTCCGCGTGGGCGATCAGGCAGTCGGCGTACGCCCCGCACCAGTACTCGCCCTGTTTCCGGCTGGCCGTCCGCACCTCGTCGGAGACCTCGCGCCCGCGCTCGTACTCGCCGCGCAGGACGTGCGCGAGGGAGAGGGCGAGCCGGACCTGGAGCTGGGCGGCGCCGAACGCGTCGTCCTGAATGGGGAGTCGGGGTGCGGCGGCGAGGACGTCGATCGCCTCGGCGAGGCGGCTGGTGAGGGCCAGTTGGCCGCCCCTCACGTACACGGCGGCGACCGCGGCGACCGGGGAGCCCTGGTCGCGGGCGGCGTCGGCGCAGCGGACCGCCCAGTTGGCCGCCGCCTCCTGGTCGCCCTGGAGGATGGCGACGGCCCCGCGCGACCACAGGGCGAGGGTGCGGCCGTGGCCCGGGGGTGGGTCGGCGGCGAGGGCCTGGTCGAGGCAGGCCTGGGCCTCGCGGAGGTAGCCGCAGTGCCGCCACAGGAACCCGACGTGGCCCGCCATCTCCACAGCGGCCGTACGGTCCGGTTCGGCGAGCGCGCTGTCGACTGCCGCCCGGAAATTGGCGTGTTCGCTCAGCACCCGCTCGCACCAGGCGACCTGCCGTCCGGTGTTCCACTCGGCGCAGCCCTGCTGGGCGAGGCGGGCGTAGTACTCGCGATGGCGTCGCCGTACGGCGCGTTCCTCACCGAGGGCGTGCAGCCAGTCGGTGCCGTACTCGCGGACGGTGTCGAGCATCCGGTAGCGGGCCGAGATGACGGGGTCGGGCAGGACGATGGACTGCGCGACGAGCCGGGCGAGCAGCCCGGCGATCCGCTCCGGTGCCAACGGGCCGCCCGCGCACACCTGTTGGACGGTCTCCGCGCAGAAGCCGCCGGTGAAGACGGACAGCCGCGCCCACAGCAGGCGTTCGAGGGGCGCGCAGAGTTCGTGGCTCCAGCCGATGGCGGTGCGCAACGTCTGGTGGCGGGGCGGGCGTTCACCGGGCGCGGAGGCCAACAGGTCCAGGGGCGAGGGCAGATCTGAGGGCGAGGGCAGGCGTTCGCCGAGGCGGGCGTGGAGCTGGTCGAGGGTGAGGTCGGCGAGGCGGGCGGCGGCGAGTTCGAGGGCGAGGGGGATGCCGTCGAGGCGCCGGCAGACGGCGGCGGCGATCGCGCGGCCGGCTACGTCGTCGTCGCTCAGCGGCCGTCCGGCGTCGGCGGCGCGCTCGGCGAACAGGGCCACGGCGTCACCGGCGGGGGCACTCTCGTCGGCGCCGCCGTCCACGGGGAGCGGTTCGAGGTGGAGGACCTCCTCGCCGGGCAGGGCGAGCCGTTCCCGGCTGGTGACGAGGATGCGCAGCTCGGGTGCCCGGGACAGCAGCGCGGCGGCGACCTTGGCGCAGTCGGCGAGGAGGTGCTCGCAGGAGTCGAGGACGATCAACAGCCGTTTGCGGTGGGCCCATTCGGCGATGACGTCGATCACGGGGCGGGTCGACTGATCGGCGAGCCGGAGGGTCTCCATGACGGCGAGGTCGACGAGCCCAGGCGTACGCAAGGGCGACAACTCGGTCAACCACACACCATCGGGATACGCGTCCCGGACCTCCGCCGCCGCGCGCAGGGCAAGCCGCGTCTTGCCGACCCCACCGACCCCGACCACACTCACCAGCCGCCCCGCAGGACCGGCCGCCGGGTCCAACGCGGCCTGAAGCAGGGCGAGTTCGGTGCGCCGCCCGACGAAACCATGGGTCTCGGGCGGCAGATTCCCGAGGTCCCCGGGGTTCGGGTGAGTCGTGTCCGGCACGAGGCCCAGTGTGTCCGCACACCACCGACTCCACGCGCGTGTCCCGGAACGCGGTCCACGGCTGCCCGGAACAGTCGCAACACCCCCGAAACAGCCGCCCTTCATGACCACTTGCAGGCCATATTCGACACGCCATGATCGAGAGGTGATCAACTCCCGGTTGACACAGGTGAGGAGACGAAAATTCAGCGATCGTCATGGCGTGAACGCGATGGATGGGAGACGCCGAGTCCGCGGGACGCCGACGGGAGTCCGCACGGTACGGGCAGGATCCCGCAAAGCACCGGCCGGACTCTTCGCCTGCCCGATGGGCTTTCTCGTCGCCCCCGTCGGCTGTCTGCTCGCGGCTGCCCCGGGGCTGTTGATCGGGCGGGTGCAGCCGATCCTGCCGTTGCTGGCGATCGGGCCGTTGATGGCCGCCACGTTCCTGGGCGCCCGGCGTACGTTCTTCGTCAGTTGCTGGACGATCCTGCTCGCGCTCGCGGCGGGGCTCGGCGCCGGGACGCAGCTGAGTGCCGGGTTCGCCGTCCGGTGGGGCGGGCTGCTGCTGGGGTGCGCGTGCAGTGTGTACGCGGCGTGGCAGCGCGGGCGGTTGCGGGAGCGACTCGCGGAGGCGCGGGAGGTGGCCCGGATCACCCAGGAGGCGATTCTGCGGCCCGTCTCCCGCAGCCTCTCCGGGACGCATGTCTCCACCCGGTACCACTGCGCGAGCCGGGAGTCGTCCGTCGGCGGTGATCTGTACGACCTCGCGGTGACGCCGTACGGCCTGCGTGTGCTGGTCGGGGACGCGCGCGGGCACGGGCTCGACGCGCTGCGCACGGCGTCCGACACGGTCACCGCGTTCCGCGAACTCGCCTACACCGCCCCGGATTTGGCGACCCTCGCGAGGGGCATCGATAGCCGCCTCTATCCCCATCTCGCCCCGGAGGACTTCGTCACCGCCGTGCTGGTGGAGTTCGGGCCGGGTGAGGTGCGGCTGGTCAACTGCGGTCATCCGGCGCCTCTTCGCTCCGGGCAGCGGCTGGAACTGCTCGAACCCCGGGTGCCCGCCCTGCCGTTGGGGCTGCACCCGGAGCCGCGGCAGTACCGGGTCCGTCTCCAGCCCGGTGACCGTCTCCTCCTCTACACGGACGGCCTCACCGAATCCCGCGCCCCGGACGGCACCCCGTTCGCCCTCCTCACCGAGTCGGCCCTCGCCCTGAGCGAGCCGACGCCGGACGGCGCCCTGAACGCCCTGTACGAGCGGCTGCTCGCCCACACCGGCGGGCCGCCCACCGACGACCTGGCACTCGTCCTGTGCCAGCCGACGGGGGTGACCGCGCCGGTGCGGGTCTGAGGCCCGGCGGCTTCAGCCCAACTTGAGGAGCAGGTCGGTGAGTTCGGCCGGCTTGGTGATCATGCAGTCGTGGCCGGTCTCCAGTTCCCACACCTGGGCCGGGGTGCCGTTGGGCTGGATCGCGGGGACGGGCCGCCGCTCGAAACCTTCCGGTTCGCTGCCCACGCAGTGGATGTGCGTGCGGGGGATCGCGTTCGCGGCGGGGTTGTCCAGCCGTACGGGCTGCTGGAGGCAGAGCGTCGGCTGGTCCGAGACCATCGTGCGCAGCCAGGCCACGTCCGCCGGATCGGTGACCCCGAACAGGCCACCGGGCGGCGGGAGTTCGGGCAGCGGCGGAATCCGCCAGGGGGTGTCGGACCGCGCGGCCAGGTCGATCAGGACCTGGGTCACGGGCAGGATGTCGGTCGCGCGCTCGCCGTCCACCGGGACCATCGCGTCCAGGTAGACGAGATGGGCGATCCGGTCCGGGAGCGTGTTGGCCGCGCCCGAGACCACGAGCCCCGCGTAACTGTGCCCCACGAGGACCACGTCCGTGAGGTCCTCCTCGGTGATCAGCCCGACGACGTCCTCGACGTGGGTGTCGAGGCCCACCCCGGGGCCGAGCAGGTGCGCCTTGTCGCCGTAGCCGGTGAGTGACGGCGCGAACACCCGGTGCCCGGCAGCCGTCAGCAGCGGGACCACCCGGTCCCAGGCCTGCCCGCTGTGCCAGGCGCCGTGTACCAGTAGATAAGTAGACATCGTGTCGCTCCTTGGTGTGGTGGCCGGGGTTGCCGCATGGCCACCGACGACGCTGCCGCCCGCCCCACACCCCAGCCAGGGCCCCGCCGACCCTGGGGGTGACAGGACCAGGCAGGCCCCCGTCCGCCCGATCTACAGTGAGGAGATGGCCGACGAACCGAACCTGCTGGGTGAGTACGTGCGCGCCCGCCGCGAACTCGTCACGCCCGAACAGGCCGGTATCCCGGTCTTCGGGGTCCGGCGGGTGCCGGGCCTGCGCCGCGAGGAGGTCGCGATGCTGGCCGGCATCAGCGCCGACTACTACCTGCGGCTGGAGCAGGGCCGCGACCGCAACCCCTCCGCGCAGGTCCTCGAAGCCATCGCCCGGGTGCTGCGGCTCGACGGCACCGCGACGGCCCACCTGCTGCGCCTCGGCGCCGACGGCCCCCGCAGACAGCGCATCCGCCCCCAGCGCCGCAGGGAGACGGTCCCGCCGAGCATCACCAAGCTGCTCACGACGCTCCCGCTCCCGGCCCTGGTCGAGGGCCGCTACTTCGACGTCCTCGCCGCCAACACCCTCGCGACCGCCCTGTCACCGCGCTTCACGGCGGGCGCCAACCGCCTGCGTTCCCTGTTCCTCGACCCCGCCGAGCAGGCACTCCACCCGCAGTGGGAGAACTCCAGCGGAGGTATCGTCGCCGCCTTCCGCGAGGCGGTCGGCACCGACACCGACGACCCCCGGTTCATCGAGCTGGTCGGCGAACTCTCCCTCGCCAGCCCCCTGTTCAGCCGACTCTGGGCCCGCCACGACGTACAGTCCTGCGAGGGCGCGGCCAAGTACCTCGACCACCCCCAGGTCGGCGCCCTCCACCTGAACCGCGAACGCCTGAGCATCGACGGCGCCCCGCGCCAGACCCTCGTCATCTACCACCCGGACCCGGACACCGACGCGGCCGACAAACTGGCCCTCCTGGCCTCCTCCACCGCTACGGCAGAAGCGCGACCGACCGCACCAACTCCTCGGCGACACCGAGGAGTTCGACCTCACGCGGAGTCATCGTCGGATTCACCGCCCGCCTCCGCCGCGCTTCCGCCAACCCTTCCCCCGTGAGCCCGGAAGGATCCGCGAGCAGCGAGACGAGCATCGCGCGCGCCGGTCCGGCGACCGGCTGATCGTCGTCCACGGCGACCTGGGCGAGGATGATCGCGGAGAGCCCCCAGTCGAGAGCCGGGTCACCGTCCTCCGCCGTGGCCCAGTCGATGACGCGCGGGCCGTCCGGAGTGAGCAGCACGTTCTCCGGGTGAAGGTCGAGGTGCAGCACCCGAGTTCCGGGCCGCCGACCGGGGATCGCGTGCAACTGCCGTAGCAGAGAGGCGAGTACGGTCCCGGCCTCCACCGCGTCGATCGCACCCGCGACGAACGCCTCCACCATGGTGGGCCCGGTCAGCCGCTCCATCACGAGATCGGTACGCGAGGTGCGCGAGGTGCCCGGGTCCTCCATGCGCACCCGGGGCACGGGATAGCCGTGGGCCCGCACATGTTCCATCACCGCGCCCTCGGCCGCCGCGTCCCCCCAGTCCTCGCGGTTGCGGCGCAGCACCCACGCCTCGTCGATCTCGTAGACGTCGGCGGTACGGCCGGAGCCGATCAGCTTCCCCGGCGCTTTCCCCGTGGCTGGCATGGCCAGAACCTACCGGGGACGGCGGACCGGGCAACCCCTGCCCACAGCGGGGGCTCAGGTTCCCCGTACAGTGGCCGGGTCGTCATCACACCCGTACGGGAGGAAGCCGGTGCAATTCCGGCGCTGACCCGCAACCGTGATCCGGTCCCCCAGGGGCCCGGTGAGCCGGACCGCCCCGTACGGCACGTGACCGGTTCACATGCACCGTCGAGGAATACGGAGCCGAGCCGCCCGGGGGTCCCCGCGCTGCCGTGCTCCCCGCAGAGAAGGCACCCGCCGATCATGAACGTCCGCCGCAGCGCCGCGGTCCTGGCCACCGTCGTCACCGTGATGGCGGCGGCCCCGGCCGTCGCCGCCGGTCCGTCGCCCTCGCCGTCCGCGGCGATACCCGCCGGGCTCTACGGCACCTCCGACCCGGCCTACGACGGCGTCTGGCGCCAGTCCCTCGCGCTGCTGGCGCAGGACGCGGTGGGCGTGGAGCCCGCCGACCAGGCGGTGACGTGGCTGGTCGGCCAGCAGTGCGCCGACGGCGCCTTCGCCGCGTTCCGGGCCGACCCCGCCAAGGCCTGCGACGCCAAGGTCATGGTCGACACGAACAGCACGGCCGCCGCCGTACAGGCCCTCGCGAACGACGGCCGCGGGGACTCCGCCGTCACCAAGGCCGTCACGTGGCTGAAGTCGATCCAGAACCCCGACGGCGGCTGGGGCTACTCCCCCGGCGGGGCCAGCGACGCGAACTCCACCTCCGTCGTCATCGGCGCCCTCGCGGACGCGGGCGTGACCGTGCCGAACCTCCAGAAGGACGGCAAGTCCCCGTACGACGCCCTGCGGAAGCTCGCGCTGCCCTGCGACGGCGGCGCGGACGCGGGCGCCTTCGCCTACCAGCCGGACAAGAAGGGCAGGCTCGCGGCCAACGCGGACGCGACCGCGGCGGCCGTGCTGGGCCTCTACGGCGAGTCGCTGACCGGCAGCCGACAGGACGACGCCGACGCACCCGCGACGTGCGAGAAGTCCGGCGACGATCCCTTCAGGGTGGCGGACAACGGCGCCGCGTGGCTCGCCCACGCCATGGCGAGGACCGGCCACCTCACCACCGCGCTCCCCGGCGCCAAGCCCCAGCCCGACTACGGCAACACGGCCGACGCGATCGTCGCCCTGTCCTCCCTCGGCCTGCACGACCAGGCCGCCAAGCCCCTGCGCTGGCTGGAGACCCACGCCAACTCCTGGGCCACGCAAGGCGGTCCGGCCGCCTACGCCCAACTCGTCTTCGTGGCGACCACCGCGAAGGGCGCCGACGTCCACGACTTCGGCGGCCAGAACCTCGTCACCCTGCTCAACGCGACGGGCCCGACCCCGAAGTCGATCGACGAGCCGCAGACAGCCGGCCCGAGCGACAACGCGGCCACCGACGACAACGACGGTTCCCTGAACGCCACTTGGACGATCGTCGGCGGCATCCTCCTCCTCGCCGCGATCATCGCCGCCGCCCTGATCACCCGCGGCCGAAAGCGCGGCCACCAACAGTGACCCGCCGCCTCGTCCTGTTCCTGCCGGCCCTGCTCCTCGTCCTCGGCACAACAACCCAGGCCCAGGCAGCCGGTTACCGCTACTGGTCCTTCTGGGACCGCACCGGCACCCACTGGACCTACGCCACGCAGGGCCCCTCCACCACCCGCCCGGACGACGGCACCATCCAGGGCTTCCGCTTCGCGGTGAGCGAGGACTCGGCGAACGCGAAGCAACCCCGCCTCACATCACCCGACTTCGCAGCGATCTGCGCCAACTCCCCCGCCACCCAAGGCAAGAAGCGCATCGCCCTGGTCATCGACTTCGGCACAGCCTCCGACGCCCCCGCCCTCCGCACGGCCTGCGCGAGAGTCACCCCCGACGCGACAACAGCAGAGGCCCTGGCCACGGTCGCCAAACCCCTGCGCTACAACACAGCCGCCCTACTGTGCGCAATAGCCGACTACCCGAAACAGGGCTGCGCCGACCAGGTAACCGACCAGAAGAAGACCCCAACACCCCACCACGGCCCATCAGTCGGCCTCCTGGCAGGAGCAACAGCAGTAGCCCTACTGGCCGCAGCAGCAGTATGGCGAAGCCGACGGCACCCCCATGACTAAAAACCCCGGGTCGCACAACCCCCTTCTTAAGGGGCGCGGGGAACTGCGCGACCAGCCCCCACGGCGCAGCAGCCAACAACGAACCCCCAACAACACCCTGCACCCAGGAGCCTGGTGGCTCTGGTCCCTGGCCCTGGCCACAGCCGCAACCCGCACCACCAACCCCCTCCTCCTAACCCTCCTGATCACAGTCACGGCATACGTAGTAGCAACCCACCGCACCACCGCCCCCTGGTCCCGCTCCTACACCGCCTTCGCCAAACTCGCCCTGTCCGTACTCCTCATCCGCCTCCTCTTCGCAACCATCCTCGGCTCCCCCATCCCCGGCACCCACCCCCTCTTCACCCTCCCCGAAGCCCCCCTCCCCCACTGGGCCCAGGGCATCCGCCTGGGCGGCCAAGTAACCGCCGAGGCAATGCTCTTCGCGTTCTACGACGGCCTGAGACTGGCCACACTCCTGATCTGCGTAGGCGCGGCGAACGCCCTGGCAAACCCCGCCCGCCTCCTCAAGTCCCTCCCCGGCGCCCTGTACGAAACCGGCGTAGCGGTGGTCGTGGCCCTCACCTTCGCCCCGAACCTCATCGCCGACGCCCAACGCCTACGCGCCGCCCGCCGCCTACGAGGCCGCCCCGACCGGGGTCTGCGCGGCCTGCTGCAGGTCGGACTCCCGGTCCTGGAGGGCGCGTTGGAACGCTCGGTCGCCCTGGCCGCGGCGATGGACGCGCGAGGCTACGGCCGTACCGCCGACGTCCCCGCCTCCCTACGCCGAACAACCGCCGCTCTCACCCTCGGCGGCCTGCTGGGCATCTGCGCCGGAACCTACGGACTGCTCACCGCCGAAGGAGCCGCCTACGGACTCCCGTTGCTGCTGGCCGGGGTCGTCGCCGCGCTCGCGGGCCTGCGCCTGGGCGGCCGCCGTACCCTCCGCACCCGGTACCGCCCGGACCCCTGGGACCTGCGAGCCTGGCTGGTCACGGCCTCCGGCGTGGCCGTCGCCGCGCTGCTCACCCTCGCCGCGACCCGCGACCCCGCCGCACTCAGCCCGGGCGTGGTCCCCCTCACCGCGCCTACCCTCCCCCTCTGGCCGGCCGCGGCCATCCTGCTCGGCCTGGCCCCCGCACTCATCCCCACCGGCAAGGAACTGTCGTGATCCGCTTCGAGGACGTCTCCGTGACCTACGACGGCGCGGCCCAACCCGCTGTCCAGCACGTCGACTTCGAGGTGCCGGAAGGCGAACTCGTGCTGCTCGTCGGCCCGTCGGGCGTCGGCAAGTCCACGGTGCTCGGCGCGGTGAGCGGACTGGTCCCGCACTTCACCGGCGGCACTCTGCGCGGCCGGGTGACGGTGGCGGGCCGCGACACCCGCACCCACGCGCCGCGCGAACTCGCCGATGTCGTGGGCACGGTGGGCCAGGACCCGCTGTCGCACTTCGTGACGGACACGGTCGAGGACGAACTCGCCTACGGCATGGAGTCGTTGGGCCTCGCCCCCGAGGTGATGCGCCGCAGGGTGGAGGAGACCGTGGACCTGCTGGGCCTCGCCGAGCTGCGCGACCGGCCGATCGCCACCCTCTCCGGCGGCCAGCGGCAACGCGTCGCGATCGGCTCGGTCCTCACCCCGCACCCCACGGTCCTGGTCCTCGACGAACCCACCTCGGCCCTCGATCCGGCGGCGGCGGAAGAGGTCCTCGCGGTCCTCCAACGCCTCGTCCATGACCTCGGCACGACCGTCCTGCTCGCCGAACACCGCCTGGAACGCGTCATCCAGTACGCCGACCAGGTCGCCCTCCTCCCGGCGCCGGGCGCGGCCCCGGTCCTCGGCACCCCGGCGGAGATCATGGCCGTATCGCCCGTGTTCCCACCGGTGGTCGGCCTCGGCCGGCTCACCGGGTGGACCCCGCTGCCGCTCACCGTGCGGGACGCGCGGCGCCGGGCGGGCGAGCTGCGAGAGCGCCTCACGGACCGCGAACCGACGCGCGGCACCCCCGCTCCCGCCCCCGTCACCAGGTCGCTCCTCAACTCCCGGCCGAGCAGCTCCCGTTGGCGCGCCCGGAAAGAAGCACGCAGGACCAGCACCCCAACTCCCGCCCCCACAGCGGAAGTCCAGGCCCTCGCCGTCCGCCGCGCCCAGATCGACGCTCTCCGTCACGTCGACCTCACCATCACCCCCGGCGAGACCGTCGCCCTCATGGGCCGCAACGGCGCCGGCAAGTCCACGCTCCTCAACTCCCTTGTCGGGCTGGTCACTCCGACCTCCGGGACGGTCCGGGTCGGCGGTCTCACCCCGCACCGCACGGCACCCCGCGACCTCGTCCGCCGCGTAGGCCTCGTCCCGCAGGAACCACGCGACCTGCTCTACGCCGACACGGTCGCCGCGGAGTGCACGGCCGCCGACGCGGACGCGGGCGCCGAGGCGGGTACGTGCCGTGCGCTGGTCTCCGGTCTCCTCCCCGGGGTGACGGACGACGTCCACCCCCGTGACCTGTCCGAAGGGCAACGTCTCGCGCTCGCCCTCGCGATCGTGCTGACGGCCCGCCCGCCCCTCCTTCTGCTCGACGAACCGACCCGGGGTCTCGACTACGCGGCCAAGTCCCGCCTGGTGACGGTGTTGCGGGCGCTGGCCGCCGAGGGGCACGCGATCGTCCTGGCCACCCATGACGTCGAGCTGGCCGCCGAACTCGCCCACCGGGTCGTGCTGTTGGCCGACGGGGAGGTGATCGCCGACGGCCCGACGGCGGAGGTGGTCGTGGCGTCCCCGTCGTTCGCCCCGCAGACGACGAAGATCCTGGCCCCGCAGCGGTGGCTCACGGTCGCCGAGGTCCGGGCGGCCCTGGCATGAGCAGGAACCCTCCCCGGCGCAGGCATCACCGCCCCGTCCCCCTCACCCCCCGTTCCACCGCCGCCCTCGCTCTCGTCACCGTCACCGGCGTCGCCGCCTTCACCTGGCCCTTCCTCGCCCCGCCCACCTCGCAGGTAGCCGCCCACTCCCAGGACGCCCCCTGGCTGTTCGCGGGTCTGCTGGTGCTCCTGGTCGCCGTGTCGGCCGCCGCGATCTCGGAGTCCGGGCTCGGTCCGAAGGCCGTCGCCATGCTCGGCGTGCTCGCCGCGACCGGCGCCGCGCTGCGGCCCGTCGGTGCCGGTACCGCCGGTGTCGAGCCGATGTTCTTCCTGATGGTGCTGAGCGGACGCGTCCTCGGACCCGGTTTCGGGTTCGTGCTGGGCAACGTCACGATGTTCGCGTCGGCGCTGCTCACCGGCGGGGTCGGGCCGTGGCTGCCGTTCCAGATGCTGGCGATGGGCTGGTTCACGATGGGCGCGGGCCTGCTGCCGGGCCGGGAGCGGCTGCGCGGCCGTAGCGAGGTCGTGGTGCTCGCGGGCTACGGGTTCCTCGCCGCCTTCGGGTACGGGACCGCGATGAACCTGGCCGGGTGGCCCTTCATGGGGGCGCTGGCCTCGTCCGTCGCGTTCGATCCGCAGGCCGCCGTTCCCGCGAATCTGGCGCGTTTCGTGGCCTACTGCCTGGCGACCTCGCTGGGGTGGGATCTGGGGCGGGCCGTCGTGACCGTCGTGCTCACGCTCACGCTCGGGCCCGCGCTCCTCAAAGCGCTGCGGCGGGCCACGCGGAGGGCGGCGTTCGAGACGCCGGTCACGTTCGACGGACCCCCTGTGTGAGGCGGCGCGCACCGGCCGTCACAGGGGTGGTGAAGCGGCCCACATGACCCATGTCACGAACTACTGGGATTAGTAGTGTTTAGGCATGACATGTACGCGCCCCAAACACCCTCTGACCTGGGGTTTGAGAGCCACGTCACACAGTTCATCTTTCACCCACATGCGACCACAACTAGTAAAAGGGGTCTTTGCGGACACGGATCGAGAGTGTTTCTCTGGAGCAGTCGCACGGCGCCGACGAGTCCTCACGGGCCTCGGCGCCGACGCTTTGCCCCCGCCGCGCACCGCGGTGACACCGGCAGGCGTACGACGCCTCTGTCCCCGAAGAAACAGGTTCTCCGTGTCCGTCTCCCGCATCGTCGCTCGCATCGCCTCCCCGAAGAAGGCCCTGACCGCCGCCGCTCTGGCCGCCGCCACCACCGGTCTCGTGCTGACCTCGGCTCCCGCCCAGGCCGCGACGACCTCCGCCTCCTCCGCTCAGTCGATCGCGCACAAGATGATCCCGAGCGCCGCGCAGTACAACGCGTTCAGCAAGATCGTCGAGCACGAGAGCGGCTGGAACGTCACCGCCACGAACTCCTCCTCCGGCGCCTACGGCCTGGTCCAGGCCCTCCCGGGCTCGAAGATGGCCTCGGCCGGCTCCGACTGGAAGACCAACGCCGCCACCCAGATCAAGTGGGGCCTGGACTACATGAACTCCCGCTACGGCAGCCCCGCGGCCGCCTGGAGCTTCTGGCAGTCCAACGGCTGGTACTGATCACCGGCTCCACACACGCACCACACAGCGGCGGTCCCCGGCACACCGGGGGCCGCCGCTACATTGCGTTCATGGCCGAGAACACACCACCCCAGTCCTACGACCGTGAAGCGCGCGGGGTGCGGCTGGTGGCCGTGCTGCTGGGGCTGACCGTGGTCAGCGGGCTGATCGACGCCGTCAGTTATCTGGGCCTCGGGCATGTCTTCGTCGCGAACATGACCGGCAATGTGGTGGTGCTGGGCTTCGCCGCCGCCGGGGCTCCCGGGTTCTCGGTGCCGTACACCCTCACCTCCCTCGGTTTCTTCGCCGCGGGCGCGGTGGCCGGCGGCAGGATCGCCGCCCGGATGGACACCGGGTCCCGCCGCACCTGGGCCCGGATAAGCCTGGGCGCGGAGGCGCTGCTGGTCGGTGTGGCGGTGGTGATCGCCTTCGCGGCACCGGACGCGCATGCCACGACGTACCCCCTGATCGCCCTCACCGCCTTCGCGATGGGCCTGCGCAACGCCACGGTCCGCAAGCTCGGCGTCAGCAACTACTCGACCACCACGGTCGTGACGATGACCATGACCGGCCTGATCTCCGACTCGGTCGCGGGCGACACCTCGGGCCCCGGCACCCGCCGCCGCGCCGCCGCCCTCGTGGCGATGCTCGTCGGCGCGGTCCTCGGCGCCTGGCTCACGCTGCACCACGGTCTGCGCTACCCGCTCCTGCTCGCGGCTCTGGCCGCCGGGGTGTTCGCTATGACCGCATCCGGACGGGAGTAGCCCAAAGCCCGGTAAAGAAGGCAGAATTCGTGCGTCTGAGTCCCACGATCAAAAGGATCGATCACGCATGATCACGCTCACGAAGGAAGACGGTCCGGCGGATCTGGACGGAGTGACCCATCTGGAGATCGGGGCGTCCTGGGACCCCACCGTCGGCAGCAGCGGCGGCATCATCGGGAAGCTGCGCCAGAAGGCCGGTACGGACCTCGACCTGATCGCCATCGCGATGCAGGGCCAGGACCCGGTCCGGCTCGCCGGGCTCGACTCCGTGGACCCGCTGGGCAACGGCTCGCTGGTGCACAGCGGTGACAACCAGACCGGCAAGGGCGAGGGCGACGACGAGACGGTGACCGTCGACCTCGCGCGGATACCCGGCAACATCACGTCGATCGTCTTCGTCGCAGCCGCCTACAAGAAGGGCAGTTCCTTCCAGAAGGCCCGCAACATCGCCTTCAAGGTCTACGACGCGACAGGCGGCAGCACCCAGCAGGTCGCCGAGATCTGGCCCAACCTGCTCAGCGACCACAACAGCTGCGCGGTCGCCAAGGCCGTGCGGGACGGCGGGAGTTGGAAGCTCCAGGTCATCAATGAGACCGGCAAGATCAAGCAGGGGGACGAGCGGGAGCTCATGAAGTTCGCCGTACGGAAGTAAGCGGCAGCCCTGCGGACATGAGCAGGGGACGGGCCGGCGGCGCCGGGATGCCGCCGGCCCGAGCTGTGAGGTCGACCGGGGTCACCTCAACCGGCGGTCACCTGAAGCTCTTTGACCCCGTTGATCCATGCCGAGCGCAGCCGGCGCGGGTCGCCCGTCAGCGTCAGGTCGGGCATCGCGTCCGCGATCGCGTTGAAGATCAGGTCGATTTCGAGGACCGCGAGGGACTTGCCCAGGCAGTAGTGCGGGCCTCCGCCGCCGAAGCCCAGGTGCGGGTTCGGGTCGCGCATGACGTCGAACCGGTCCGGGTTCTCGAAGACTTCGGGGTCGTGGTTGGCGGAGGCGTAGAAGATGCCGACCCGGTCGCCCTTTTTGATCAACTTGCCGCCGAGTTCGGTGTCTTGAGTCGCCGTCCGCTGGAAGGCGTTGACCGGGGTCGCCCAGCGGACGATCTCCTCGGCGGCGGTCGACGGACGCTCCCGCTTGTACAGCTCCCACTGCTCGGGGTGGGTGAGGAACGCGTGCATGCCGTGGGTGATGGCGTTGCGGGTCGTCTCATTGCCGGCGACCGACAGCATCAGCACGAAGAAGCCGAACTCGTCTGAGTTCAGGTTGCCCTCGTCCTCGGCGGCGACCAGCGTGCTGACGATGTCGTGGGCAGGGCACTGCTTGCGTTCGGCGGCCATCCCCATGGCGTAGGCGATGAGTTCGGCGGCGGACTCGGCGCCGACCTGCTCCGTGATGGCGTACTCGGGATCGTCGTACGCGATCATCTTGTTGGACCACTCGAAGATCTTGACGCGGTCGTCCTGCGGGATGCCGATGAGTTCGGCGATGGCCTGGAGGGGCAGTTCGCAGGCGACCTCGGTGACGAAGTCGAAGGGGCCGGAGTGGGCGCGGGCGCCCGCCACGATCGAGTGGGCCCGGTCGCGCAGGCGGTCCTCCAGCGCGCGGATCGCCCTCGGGGTGAAGCCGCGTTGGACGATCTGGCGGACGCGGGTGTGCTCGGGCGGGTCCATGTTGAGCAGGATCAGCCGCTGGGCGTCGATCGAGGCGCGGTCCATGTGCTCGCCGAAGCGGATGATCGCCGTGTTGAGGGTCGAGGAGAAGATCTCCGGGTGCGTGGAGACGTACCGGACGTCGGCGTGCCGGGTCACGGCCCAGTAGCCCTCGTCCTGGAACCCCGCGATGTTGAGGGGCTGCGGTATCCAGCGCACCGGCTCGGCCGCGCGCAGTTCGGCGAACTCCGGTAGCGGGACGCGGTGGTGAAGCAGGTCCGGGTCGGTGAAGTCGAACCCGTCGGGGAGAGCTGGACAGGGCATGGGCACTCCAGCCGTTTTCTGACGGTCCATCAGGAACATGGGAATGCCCGTGAAGGTAATAACGGGTTCTACAAGTCGCAAGAGGCACGGCGACCCGAATTCCCTGCACGACCCTTGCGGTTGTGGACGGACTGTCAGCAGACTGCACACAGAACTAGAACGCGTACTAGTTTGCGTGGCGGGTGGCCGGGACGCCCGCGCCGCGCGGTGTACGAGGAGAGGACGTGTCCCATGGTCGCGGAACCCGTCATCGTGGAAGCCGTACGCACCCCCATCGGCAAGCGCGGCGGAGCGCTCGCCAACCTCCATCCCGCCTATCTCCTGGGCGAGACCTACCGTGAACTCCTCGGCCGCACCGGCATTCACGCCGACTGCGTCGAGCAGGTCGTCGGCGGCACGGTGACCCACGCCGGCGAACAGTCCATGAACCCCGCGCGCAACGCCTGGCTGGCCATGGGTCTGCCGTATGAGACAGCGGCGACCACGGTCGACTGTCAGTGCGGCTCCTCGCAGCAGGCCTCGCACATGACCGCCAACATGATCGCGGCGGGCGTCATCGACGTCGGGATCAGCTGTGGCGTCGAGGCGATGTCACGGGTGCCGCTGGGGTCGGGGTCGAAGCACGGGCCGGGGAAACCGTTCCCGGACGAGTGGAACGTGGACCTGCCCAACCAGTTCGAGGCCGCCGAACGCATCGCCCGCAACCGGCGGTTGACCCGCGAGAACGTCGACTCGCTCGGCCTCATCTCACAGGAGCGGGCGGCGATCGCCTGGTCCGAGGAACGGTTCAAGAAGGAGACGTTCGCCGTCCAGGTGCCGACGACGGAGGACGAACAGCGCGCCGGGCTCGGCATGTGGCGGCTCGTCGACCGCGACGAGGGCCTGCGCGACACGTCGATGGAGGCGCTGGCGAAGTTGAAGCCGGTGATGCCGACCGCCGTGCATACGGCGGGCAACTCCTCGCAGATCAGCGACGGCGCCTCGGCGATCATGTGGGCGTCGAAGCGGATGGCGCGGGCGCTGAAGCTGCGGCCCCGGGCGCGGATAGTGGCTCAGGCGCTGGTTGGATCGGACCCGCACTTCCACCTCGACGGGCCGATCGACGCGACGCGGGCGGTGCTCGGCAAGGCGGGCATGACGCTCAAGGACATCGACATCGTCGAGATCAACGAGGCGTTCGCATCCGTGGTGTTGAGCTGGGCGCAGGTCTTCGAACAGGACCTGGAGAAGGTCAACGTGAACGGCGGTGCGATCGCCCTCGGCCATCCGGTGGGGGCGACGGGCGCACGGCTGATCACCACGGCCCTGCATGAACTGGAGCGCTCCGACAAGGAGTTCGCGCTGATCACGATGTGCGCGGGCGGGGCGCTGGCGACGGGGACGATCATTCAGCGTCTGTAGCAAGCCAGTTGGCGGGGTGCAGGTGCTCCTCGGCGCAGGCGCGGAAGGCCGCGAGGAGTGGGCGGCTCTCCTCGCCCGCGCGAACGGCCAGCACGACCGGGACCGGGGCCACGCCGTCGATCGGGACCGTCGTCAGATCGAGCCGCAGGCCCTTTCTGACGGCGCCCGCCGGAACGATCGCCACCGCCTCGCCCGCCGCGATGGCTTCGAGCTTGTCCTCCAACTCCCGGACGAACGGCCCGTCCGGCGCGGGGCGGCCGTCCGGGCGGGGGTCGACGCGCCAGAACGCGTTGAACTCCTCGTCGGGGAACCGGGGTACGGGCTCGTCGGCGATGTCGTCGATGCTGACGCGCTCCTTGCCGGCCAGCCGGTGACCGACCGGCATCAGCAGCACGCGAGGCTCCTCGCAAAGGACACTGACGCTCAACCCCTCGGTGGCGAACGGGAATCGGCCCACCACCACGTCGACCCGGTGCTCCAGCAGGGCCGACGGCAGCTCGCCCCAGCCGAGAAAACGGCTGTGCACGTCGGCCTCCGGGTGCCCGGCGCGCAGCGCACGCACCGCCGGGGTGATGATGAGCCCGGTCATGAACCCGACGACGACCCGGCTCGGCTGCGCGACCTCCCGGACCACGGCCGCCGCCTCCTCCGCCGACCGCAACAGCGCCTGGGCCCGGGGCAGGAACGCCCGCCCCGCTTCGGTGAGTTGAGTGCCCTGCGCGGTCCGGTCGAAGAGCTGGACACCCAACTCGCCCTCCAGACGCCGGACATGACGACTGAGAGACGGCTGCGCGAGATGCAGAACGGCCGCCGCCCGCCCGAAGTGCAGTTCCTCGGCGACGACGGTGAAGTAGCGGACGAGGCGCAGGTCCAGGTCACTCATACCTCGACTGTACGACGGCACAACCGCGCGAGCTGCGTTGATACCGGAACTGAATCACGTCTTCCGGAGTCGGCCTTGGACGGGCGGGGTGCGGCGGGCGCAGGCTGAAGGCACACCGAATTTTCCGACCCGACTTAGATCTGGGTGATTTCGTCATGCGTGTTTTCGTCACCGGAGCGACCGGATTCGTGGGCAGCGCGGTCGTCCGCGAACTGCTCGGCAACGGCCACCAAGTGCTGGGCCTGGCGCGTTCCGACGCGTCGGCCGAACGGCTCGCGGCGACGGGGGCGGAGGTGCACCGGGGTTCGCTGGAGGACCTCGACGCCCTCCGCGCGGGCGCGTCGGCGTCCGACGGTGTGATCCACACCGGTTTCATCCACGACTTCTCGAACTACGCCGCCTGCGTGGCGATCGACCTGAGCGCGGTGAAAGCCCTCACCGAGACCCTCGCGGGCTCTGACCGCCCCCTCGTCATCAGCTCCGTGGTGAGCCACGGCCGGACCGAGAACGACGTACCCGACCCCACCGCCCGCCCCGACCTGCTCCGCCTCCCGGCCGAGGTGACGACCCTGACGGCGGCGGCGCGGGACGTCCGTTCCTCGGTCATCCGGCTGCCGCAGGTGCACGGCGAGGGGGATCACGCCTTCGTCCCCGGTGTCATCGAGATCGCCCGCGCCAAGGGCGTCTCCGCGTACCCCGGCGAGGGCACGAACAGCTGGGCCGCCGTCCACCGCGACGACGCGGCTGTGCTGTTCCGGCTGGCCCTTGAGAACGCCCCCGCGGGCACGGTCCTGCACGCGGTCGACGACGAGGGCGTCCCCGTACGCGAGATCGCCGAGGTCATCGGCAAGCGGCTGGACCTACCGGTGAAGAGCGTGCCGGTCGAGGAGGCCGGAACCCACTTCGGCTGGCTGGGCCACTTCTACTCGTCCGACCTGGTCGGCACGAGCACTCTCACCCGGGAGCGGTTCGGCTGGACCCCGACCCGAATCGGCCTGCTCGCGGACCTCGACAACGACTACTACTTCGAGGTCAACCAGCCGTCGTAGCGGACCAGTTGACGAAGCTCGTGAACGCGGCGGGACCGAGGGTGAGGATCGGGCCCGCCGGGGTCTTGGAGTCGCGGATGACGAGGGTGGTGGGGGTGTTCGGGGTAGTGGTGCAGGGGGTTTCGGCGATCTCTATGCATTCGCCGCCCTGGTCACTGCTGTAGCTGGACTTCCGCCACTGAGTCCCCGTCGGCATCGCGTTGTTCCCCATAACGTTCCTCCATCACGCGCCGGATCAGCTCCGCCGAATCTCGGATGGAGAGGGCGGCGGCTTGCAGGTGATCGTAACGGAGAGAGCAGTCCTTGACGGTGTCCGGGTTGGCGGTCGGATGCCCGCTGCCGTAGCCCTCGGTGTAGCTGATGGTCGGATCGTTGTCGAAGCGAAAGAGGGTAAACGAGCCCGTGAGCCCTGCGTGCGCCCCCGCCGAGAACGGCAGGATCTGGATGTTGATCCGAGGATTGTTCTCGAATGACAACAGGTGGGCCAGTTGGCCGCGCATGACCTTTGGGCCGCCGATCTCCTGGTACAGCGCAGACTCGCTGAGGATCATCCACGCGACCGGCGGATATTCCTTCTTCAGGATGCGCTGACGCGCCAGTCGTACGGCGGTGCGGTCTTCCAGGTCGGTCTCGTCCATCGTGGCGAGCGTGGCGCTGGCGTAGGCCTCGGTCTGGAAGAGGCCATGCACCATCTGGGTCTGGAAGGTGCAGATCTCAGTCGCCCGCGCCTCCATCTCGGCCACCTGCTGGAACCAGGCGGGGAGTTGACTGCGCAGCACGAGATCGAGCAACCGGGTCAGCAGCCCACCGGTGTTGAGGGCAGCGTCGACCGCCCTGCTGAACGCCAGCGTGGGGAGCTTCTTGGCCGTCTCGATCTGGCCGATCAGTGACCCGGTGTAGTTGATGATGACGCCGAGTTGGCGTTGGGTGAGGCTGGCCGCCTCTCGGTAGCGGCGGAGTTCATAGCCGTAGTAGTCCAGCGCCGAAGCCCCTGGATCAAGCGTGGCGATGTGCACGCGAAGCCCCCTGTCTCCGTCTCCCGACAATGCGCACCCGTAAACGGGTTGTATTCATGCCATTGCCGAGGGTAGCGACGGGGCGTCAGTCTCGTAGTGTGAACGAACCAATTCCCCCCGCCATGCTGGCCGTTCCTTACCGCCGGCAGTACGTCATGACCCTCACCGTGGGTGAACACTCGGCCCGGCACATCCGCCGTATCGTCCGCTCGTTCCTCCTGGAGTGGGGCATGCCGGAGCTGTCCGACACCGTCGAACTCGCCATGACGGAGCTGGTCGCCAATGTCGTACGGCATGTTCCGGACCGGCGCTGCGGACTGCTGTTGCTGTGCCAGACGGCCGGCGTGCGCGTCGAGGTGAGCGACAGTTCCTCCCAACTCCCGGATCTGCACACCGACTTCGACGCCGAGTCGGAGAACGGGCGCGGGCTCGTGATCCTGGACGCGGTGACGGACAAGTGGGGGGTGACCCGGGCGGCCGGAGGGGGAAAGGCGGTGTGGTTCGAATGCTCGCGCCACCCATCTCTCCAAGCCGGAGCCACTTCTAACCAGTGACAGCTCAAGACACTGGTTAGATTTACCCCCAGCTTCCAGCAAGCCCCCACCCGGGGTTGGCCGCTGAGCCGAGGCGGCGTGCTGGCGAGGCGCGAGCGCGCCTCCTCACCCCGGCCCGCGACACAGCCCACCCGGCGGGCTCCCCACCTGGGCCCCCGTTCCTCAGGGCCGCTCGCTCGCTTCTGAAACGGGCTGGAGCGGCCCTAGTCAAGGGTGGCCCGCAGGGCCATCGCCGCAGGCGACGCGCAGCGCAGCGGAGCGCCCTTTACTCGGGCCGCGGAAGCCCGACACTGGCCAAGAAGCGAGCGGCCCCCACGGCCACTTCTGGCAAGGCCAGTTCTTCACCGCGGGCCGGTGAGGGCTGGTCGCGCAGTTCCCCGCGCCCCTTAAAACCACTTAAAACCGCTTAAAACCGCTGCACATCACCAGCACTCACCGACTCGGGTTTGATCTCAAGGGGTTTCGGCCGCAACGACCGCGCCCTCGGCCCCTGGAAGACGTACGCCAGGCCGAAGCCCGCGGCGACGACCGCCGCGCCGCCTGCCGCGTCCAGCACCCAGTGGTTGCCGGTCGCGACGATCGCGGAGACGGTGAAGAACGGGTGCAGGAGGCCCAGGGCCTTCATCCACCACTTGGGGGCGAGGGCGAAGATGACGACGCCGCACCACAGGGACCAGCCGAAGTGCAGGGACGGCATCGCCGCGTACTGGTTGGTGAGGGCGGTGAGGGTGCCGTAGTCCGGCTTGGAGAAGTCCTGGACGCCGTGGACCGTGTCGATGATGCCGAGGCCGGGGAGCAGGCGGGGCGGGGCCAGGGGGTAGAGCCAGAAGCCGACCAGGGCGAGCAGGGTGGCGAAGCCCAGGGCCGAGCGGGCCCAGCGGTAGTCGACGGGGCGGCGCCAGTAGAGGACCGCCATGACCGTGAGCGGGACCACGAAGTGGAAGGACTCGTAGTAGAAGTTGAAGAAGTCCTTGAGGAAGTCGACCTTCACGACCCAGTGGTTGACCGCGTGCTCGACGTCGATGTGCAGGAAGCGCTCGATCGAGAGGATCTCGTGGCCGTGGTGTTCCGCCGTGGCCCGGCCGCCCGCGTTCGTGCCGCCCGTCGCCGCGAGTCTGACCTGCTGGTAGGCGGCGTAGGTGACGCGGATCAGGAGGAGTTCGAGGAGGAGGTTCGGGCGGGTCAGGACGCGGCGCAGGAACGGGAGCAGCGGGACGTGCTTCCAGCGGGTCGGGACCGGCTCGGCGTACTCCGTGGGGATCGGGCGGCGGTAGTACTCGGAGGTGCGGGACAGGAACGGGATCGCGGTCGCGGCGGCGAGCGCCATGAGCAGGACTACGTTGTCACGCAGCGAGTAGAGGGCCGCCATGTTCGGCAGCATCATCTTCGCGGGCAGCGTGACCACGAGGATCACCGCGATGGGCCACACGAAGCGGTCCGAGGCCCGCTTGCCGACCCGGCCGACCACCGCGAGCAGTACCCACAGCAGCTGGTGCTGCCAGGTCGTCGGCGACACGGCGATCGCCGCGCAGCCCGTGATCGCGACCGCGAGCAGCAGCTGCCCGTCCCGCGCGTACCGCACGGCCCGGCGCAGGCCCAGGTACGTGACGGCCGCGCCGAGGGCCAGGAACAGGCCGATCTCCAGCGGGCCGGTGAGGCCGAGGCGCAGCAGCGCGCCGTGCAGCGACTGGTTGCCGAGGCCGTCCGCCGCGCCGCCGAGACCGGCGCCGGCCATGTGGTGCACCCAGTAGGTGTACGAGTCGTGCGGCATCGCGGCCCACGCGATCGCCACGCTCGCGGCGAACGTCAGCGTGGAGGTGACGGCGGCCCGGCGCCGGCCCGTGAACCACAGCAGCGGCGCGAACAGCAGCACGGTCGGCTGGAGCGCGGCGGCGAGGCCGATCAGCACGCCGCCGGCCCGCTCGCCGCGCACGGTGAAGCAGCCGAGCAGCACGAGCAGGACCGGGATGACGCTGGTCTGGCCGAGCCAGAGCGTGTTGCGCACCGGCAGCGACAGCATGAGCAGGCTGATCGCGACGGGCGCCGCGAGCAGTGAGGCACGGCGGGTGACGGGCTTGGGCAGGGCGCGGGAGACGACCAGGCCGAGCGCGACGACCAGCAGCAGCGTGCCGAAGGTCCAGCCCCAGCCGAGGGCCTGTTCGGCCGCCCGGGTGAGCGGTTTGAGGACGAGCCCGCCGAAGGGGGTGCCGGTGAACTGCGTCGAGTCGTACAGCGAGCCCTTCACATGAAGGACGCCGTTCGGTCCGACCCAGGTCTCCAGGTCGGTCAGCCGGTCCCCCTGCGGGGTGCTGAGGACCACGGCCACCTGCCGTACGGCGAGGACCGCGGCGACCAGCCACAGCCCCAGGCGCGCCACGCGCAGCCGTGCCCTGGCCGTCTGGGCGGCACTCGACCCGAATGCTCCCGCGGCTCCCGCCGGTCGCCCGCTGTGCTCCACGTTCGCCACGCCTCGTAGGCCTCCGCCCCACTCGTCCCACGCGTCACGCGCGCGGTTGTTCCCTCTGGGAACCCTATGAGGTTCGCACCCCCTGCGGGAGAGACGCAGGCAACCCCCTCTTCACCTGACGGCCGCCCCCCTTTTGTCCGGACGACGATAGTCGGCCCCGGGTTGCCTGGGCACAGCAAATAACCGCGCGCTTCCGACCGGCCCGAGGGCCCGATAGCTTGTGGACATGATCGGTTTACTGATCGTTTCGTTGCGGGGGCCGACGCGGAGATCCATGCGGAGGGCGATGCGGGGGCGGGCACGCGCGCGTGTGACGGCCGTCGTCCTGGCGCTGTTCGCCCTGCAGCTCGGATCGCTGGTGTCCCCGGCCTGGGCATGCGGCTGCGGCGCCCTGGTTCCGGGCGGGTCGCAACAGGTGGCGGTGGGACGCGAGGCGTCCGTGGTGCGCTGGGACGGGCGCCAGGAGCAGATCGTGATGCGGCTCACGGTCTCCGGGGACGCGCGGCGGGCCGCGTGGATCATGCCGGTGCCGCACCGGGCGACGGCCACGCTCGCCGACCCCTCGCTCTTCGACGCGCTGGACACGCTCACCGCGCCCGTGCACCGCGGCCGCCATCACTTCTGGCCCCAGGACGGCGACTGGCCGCTCGTCTCCGGCGGCCCCGGCGGCGGCCCCCCGCCCGGCGCCGCGACGGCCCCCGAGGTGGGCGTGGTCGGCCGTGAGCGGCTCGGCCCCTTCGACGTGGCCCGGCTGACGGCCACCGACCCGGACGCGCTCGGCGACTGGTTGCACACGAACGGGTTCGTCCTGCCGTCCCGCCTTGACCAGGCCCTTCAGCCGTACGTCGACCAGCGCTGGGAGTACGTCGCGATCCGCCTCGCCCCCGCGACCGTCGGCACCCCGCTCCAGGGCGCCCTCGACCCGCTGCACCTCACCTTCGCCGCCGAGTCCCCCGTCTACCCGATGCGCCTCTCCCGCCTGGCCCCCACCCCGCAGTCGCTCGGCCTGTACATCCTCGCCGCCCACCGGATGGAACCCAGCGGCACGATCGGCGGCTCACCGCCGCAGGTCGCCTACGCGGGCCGCGTCACCACCACCTCGGGCCCGCTGGCCGCCCTAGCCAAGGGCACCCCGTTCCTGACCGCCGTGAACCAGGAGTTCCCCGACCCGTCGCGCATCACCGGCGACCACCTGCTGCGCCGCACCGCCACCGACGCGACATTCCAGCAGGTGATCTACGAGGACCATCTGAGCAAGGTCGCGGGCGTCCCGACGTGGCTGCTGACGATCGGCGGAGGCCTGGCCGCGCTCACGACGACCGGCGTCCTGCTGGCCGTACGGCGGACCCGGCGGACGCGTCGGCCGGTGATCCCGCCGCCACCGGCGTTTCCACCGCCGCCGACGCGCGCGCCGGATAGTTGACTCGGGGAGCCGGCACGAGTGGTCGGCACCTCTCACTTGACGCACTGCTGGACATGACGAAAGGCACGAGCACATGAGCGAGTCGCAGCTGTGGGACGCGGTCGACGACTACTTCATCGGCCAACTCGCCCCGGACGACGAGGTGTTGGAGGCCGCCCTGCGCGACAGCGAGGCTGCCGGACTCCCGCAGATCGCCGTGAGCGCCGCCGAGGGCAAACTGTTGCACCTCCTGGCCCAGATCCAGGGTGCCTCGCGCATCCTGGAGATCGGCACGCTCGGCGGTTACAGCACGATCTGGCTGGCCCGCGCGCTGCCCGCCGGCGGCCGGCTGATCTCCCTGGAGTACAGCCCGAAGCACGCCGAGGTCGCCACCCGCAACCTCGCCCGCGCGGGCCTCGACAAGGTCGTCGAGGTGCGGGTGGGCCCGGCCCTGGAGTCCCTGGCCGTACTCGCCGACGAGACCGCCGGGACCGCCGAGAACCCAGCCCCCTTCGACCTGGTCTTCATCGACGCCGACAAGTCCAACAACCCGCACTACGTGGAGTGGGCCCTCAAGCTCACCCGCCCCGGCAGCCTGATCATCGTCGACAACGTGGTCCGCGGCGGCCGGGTCGCCGACCCGGACAACGCGTCGCCGGACGTCCAGGGCACGCGCACCGCGATCGAGTTGATCGGCTCGCACGCGCGCCTGTCGGGTACGGCGATCCAGACGGTGGGCAAGAAGGGCTACGACGGTTTCGCACTGGCACGGGTGCTGGCCTAACTTCTCCAGCTCATCCCGGGGTGCCTCAACTCTCGTGATAGAAGCCGACGTTGACGCTGCGCGGCCCGGTGCGGTCCTTGATGACGATCTCGCCGCTCCCGCCGCGCGGCAACGGCACGCTGCCGCCGTAGCCGACGGTCTGGGCGTACTCGCCGACGATCAGGCGTACTTCGGAGGACGGGTCGGGCTGGGAGCCGCGCAGCCAGCTCACCTGCCAGACGCCCTCGGGTCCGCACAGGAACTCCAGATGGACCCGCGAGATGAACAGCCAGTCGTCCGGTGTCACCAGTCGGCACACCGTCTCGTCGCGGCCCACCCGCAGCACCGCGCCCGGGTCACTGGGCGCGTCGGCCATCAGCATGCCGGCCGTGGCGCCCTCGTCCGTCCCGGAGACCGAGGCCATGGTGAGTTCGAGCACGTGCGCTCCCCTATGAAGTGTCCTTACAGCAGCGGGCGCATGATAAATCGCCCGGCGCCATCGCGTCCGGCACAATGAAGTCATGACCGAGCGAAAGCCACCGGGTGTGTCCTTCGAGTCCTGGGTCGACAAGCAGATCCGGGATGCCGAGCAGGCCGGAGAGTTCGCCCGACTCCCGGGCGCGGGGAAGCCGTTGCCGTCCGGCGCCGACACGACGTACGACGAACTGTGGTGGATCAAGCAGAAGATGGCCCGCGAGGGCATCTCCGTGCTGCCGCCGACGCTGGCCCTGCGCAAAGAGGCCGAGGACGCCCTCGCTGCGGCGTACTCGGCCCCTTCGGAGCGGATCGCACGGCAGATCATCACCGAAGTCAACGTGAAGATCCGCGAGATGATGTTCAAGCCGCCGCCCGGCCCCCCGCTGGGAATGAAGCCGTACGACGTCGAAGAGGTCGCGCGGGAGTGGCGGGAGCGCCGGGCGGTTGACGGACAAGGCTGAACTGGCGGTCTCCGCCGGTCACATGTGGAGGAGGCGCTCCGTCAGTTCGCGGTAGTCCCGCAGGGCCAGGCGGAGTTGCTCGGTGTCCTCCGAGCCGTCCGCGTCCTTGGACTCCCAGGAGCCGTGCAGGGTGGCGCGGCGCTTGGTGACGGCCTCCGTGAAGCGGGCGGCGACCTCTTCCAGCACGTGGTCGGCCTCCTCCACGGCGGACCGGGGCTCGTCGACGAACCCGGTGACCGCGTGCTGCAGCCGCAGGCTGAACTTGTCGCTCTCGTCGTGCGGCAGCAGGCTCCCGTTCCCGGCGTCCTGCGGGACACGCCGTCCGTCGCCGGAGGCGGCACCGGTCGCGACGGCGGGTGCGGGCTCGGGGGCGTGGACGGGGCGGGACGACTGCTCGGTGCGGCCTGTGCGCTCGGAGGAGCGCTCGGTGCCGGCCGTGTCGCCGGTGCGCGGGCTCGGGATCGCCCGGTCGGCTTCGCGCGACGAGGTCGTCGATGTCGTCGTCGGTGTCGATGCGGTCGGCGTCCTGTCGGACGACCCGAGCGGTGTCGCCTTCTCGGACCCACGCGGTGTCGACCTGTCGTCGGCGGTCGTGCTGCCGAACGGCTCGGTGCCGGACCCGGCGTCACGCGACGCCCTCTCGGCGTCACGCTGCTCAACGGTCTTCTCGGTCTCCTTGCGGTCGGCCCGCTCCGCGTTCGTGCTCGCGTTCGCGTCCGTGTTGTCGCCGGTCGGCCGTATCGCGTCGGACATTAAGCTCAACTCCCCTTCAGTGCCTGCTTGTTGAATGATCCGATCGAGTGGCGGCCGCCGCGCCCGTGCCCGTTGCCGTTACGACTGCCACGGCTGTCGTCGCTCACCAGGTCGTCGAAGAAGGCGCGGGCTTCGAGCATGGCCTCGCGCATCTCCTCGGTGCCGGCCTGGCTCTCCGGTGCGCCGTTCGTCCGCGCGGTCACGACGCGGTGCACGCGCCGGTAACCGTGGACGTGGTCCGCGTGGTGCACGGACAGCGCGTCGAACTGCTTGTCGTACTCGTGGACGTCGGGGAAGCCCCGGGCTCCGGCGACCTCGCCGAGCAGCTGGTCGACGTCGGAGAGGGCCTGGCGGGGCGAGTCGACGAAGAGCTCCTGGGCGGCGGCCCAACGGGCCTGGTACTGCTCACGGGCCGCGGACTCCAGCGGCCGCTCCTGCAGCGAACCGTGCTCCTGGACGCGCGCGCCGAGCTCCTGCTCGGCGGCCTTCGCGTCGCCGTCGTGCCGGGCCACGGTCCGGTCGTACTCCGGCCCGAAGCGGCGCTTCAGGCCCGAGCCGCCGGTCGCGCCTCGGGCACGCAGCGCCAGGGCGGCCGCGGCAGCGACCACGCCGACCACGATCACGATCAAAACGATGATCACGCCTGTGGACATGAGTGCCTTCCGGGTTCTTGGCCAACCTGCTCTCGTAGCCGGTCGGTTCCTCTACCGGGTTGCCTCAAAGGCCCCCTTCAAACGACGGCCACACTCGGCGGAATTCATGGTGCCGGTGTGTCGATTCCGCCTCGCCCCGTTCGACGTACGGGCAAGAACCGATCGAGGAGGTTGTTGTCATGGGTGAGGTCATCGCACGGCTGGCCATGTCGCTGGACGGGTACATCGCGGGCCCGGAGTCGGGGCCGGAGCATCCGCTGGGCATCGGCGGGGAGCGGCTGCACGCGTGGGTGTTCGGGCTGCGGAGCTTCCGGCGAATGCAGGGGATGACGGGCGGGGCGGGCGGTCCGGACGACGAACTGCTCGCCGCGTGGGTCGAGCGGCTGGGGCCGGTGGTCATGGGGCACGGGATGTTCGTCAGCGGGGAGGTCCCGTGGGGTGACGAACCGCCTTTCCACGCACCGGTGTTCGTCGTCACGCACCAGCCTCGCGCGTCGGTGGTGAAGAAGGGCGGCACGGCCTACCACTTCGTCACCGAAGGCCCCGGCCGCGCGCTGGAGCTGGCCCGCGAGGCGGCCGGCGACAAGGACGTCTCCCTGGCCGGCGGGGCCGATCTGGTCCAGCAGTTCATCCGCGCCGGGTGGTTGGACGAACTCCTCCTGCACGTCGTACCGGTCCTCGCGTGCGGCGGGCGCCGTCTGTTCGACAACGTGGGCGACGCGCACATCGAGTGGCGGAAGACGCAGGTCCTGGACTCCCCTGAGGTGACCCATATTCGGTTGCGCCGCATCCCCACCGGGTCCTGACAATGTCCGCATGACCTGGACGATCGCCCCGGAGCCCTACGACTCCCCCGTCGCCGCCGCACTCTGGCGGGCGTACTACACCGAGGTCAGCGACCGCTGGTACCTGCTGCACGAGAACCACCGCACGGACCCCGCCGAACTGGAACGCGAGATCGCCGCCCGCACCGGCGCCGAACTCGCCCCGCCCGGCGGCCAGTTGCTGGTGGGGTGGTACGAGGGTGCGCCGGCCGGGTCGGCGGGCGTACGGCTCCTCGACGCTACGACCGCCGAGCTGACGAGGGTCTTCGTCCACGAGGGGATGCGCGGCCGGGGCGGCGCCCCGAGGCTCGTCACGGCCGCCGAGGACGCCGCCCGCGAGCTGGGCGCCAAGGTGATGATCCTCGACACCCGGAACGACCTGGTGGAGGCCCGCGCCCTGTACGCGCGGCTCGGCTACGAGGAGACCGAGCGCCACAACGACGACCCGTACGCGGAGCACTGGTTCCGCAAGAACCTCAACTGAGCGTCTTGGCCGCCCCGTTGTGCGGCTGCTCGCTGTCCGACCCGCACAACTCGCCGTTCAGTTCCTTCACCAGCTGGATCAGGTCGGTGGGCCGGTCCGGCCCCCACCAGTCACCCAGGGCCTCCGCGAGGGACTCCTCGCGGGCCTGGGACAGCTTCTCGGCCACCTCCCTTCCCTGGTCGGTCAGTTGGAGGTCGAGGCCCTCGCGTACGGCCAGCCGGCGCTCCTCGACCTGGCGGACGGCGGCGAGGATGACGGGCAGCGGCACGGTGCTGCGCTCGGCCAGCACTCCGGGTTCCGCCCAGCCGTACCGTTTGATGCGCAGGAGCAGCCAACTCGCCGCCGGCTGAAGGTCGTAGCCCGCTTTCGCAGTGATCGTCCTGTAGATCTCGCGGCGCCCCTCCCGCGTGCCGAGCACGGACAGCGCACGGCAGACCTCGTCGTAGGAGGACCGTTGGACGGGGTTGCTGGCGAGGGTCTCGGTGACGTCGGGGGCCGTGACCGAGCCGCGCAGCTTGTCCTCCTTGAGGAACCACGCCAGGACGAAGCCGACGAGGGCGACGGGAGCGGCGTAGAGGAAGACGTCGGTGATGGACGAGGCGTAGGCGTGCAGGGCCTCCGGCCGTACGGCGGACGGCAGTCGGGAGATTCCGCGCGGGTCCGACTCCAGGCCGTCCGGGGTGACGCCCGGCGGCAGCGAGGTGCCCCGGAGAGCATCCGTGAGCTTGTCGCCCAGCCGGCTCGCGAAGACCGTGCCGAAGATGGCGACGCCGAACGAGGCCCCGATGGACCGGAAGAAGGTCGCGCCGGAGGTGGCGACGCCGAGATCCTCGTACGAGACGGCGTTCTGCACGATCAGCACCAACACCTGCATGACCAGGCCGAGTCCGAGCCCGAAGACGAAGAAGTACGCGCTCATCTCGGCGGTGGAACTGCCCTCGTCGAGTTGGTGGAGCAGCAGCAGGCCGAGGGCGGTGATGCCGGTGCCCGCGATGGGGAACACCTTCCAGCGGCCGGTGCGGCTGACGATCTGGCCGGAGGCGGTGGACGAGATCAGCATGCCGAACACCATCGGCAGCATGTGGACGCCGGACATGGTCGGGGTGATGCCCTGCACGACCTGGAGGAAGGTCGGCAGATAGGTCATCGCGCCGAACATCGCGAAGCCGACGATGAAGCTGATGACGGCGGCGAGGGTGAAGGTGCGGACGCGGAACAGCTTGAGCGGGAGGACCGGTTCGGCGGCCCGGCGCTCCACGGCGACGAACGCCCCGATCAGCACCACACCCAGCACCGCGAGCCCGATGATCTGCGGCGAGCCCCAGCCCCAGGTCGTGCCGCCGAGCGAGGCGACGAGGACCAGGCAGGTCGCGACCGCGGCGATGAGGAAGGTGCCGAGGTAGTCGATGACGTGCCGGGTCGACCTGCGCGGGATGTGCAGGGCGGTCGCGATGACGGCGAGGGCGACGACACCGACGGGGAGGTTGATGTAGAAGACCCAGCGCCAGCTCAGATGCTCGGTGAACAGCCCGCCGAGCAGCGGCCCGAGGACACTCGTCGCGCCGAAGACGGCGCCGAACAGCCCCTGGTAGCGCCCGCGTTCGCGCGGTGAGACGACGTCACCGACGATCGCCATCGACAGCACGATCAGCCCGCCGCCGCCGAGCCCCTGCAACGCCCGGAACCCGATCAGCTGAGGCATGTTCTGTGCGGCACCACAGAGCGCGGAGCCGACGAGGAAGATCACGATCGCGATCTGGAACAGCCTTTTCCGGCCGTACTGGTCGCCCAGCTTGCCCCAGAGCGGAGTCGCGGCGGTCGACGCGAGCAGATACGCGGTGACCACCCACGACAGATGTTCCAGCCCGCCGAGATCGCTGACGATCGTCGGCAGCGCGGTCGACACGATGGTCTGGTCGAGGGCGGCGAGCAGCAGCCCGAGGAGCAGCGCCCCGATCGAGACGAGGACGTTGCCCGACACGTGTTCCTGGGCGGAACCGCCCCGCCGCGGGGGCCTCTCCGGTGGCTGCGCGTCCTGCACATTCCCCGTCATACCGTGCGCATCGCCGGCCATGAAGACCTCCCGAGGCTCTCGTTACACATCCATGGTGATCGGTATGGCCCGTTACGGCCTGTTGAGTCCGAGTGGAAGCTCGCATTCCGGGGGTCGGAGGAGACGGCGTGAAGGAGATCCGCATAACCTCTGGAGTTCGACGGGGAGGGACGAACACGTGAACGAGGCGAAGGGCCACATATGCCCGCAGTGCGGGGCACCCCGGGCAGCCGACGGCTCCCCGTCCTGCGCCTGCACCCAACGGGCGTCCGACGCGCTGCGCGACGCGCGCACGGCGGAGGCGGCAGCGGCGGAGGACTTCGACCCGCTGCGGATCAGACCGTATGTGGAACTGGACGGCAACCCGCAGGAACAGACACCCGCA
Source organism: Streptomyces sp. NPDC048504 (assembly GCF_043200035.1). Lineage (NCBI taxonomy): Bacteria > Bacillati > Actinomycetota > Actinomycetes > Kitasatosporales > Streptomycetaceae > Streptomyces > Streptomyces sp. NPDC048504. The sequence goes on from NZ_JBICXA010000009.1 coordinate 222,617, forward strand.
CCGGTGCCACCGACGGCTCCCGAGGGTGAGACCCAGCGGCTGCCGGCGGTCGAGGAGACGATGCCGCTGCGAGCGGTGACGCCCGCACCGGCTTATCAGAATCACGAGACATCGGTCCTCCCGACCCCGACGGACCTGAGCCTGTTCGCGGACGGCGGGAGCGGCAAGGGGAACGGGGACACCCGGGAACACCCCACGGACGACGACACCTCCCCCCGCCACCGCAACCGCCGCACCGTCCTCCTCGCCGTCACGGGAGCCGTCGTGGCGGTGGCCGCGGTGGCGGGTTTCGCGAGCGGCATGTTCTCGTACGAGCCCCCGTCGCGGGACGAGGCGGCCCCCCAGGGCGTACGAGCAAGCGTCCCGACGGCATCGAAGAGCGCGGGATCCGCAACACCGTCCACAAGCGGCTCCACGTCCGCACAGCCGACGTCGGCGTCCCCGACCCCGTCACTCAGCGAGACCCCGTCCCCGACGGCGTCATCAACCCCGTCCGCTACGACGTCCAGCTCCGTGAACCCCAGCAAAACCCCAACCCCCACCACGTCCACATCCACGTCCGCCACGGACCGCCAGAGCAGCACCACCCCCAACCCGGTCCTCCAACGCGGCGACGAAGGCCCCGAGGTAACCGAACTCCAGCTCCGCCTGACCCAGTTGAGGCTCTACACCGGCCCCGACAACGGCATCTTCGACAAGCAGGTCCAGACATCGGTACGCACCTACCAGGTGGCCCGCGGCATCACGTCCGACACGCTGGGGGTGTACGGGGCGGCTACGCGGGCGCGGCTGGAGTCGGAGACGACCGAGCCGTGAGGCTGCGGTGGCTGGGGGGCTTTAGAGGCGCCGGGGCTGCGGAGAGCGCCGGGGTTGGCGGAGGGCGCCGGGGTTGCGGGTGGGCGGAACTGAAGGCTGCCAGGGGTGCGGAAAGCGCCGCAGCTGAAGACTGCGGGTGCGAGAGTCGCCGAGGCTGAAGGGCGTCCGGCCCGGCACGCCGCTAGGGCCTGTCCGGCGGATCAGGTCGCGGGCAATAGGCAGGCCTCATCAGCGCCGGTGAGCGGGGCCTGGCGCGTGCAGCTGCAAGGCGGAGGAGGGCGTCGACGCAGAGCGTCGACAACCGACGACAACGCCGCTGGGGGTCCCACCACGCCTTTAAGGCAGTGGGGGAGGGCGTGCCAGGCCCCGCGTCTGCGACAGGATCCGCCGGACAGGCCCTAGCTAGGCACCGGCTGGCCGCCACCGCAACAGCCCACGCCCGCAGTCCAACACCCCGAGGGGCAGCACCCCAAAGGGGCGCGGGGCTGTTTCGATTTGCGGCTCCGCCGCGTGGGCGCGACCAGCCCCCACGGCGCAGCACCCGCAAAACAACCCAAGGAGGCACAACCGACGCGCTACTCAGCCCGCCGCAGACACCAACCCCGCCCCACTGGTCTCACCCCCAACCCGCACCGCACCCCCTACCCCACGTGCAGCCGAATCTCCCCGCCCCCCGCATCCTCAACCCGCACCTCACGCAAATCCCGCACCACCACATCCGCCCGATGGAACCCGGCCTGCGGCCCAACCCCCACCACCCGCATCCCCGCGGAGCGCCCCGCGGCGATACCAGCCCCGGAGTCCTCGAAGACGATGCAGTCCGCAGGCGCGACGCCCAGCTCGGCCGCACCCTTCAGAAAGCCCTCCGGATCGGGCTTGCTCGCCCCGACGGACTCCGCGGTGATCCGAACCTCCGGCAACTCCAGCCCCGCCGCACCCATCCGCGCCGTGGACAACGCAACGTCCGCCGACGTGACGAGCGCGTGCGGAAGCCCCCGCAAGGACGCCAGAAACTCCCGCGCACCCGGAATCGGCACGACGCCCTCGACGTCGGCGGTCTCCTCGGCCAGCATGCGGGCGTTCTCGGCGTAGTTCTGCTCCATGGGCCGGCCGGGCAGCAGCAGCGCCATCGACGCGTACCCCTGCCGCCCGTGCACGACCTTCATGACCTCGTCGGCGTTCAGCCCGTGCCGGTCGGACCAGCGCCGCCAGATCCGCTCGACGACGGCGTGCGAGTCGACGAGGGTGCCGTCCATGTCCAGCAGAAGGGCGCGGGCGGTGAACACGGTGGTGGCCGTCATCGGCAGGCTCCAAGGAACGGGAGAGAAATACGCGGGTCAACCCCCGGAGGGACAAGGTGGCCCCGTCCGCCGGTCAGGGAAAACGGACGGGAACCACTTTGTTTCTCTACGGTACAAAACAAGACCGGCATCGCGCCACCACCCCCCGGAACAGTTCACCCACCGTTCAGCTCACCACGCCGGACCAAAGCCCCCCTCACCCGAGCCAAAGCCCCCGTCACCCGGCGACGGCCTCCCACAGACTCCACGCCCCCAGCGCCAGCATCAGCACCGCCGCGATCTGCGTGATCAACTTCAGCGGCACCCGCTTCATCAGCGCCTTCCCGCCCACGATGCCCAGCCCGGCCACCGCCCACAACGCCAGCACCGCACCGAGCCCGACGGAGAACGGATCGTCGTAACGGGCCGCGAGGTTGGCCGTCATGATCTGGGTCAGGTCACCGAACTCGGCGACCAGGATGAGCATGAAACCGGCACCGGACACCTTCCAGAAGGACTGGTCCTTCGGCGCGCGGACCTCCTCCTCGTCGTCGCCCTTCTTGAAGAGGAGCACCGCGGCCCCACCCAGGAAGAGCACACCGGTCACCGCGGCCACCAACTGCTGCGGCAGCAGCGTCAGTACGCTGCCCGCCGCCACCGCGAGCACGACATGGAGCAGGAACGCCGCGGCCACGCCGGCGAAGACGTACGAGGCGCGGTAACGGGTGCCGAGGACGAGTCCGGCGAGCGCGGTCTTGTCGGGGAGTTCGGCGAGAAAGACGACGCCGAAGACGAGCGCCGTCACACTGATGCTGATCAAGATTCCTCAATCGGTCGGGGCTGCCCCACCGAGAGTGTGATTGCTGTCCGCGGACACCTCGGCACGGCAGCGCACACGAAAAACGACTAGTGCACTGCTTTACCGAAGGTCTCGCTGGCCGACCCATCCCACCTGCGAGATGAACCTGCCTCCGGGCGCCGGCTCAGACGAGCTGAGCAGTATGTCGACGGTCCGGCGAAGAGCTACTCCCCTTCTGCGCCGTCCACTGTACGCGAGGACCGGCTCTGCCCAGCCGTGAGGAAAGTCTCGTCGCGCCCCTTGTTGTGTCATGAACACGTCACTAGCTTCTTACCGGACGCACACCTCCCCGCAACACGGCACCGCGAGCATTTCCCCGCTCGCACTCCAACACCCCCACACCACAAGGGAGTTCGCATGCCGAAGTTCTACGCGCGTCGACGACGGCTCAGCATACTCGCGGCACTTACCGGACTCATAGCCTTCGCCGGACTTTTCAACGGCCCAACCGCCTCCGCCGCCCTCCCCACCCCGGTCAGCGCCGCCACCGCCCGCACCTACCTCGCCTCGCTCACCGTGGCGACCGAGGTCAGGACCGGCTACGCGCGTGACCTGTTCCCGACCTGGGACACCATCAGCGGTACCTGCAACACCCGTGAGTGGATCCTCAAGCGCGACGGTACGAACGTCGTCACCACCTCCGCCTGCGTCGCCACCAGCGGCAGCTGGTACTCCCCCTACGACGGTGCCACCTGGACCGCCGCCTCCGACGTCGACATCGACCACCTCGTCCCGCTGGCCGAGGCCTGGGACTCCGGTGCCCGCAACTGGACCACCGCCCAGCGCGAGTCCTTCGCCAACGACGTGACCCGCCCGCAGCTCCTCGCGGTCACCGACAACGTCAACCAGTCCAAGGGCGACAAGGACCCGGCCGAGTGGATGCCCTCGCTCACCTCGTACGCCTGCACCTACGTGCGTGCCTGGGTCCAGGTGAAGTACTACTACGACCTCTCGGTCGACACCGCCGAGAAGGCCAAGCTCACCTCGGTCCTCAGCGGCTGCTGAGCCCCGCAACCAAGTGGTGATCCGCGGAACCTAGTCGCTGACCTCCGTCGTTCCGTACCGTACGGGGCGACGGAGGAGGGCGCGCCCCGGAGGCGAGCCCGACCAGACAAGGGGCGGGTGATCTACCGTGGCCGGACTGCGCCTTGGACCACTGCTTCGCTACGCCGACGGCTCGTCCGCGACCATCTGGGTCGAGGCGAGCCGTCCGTGCACCGCCGAGGTGCGCTGCGCGGACGGCGCCCGGGGCACCGCCCGGACCTTCCAAGTGGCGGGCCACCACTACGCGTTGGTGCCGGTGGAGGGCCTCACGCCGGGGACTTCGACGCCGTACGGCGTGTTCCTGGACGGCACGCGCGTGTGGCCGCTGCCCGACTCGCCCTTCCCGCCGTCCGTGATCCACACCCCGGACGCCGACGGTACGGTCCGCGTCGCGTTCGGCTCCTGTCGCTGGGCCGCACCGGCCGCCGACACCCACGACCCGGTGGGCCCGGACGCCCTGGACACCCTGGCCTCGCGCATCGCCGGCGACCCGAAGACCGAACGCCCGGACGTACTCCTCCTGTTGGGCGACCAGGTCTACGCCGACGAGGTCTCCGACGCGACCCGCCGCTGGCTCTCCGCGCGCCGCGACCTGAGCGAGCCGCCGGGCAGCGAGGTCGCGGACTACGAGGAGTACACGCGCCTCTACTACGAGTCCTGGCTCGACCCGGAGATCCGCTGGCTGCTCTCCACCGTGCCGACTTGCATGATCTTCGACGACCACGACGTCATCGACGACTGGAACACCAGCGCCGCCTGGCTGGCGGACATGCGGGCCACCCCGTGGTGGCGCGAGCGACTGCTGAGCGGGCTGATGTCGTACTGGGTCCATCAGCACCTGGGGAACCTCTCCCCTGCCGAACTCGCCGCAGATCCCCTCTACTTGGCGGTCCGGGACACCCCCGACGGCACCGACGAACTCCGCGCCTTCGCCTGCCGCGCCGACGCCGACCCGGCCACCGTCCGCTGGAGCTACCGGCGCGACTTCGGCCGCGTCCGGCTGCTGATGGTCGACAGCAGGGCGGCCCGCGTCCTCGACGAGCAGAACCGCGCGATGCTCGACCCCGGCGAGGCCGACTGGCTGCGCACCGAGGCGCTGAAGGACCCCGGTTCCTACGACCACCTCCTCATCGGCACCTCGCTGCCCTGGCTGCTGCCCCACCTCATCCACGACGCCGAGTCCTGGGACGCGGCCCTGTGCCGGGGCGAACGGGGCGCCCGCTGGGCCGACTTCGGCGAGAAACTGCGCCGCGCGGCCGACCTGGAACACTGGGCGGCGTTCCCGGAGTCCTTCGAGCAACTGGCCGGCCTGATCGCCGAGGTGGGCTCGGGAGACGAGGCGCCGGCGTCGGTGCTCGTACTGTCGGGAGACGTACACCACGCGTACGTCGCGGAGCCCAAGTGGGGGACAGACAGCCCGAGTTCCCGCGTCCTCCAGCTCACCTGCTCCCCCGTCCACAACTCCATCCCTCCCTACATACGCGTCGGCTTCCGCTTCGGCTGGAGCGCGGTCGCGCGCGGCCTGGGCCGCCGCCTCGCCCGGCACGGCCGTTGCGCGCACCAGTCGGTCAAGTGGCGCAAGACGGGCGGCCCTTGGTTCGGCAACCAGCTCATGACCCTGACCCTGCACGGCCGTTCGGCCCGGCTGCGGCTGGAGCAGGCGCGGGCGGACGGGGCGCTGAAGACCGTGGAGGAGTCCCCGCTGACACCCTCGTGACCTCGGTCGGGGCATGATGAAGCGGGCCGTCCGCTTTCCCCGTGGGCGGTCTGCTCCATTGCGCCCCCACACGCCCGGGAGTCACCCCTTTGTCTGCAGTGAACGCGTCCGACGGCGAACCGGCCCCGGCCTCCGTCTCGGTCGCCGTGGTCGGCGCCGGTCCGCGCGGCACCAGCGTCCTGGAACGCCTCTGCGCCTCCGCGCCGGACCTCCTCCCGCCCGGCACCCGGCTCACCGTCCACGTCGTCGACCCGGCGCCCCCGGGCCCCGGCCGCGTGTGGCGCTCCACGCAGTCCCCCGAGCTGCTGATGAACACCGTGGCCTCCCAGGTGACCCTCTTCACCGACGCCAGCGTCGACTGCTCGGGCCCGATCCGCCCCGGCCCGAGCCTGCACGAATGGGCACCCGCCGAACTGGGCCCGGACGACTACCCCACCCGCGCCCACTACGGCCGCTATCTGGAGTGGGTGTTCGCCCACACCGTCCGCGAGGCCCCCGAGTCCGTCCAGGTCGCGACACACAGGGCACGCGCGGTACGCCTCGACGACACGACGGACGGCCACCAGGCCCTCACCCTGGACAACGGCCGTACCCTGTCCGCCCTTTCGGCCGTGGTCCTGGCCCAGGGCCACCTCCCGACGACCCCGGACACCACCCACCGCCGCCTCTCCTCCTACGCCGTGCGCCACGGCCTGTGCCACATCCCGCCCGCCAACCCGGCCGACGTGAACCTGTCCGTCGTACGGCCCGGCGAACCAGTCCTGTTGCGCGGCCTCGGCCTCAACTTCTTCGACCACACAGCCCTGTTGACGACGGGCAGAGGCGGCCGTTTCGTCCGCACGGAGACCGGCGGTCTGCGCTACGTCCCCTCCGGCAACGAGCCCCGCCTGTACGCCGGTTCACGCCGGGGCATCCCGTACCAGGCCCGCGGCGACAACGCGAAGGGCCCCTACGGCCGCCACACCCCCCTCGTCCTCACCCCCGAGGCGATATCCGCCTTCCGTAAACGCGCCGACTCCGCCGAGCCGCCCGAATTCCTCACGGAGATATGGCCGTTGGTGGCGAAGGAGGTCGAGACGGTCTACTACACGGCGCTGCTACGGCCCTCCCGGCGTCCGGAGCTGACGGACTTCACCGAGCGCTTCCTCGCCGTCCCGCACCGCGACCCCCAAGAGGCCCTGATCCTCGACGAGTTCGGGGTCGTAGCCGCCGACCGCTGGTGCTGGGACCGGCTGTCCCGGCCGTATACGGAAGCCGATCTCGCGCATCCCACCGCCTGGCGGAACTGGCTGCTGTCGTACCTGCGCGAGGACGCCGAGCACGCGGCGCTCGGCAATGTGGACGGCCCGCTCAAGGCGGCGCTGGACGTGCTGCGCGATCTGCGCAACGAACTCCGGCTGGTCGTCGACCACGGCGGTCTGGCCGGCGCCTCCCGCCGTGACCACCTGGACCGCTGGTACACGCCGCTCAACGCGTTCCTGTCCATCGGCCCGCCCCGGCGCCGTATCGAGGAGCTGGCCGCGTTGGTGGAGGCGGGCGTGGTGGAGGTGCTCGGGCCGCGGCTGGAGGTGCGGGAGGCGGACGGCGCCTGGGTGGCACGCTCCCCGGCGGTACCGGGCTCGGCTGTGCGTGTGACAACCCTCATAGAGGCGCGGCTCCCCGAACCGGATCTGCGCCGTACCGCCGACGAACTGCTCGGCCGGCTGCTGAGGACGGGCCGGTGCCGGCCGCACACGGTGGATGGCTACGAAACGGGAGGACTCGACGTAACAGCACGTCCGTACCGTCTGATCGACCGTCAAGGAGGCGTCCACGCAAGGCGGTTCGCGCTCGGGGTGCCCACGGAAGGCGTGCACTGGGTGACCGCGGCGGGCGCCCGTCCAGGGGTGGATTCGGTCACGCTTTCGGATGCCGACGCGGTGGCGAGAGCGGCTCTACGTGCGGCGACGACCGAACCGGAACCGCAAACGGAAGCTGAACAGTGGCCAAATGTTGAACTTGCAAGCATTGATTAGGTTCACCTAACGTTGATCGCTCACTCGGCTCGTCCCCAGACCGGTCCGCGACCCGGACCGGCCCGACCGAAGGAGCACCCCCCACGTGACCCCTCACATCAACGGACGCCTCGACAAGGCCCAGCCGTACGCCGTCGGCCTGTTCCGGATCGTCGTCGGCCTGCTCTTCGCCTGCCACGGAGCGGCCTCGCTCTTCGGCGTCCTCGGCGGTGCCGCCGGCACCGGCGGCACCCTCGCGGCGGGCACCTGGCCCGGCTGGTACGCGGCCGTGATCCAGCTCGTCGGCGGCACGTTCGTCCTGCTCGGCCTCGGCACCCGCGTGGCCGCGCTGATCACCTCGGGCTCGATGGCGTACGCGTACTTCGACGTCCACCAGCAGGCGGCCCTGTGGCCGATCCAGAACGGCGGCGAGGCCTCTGCGATGTTCTGCTGGGCGTTCCTGCTGCTGGTGTTCACGGGTTCCGGCGCGCTGGGCGTGGACCGGCTGTTCGCGAAGCGTTCCGCTACGGCGACCGGTGAGCGGACGTCGGCGGACCAGACGCCGGTAGCCGCCTGACCTGCTGAACGACTGACCGGTGCCCCTGGGAGGGGGCACCGGTCGGTCGCGTCAGGGAGCCCAGCCGAACGGCACCGTGAAGCAGGCGGCGCGGGTGTGGCTGCCGGGCATGTCGTGGATGACCACGGAGGACGCCTCGCCCTGCCGGAAGCCCCAGTCGTGCCGGGCGCTCGCCTCGGCGGCGCCGTGCTCGTCGGCCGTGAAGTCGAGCCAGACCTCGTTGTCGGCGTTGGTGGCGGCCGGGTCCGTGGACGGCTTGTGCTGGAAGTGCCCGCCCGCGGCGGCCGGGTCGGCGCCGCACGGCTTCTGGTGCACATGGATGCCGTACGCGTGCCCAGGCACCATCCCGTCGACCCGCAGCTTCACGGTCGTAGCACCACTGACCGCGATGTGCTGACTGACCTGAATCCAGGCAGCAGCCGGAACCAATTTGCTGTCGTAGGTCACCGCCGCCGACGGCACGAGGGCGCCGACCGGAGCGAACCGCGCGTCCGTCCGCATCCAGTACCCGTCAGGAGCGCCACTGCCTCCTCCTCCGCCGCTCGCCAGAAGGGCCGCGACGACGGCGCCCGCACATATCCCTGCCACCATGATGTGTACCGTTCCTTACGTTCAGGTGCGTTTAGATCCCCTTTACGTTGCTACGGGACGAAGGCCCGCCCCGCCCCCTGGGACGGGGCAGCCGGGTGAACACGCTGTGCGGATCACACGAGCCCCCCGTGAATCTCCTGTCCCCACCCAGGCGTACGCTGTATGGCTGTCACTGGCCGTCTTCACCGCGGCCCACGGGGGAGTTCACGGGGAGACGCGTTGTTCGAGAGTGTGGGGTCGCTGACCGGCAGCCCATGGATCTACGCCATGGTCGCCCTGTCCGTCCTCCTTGATGTGTTCCTGCCGGTTCTGCCGAGCGGTGTCCTGGTCATCGCGGCCGCGACGGCGGCGGCAGCGGGCACCGGCGCGGCGGCGGACGCCGTTCCCGTCGCGCACGAGGTCCCCAGCATCCTGGCGCTGATCGCGTGCGCCGCCACCGCGTCCGTCCTGGGCGACCTCGTCGCGTACCGGCTGGCCTGGCGCGGCGGCGCCCGCCTGGACCGCGCGATCTCCCGCTCCCGCCGCCTCACCACCGCGCAGGAACGTCTCGGCGTGGCCCTGGCCCGCGGCGGCGGAGCCCTGGTCATCCTGGCCCGCTTCGCCCCCGCCGGCCGCTCGGTCGTCTCCCTCGGCGCAGGCGCCGCCCACCGCCGAGCCCGAGACTTCCTCCCCTGGTCAGCCCTGGCAGGCCTGTCCTGGGCGGCATACAGCGTGGCCCTGGGCTACTACGGCGCCCAGTGGCTGGGCGCGACCTGGCTGGCCACGGGGGTCTCGCTGGTGGCCCTGTTCGGGGCGGGTGCGGGGGCGGCCTACGTGATGCGGAGACAGCCCGGGGCGCCGGCGGAGGTCAGCGCCCCTTAGGGGGCGGGTTCGCTACGGCTCGGGGGCACGGGTTCGCTACGGCTCGGGGGCGCGCGTCCGTCTTTTCAGAGGCGCGGGACTGTATCGATGTGCGGCTACCGCCGCGTGGGCACGACCAGCCCCCACCGGCCCGCGGATTCTCTACGGACCGGAGGCGCGAGGTCGTTTCTCAGGAACACGGCTTCGCTTCGGGTCAGGGGCGCGCGCCCATCCTTCAGGGGCGCGGGGCTGTATCGATGTGCGGCTGCCGCCGCGTGGGCGCGACCAGCCCCCACCGGGCCGCAGATTCGCTACGGACCAGAGGCGCGCGCCCGTTTGGATCGGGGGCGCGCAATGGTTTTTTAGGGGCGCGGGGAACTGCGCGACCAGCCCCCACCGGGCCCGCGCCTTGATCACTACGCTCCCCGCGAAGCGCCCGCCCCCCTCACCTCAAGCCCCGCAAGCAACTCGGCCGTGGCCTCGGCGATCACATCCACCGCGTGGTCGAAGACCTCGCGGTTGTGCGCGGCAGGCGCCCGGAACCCGGAGACCTTGCGCACGAACTGCAACGCGGCGGCACGAACCTCCTCCTCCGTGGCCTCGTCGGGCAGGGCAGGCGGTCGAAGCGTCTTGATACTGCGGCACATACCTCCAGTCTCGCGCGTCGGAAGCGATACCGCCGCCCCTCTCCCGAACACACCCGCGATGATCCCTCCGAGGCGGCCACCGTTCACGGGGCCGACCGACGAGAGGACACGACAACATGGCGAACAACGAACTCACCGTGGCGGTACTGGGCCCCGGCGGCGTAGGTGGCCTGCTCGCGGCGCTACTGTCCCGCGCCGGCCACCGCGTGATCTGCCTGGCCGGAGAAGAAACCGTCGACACCCTCCGTACGAACGGAATCCAGGTCCACAGCGCCCACTTCGGCGACTTCACGGCCCCGGTGGAGGCGGACACGGAACTACGCGAACCGGTAGCCGCCTGCCTGATCACGGTCAAGGCAACAACTCTGGACGCGGCCCTCACCCGAGTCCCGGCGAAGACCCTGGGCGACGGCCTCCTCGTCCCGTTCCTGAACGGCGTAGAACACCCAACGCACCTACGCGCCCGCTACACCCCCGCCCAGGTCGCCCCCGCGATCATCCGGGTCGAGTCAACTCGCACCGCCCCAGGGGTGATTGAGCACGGCAGCCCGTTCGCGGAGATCGACCTGACGGGCGACACGGTCCCCCGCGACCGCCTGGACACCCTGGCGGCAGCCCTGCGCGCGGCCGGCCCCAAGACCCAGGTCCTGCCCGACGAAACGGCCGCACTCTGGGCCAAGATGACCTTCCTGGCCCCCCTCGCCCTCCTCACCACCCGCTACGCCCTCCCCCTGGGCGACGTACGCACGCGCCACCGCGAGGAGTTGACGGCCCTACTGGAGGAAACGGCGGCGGTGAGCCGCTCGTACGGCGGCCCGTCGGACTCGGCGGGAGCGCTGGCCCGCTACGACACGTTCCCTCCGCAGACCAAGTCGTCGATGCAGCGCGACGCGGAGGCGGGCCGCCCGCTCGAACTGGACGCGATCGGCGGCGCGTTGCTGCGGGCGGCGGAACGGCAGGGCATCACGGTGCCGGTAACGGCAAGCCTGGTAAGGCAGTTGGAGACCCAGACCACCAACTGACCGACAGCTCCCCCTCCAACGGCCGGCGGGCTCACCCTTGGAGGTCGACCCGCCAGTCGTTGGAGGTCATCCAGCACCCCTTGGGGTACTCGAACTCCACCTCACCGAGCAGGGTGAACCCGGCTTTCCGGCACACCGAGTTCGACGCGGGATGGCCGACGCCCGGAAAGGCATGCAGATACCGGTGCCGCCCATCGGCCCGCGCCCCTGGAACTCGGGCAGGACCCCCCACCCGGTCTCCCACACCGACTCGCCCCGCCACTCCCGCTCCCAGAACCCGATCGAGCCGACGGTCTCCCCGCTCCCCGCCAACTCGACCCGGTACATGCACCCCCGCTCCAGCCCGACATACCGCCGATGCCGGGCATCGAGCTGCGCCGCGCTCTCGGGACCCCCCAAGTGCGCTGTCATCTCAAGGCTGTTGTTCCGCTCCAGCAACCAGAAGTCACCCTCACCCCAGGGCTGAAGCTGTACGAGTTCCACGTCCATGCCGAGCACACTAGGCGGCCCCACTGACACTCGACTCACACCGCGCACGGCCGGCCCGCGCCCCGAGATGAACGCGGGACGGTCCCCGGAGGTATGGCGGATGACCGCCGCACGCCTGTTCCGCGCAGACCTCGACCAGTTCGGTTCTCGCCGTCCGGAGCACGCAACCCGCGCCACGTGCCGCGGGTCGGACTGGTGTGGTGGCCGGTCGACGGCACTCACGTCGCTTCGAGAAACGGTGGTTCCTCCATGTCCGAACAGCACGACGAGGACCAGTCCGCAGCACGGCCCGGCGACCGGGGACGACGGCTGCGGCGGCGGACCGCCGTGGTGGCCGGTGCGGTCGGCATCGCGCTCGTCGCGGTGGCCGGGGCGCTGCCCGGACCCCGGGGCGACGGCACACCCGGCACGCGGGACTCCCCCGCGACACCGCCGTCCGTCCCCACCTCCCGGGCCGACCTGGTCGCCACGCTCAAGGCCCTGCTGCCCGAGGGCAGGGTCACCGAGCGGGAGGAAATGGGCACGGAAACCGGTCCGGACGCGGAGGTCGTCTACGACGACGGGAGGGGCCCGGCGGCCATCGGCATCGGCCTCACCAGCCTCGAACCGGGCACCCAGGCCGAGATGAGCATCGGCTGCCCGGACACGCCGCAGTCCGAGTTCGAGAGTTGCGTCAACAGCCAACTGCCCGACAAGACGCGGATGATGTTGCTCAAGACGTACGCCTTCCCCGACGACCGGCGCGTGGACACCAAGGTGTGGTCGGCCGCCCTGCTCACGCCGAGCGGACAGTACATCTCCGTCACCGAGTGGAACTCCACCGCCGGATCGGGCGCTCCGATCACTCGGACCGAACCGCCGCTGTCCGCTGCCCAGTTGAAGAAGCTGGTCACGTCCGAGGTGTGGCGGCGGGCCGTCGACCCCTATGTCGAGGGCAAGAGGCAGGAGTGGGCGGAGACGCCCACGCCGAGCGGGGACGGTGGGCTGACCGGGGCCGCCGTCCTGGGCACCCTCGTCCCGCTCCTCCCCAGGAACGTCCAGGTGATGTACGACGACCGGGACTACCCGTGCGTCTTCGTTCACGCCGGCAGGACCACCAGCATGGCCGAGATCGACAGCACGGTACGGGTCGACATCCGGCACACCGCTCCGGCCGCCGCCGACGAGCTGTACGGCACCGATGCCGAGACCCTGCCCGACGGCACCAGGGTCGCCACCCGCGTGGGGCCCGGCGACAAGGGTGTCGCGGCCAGCGTGATGCGGACCGTCGACACGATGCGGACCGACGGCCTCCGTGTCGTGATCAGCGTCTACAACCCCGGCCACCGCGGCACGCCACGCCTGTCGGCCCCGGTTCTGACATTGGAGCAGCTGCGGGAGATCGCGCTCAGCCCGACGTGGGACCAGTTCCGCTAGTCGCTCCGCCCAGCGGGCCCAAACCCGATCGTGTGAAGTCTCTGAAGGAACTCGCGACTCAAATTCGAACAGGCGTAGCATTAGCGCGTGGCTACGACCTATGACTTCCCGAGTGACCTCCTCGCCGGTCAGGAGGAGCTGCATCAGGTCCGGGCCGAGCTGTCGGCCCTGCTGAAGCGGCTGCCCTGGTCGGTCGAGCCCCTGGACGGGTTCAGCGACTTGGGCGGCTGGCGCAAGGTGGAACGCCCCGCGTCCCCCGGCTGGACGCCCGACGAACAGGCCGAGGTGGAGAAGCTCCGGCAGCGCGAGCACGAACTCGCGGTCTTCGTCAGCGGCCACCGCTTCTGGACGGAGGTGGCGGCGACGGAGCGCGTGGAGACACGGATGAAGCTGAAGCACGCCCACGAGGCGCCTCCGGCGGACGACAAGGGCGACTGACGGGACTGGGACGACTTGGGTCACTTGGGTCACTTGGGTGACCCAAGCAACACGAGTCGACGCCTAAGCCTTGGATCGCCGAAGCAACCGCGAGGCGGGGATCGCAGGTGCGGGCAGCTCCGCCGCCCTCGACTACGGCTTCCGCAGCGCCCGTTGGGCCACCAACAGGACCGTCACGGCCCCCACGACCCCCACGGCACCGACACCGACACCCCGGAACCCGCGCGTGGACCGCCACGACAGCACCGACCACCGCGACTGCGCGGACAACACGGACCCCGTGCTCAGCCACGACCCGGCCGAGACCAGCGACAGGGCCGAGCCGATCGAACCGACCGACAGCGCGCTCCCGATCGACCCCACGGACAGGCTCGACCCGACGGACCCGATGGACAGCACCGACCCCACCGAGCCGATCGACAACACGGAGTCCTTCGACCAGAGGGACAACACGGAGCCCGAGGCGGTCGTGCCAGGTTCGCTCATGCACCCATCCTGCCCATCACCCCCGGAAACCGCGACACCACCGAACCGAACGGCCGACGCGGTCAGCCGCCACGCCCTCAACTCCCCACCCCGGCAAGGGAATGTCAGGGATAGCCTGACGGCATGACCGATGCCGAAGACGCGTCCTCCGTACCGGCCTCACCCGAGCTGCACAGGCTGTCGCCGCGCGACGAGTCACGCGTGGCCCTGGCCCTGACGCTCCGTCAACTGGCCGACGCGGTACTGGATGCCGTACCGGTCGAGCCGGACCCCGCGCCGGGCGACCTGCTGCGGACCGCCCTGAAGCTCCAGCGTCGTATGGACGACGTCGTACGGGAGGCGGTGGTCGCCGAGCGTGAACGCGGCACCACGTGGAACCAGATCGGTGACGCCGCAGGCATCACCCGGCAGTCCGCCCACGAGAAGTGGTACAGCGACGTGCACGGCTGGGCGGCCATCGGGCGCAGCGCCCTGCCGCCGGAACTGAAGACGCTGGAGGTGGCGGCCGAGGCGGACGCCCGCTACGCCAGGCTGCGCCCCGACCGGCCGCACGCGGTCACCTCGGGCCTGGACGCGATCCGCTACCCCGGCTCCCACGCCTACGAGGCCAGCCTGCGCGCCCGCGGCTCCGCCCTCCACATCCGCCGTACGGACCTGGACGCCCGGGCCACCCAACTCAACGACGAATACAGCGACTTGCACGCCCACGGCCCCACCTCCGCCCCCATCGGAGACGACCCGCTGCTGATCGAGACCCACCGCGGCCACGCGGACGCGGTACGCGCCAACCGGCTCGCCATCGCCGCGGTCCACGACGAGATATCCACCACCTACGACGAACTCGCCACCGCGGAACCCTCGTTGGCGGACGAACACCACACCCAGTCCACCTGGCACCACAACGCCGCGGACCAGGCCCGCAGTTACGCCGACCTCCTCAACGGCAGGACGGGCTAGCCATCCGCGGGCCCGTGGGCGGCGCGCTCCGTAGGATGCCGCATGTGACCGGAAGCGTTGTGCTGTGGGACTTCGACGGGACCTTGGCGTTCCGGGACGGCAGGTGGCGCGGATGCCTGGTGGAGGCGTTGGGGGAGGTCGCGCCCGGGCATGGTGTGGTCGCGGCCGATGTGGCGCCGGGGCTGCGGGACGGATTTCCCTGGCATCGGTCCGAGAGCGGGCATCCCGAGCTGAGCACACCTGACGCGTGGTGGGGCGCTCTTCAGCCGCTCTTTGTGAAGGCGTATGTCGGGGCGGGTGTCGAGGCCCGGCTGGCTGCCCTTGCCGCGAGCAGGGTGCGGGCCCACTACATCGACGCGAGTCGTTGGGGCGTCTTCCCCGACAGCCTCGCCGCACTGGAGGAACTCGCCGCCGCCGGTTGGCTTCACGTCGTCGTCAGTAATCATGTGCCGGAGTTGGATGGACTGCTTCGGGATCTCGGGCTTGATCGGCACTTCTCAGCCGTCGTCAACTCCTCGCTCGTCGGGTGGGAGAAGCCGCACCGTCGGATCTTCGAGGTGGCGTTGGAGCTGGCCGGGTCTCCCGAGCGGGTCTGGATGGTCGGTGACAACCCGGTGGCCGATGTCGCCGGTGCCCAGGCCCTCGGAATCCCCGGGGTCCTCGTCAGCCCGGAAGAGAGTGGGTTGCGAGCTGCTGTGCGGCGCATCCTCGGCGGCGATGGCGATGTGGACTCCATGGGGACTCCGGCCACGGAAAGAGGCCTCCCGGAGATCTCTCCGGAAGGCCTCTGACCTGCTGCTTATCCTGGTGGGCGCGGACGGTTTCGAACCGCCGACATTCGCCTTGTAAGGGCGACGCTCTACCCCTGAGCTACGCGCCCAGGACGAGTCGACAGCCTACATGGCCGGGGGGCCTGTCCTGCAAACCCGTATCGCGATGGAAGGAGGTCCGGGGGGAGGTCAGGGCGCTCTCGGGGGTTTACCCCACCCCGGGTCCGGGAGCGCACCGGATGCCCCCGCGGCGCGCCGCTCTCTACGGTCGAAGGGCGCCGTAGGAGTCACCAGGACTCCGCGTCCGTCCCAGGGGGAAATCACCGTGACCCACACCCGTAGCCGCACTCGCACCCGCACCACCCGCGCCCTCGCCGCCACCGGCACCCTCGCCCTGTTCCTCCTCGCCGCCACCGCCTGCGGCACCGCGTCCGCCGGGGACGACAAGCACCCCGATCACCGCACCTTCGCCCTGGCCGGTCGTACGCTCACCATCGACTCCGACGACTCCGCGCTGGAGATCGTTGCCGCGGACTCGAACCCGGCCGGGAAGATCGAGGTCACCCGGTGGTGGCAGGGCAGCGTCGCGATCGGTTCGGATCCCAAGGTGACCTGGGCTATGGACGGCGACCGGCTGAAGCTGCGGACGAAGTGTTCCGGAGTGATCGCCGACTGTTCGGTCAAGCACCGGATCGAGGTGCCGCGCGGGGTCGCCGTGAAGGTGGAGGACGGGGACGGGAGTGTGCGGGCCCGGGGGTTCGCGGACGCGCTCAGCATCCGTACGCACGACGGGTCCGTCCACGTGACCGACTCCACCGGTCCGCTGGTGCTGCACAGCGGGGACGATTCCGTGCACGCCGAGGTGTCCTCCCGGCAGGTGCGGACGACCACCGGTGACGGATCGGTGCACCTCGAACTCCGCGCCGTACCCGACCTGGTGGAGGCCGACAGCGGCGACGGGTCCGTGACGATCGCGTTGCCCACGGGCGCCGCCGAGTACCGCGTGACCACCAAGACCGGCGACGGATCGGTGGATGTGTCCGTGCCCCGGGACTCGTCGAGTTCTCATGTGGTGACCGCCCACACCGGCGACGGGAAAGTCACGGTGCGGAACGCGAACTGACCGGCCCGTGTGTTCGTCCTCTACCGGTGGGAGAATGACAACGGTCAGGATCGAAGACACGGGAGAGGGATGTGACGGCGACACCAGCGCAGCCGTATTCGCCGCTCACACGGACCCGGCGCGGTTCCGCCACCGCCCGTGCCGCCCTCGACACCCTCGCGGTGATGAGCCTCCCGCTGCTGGTCAGTGTGCTCGCGCTCCCCGCCACGTTCGCCGGCGGCGGCACCCGGCGCTGGTTCGGCGGGCGGGCCGAGAGTCAGCGGGCCGAGGCGCAGGCGGCGAAGGACGCCGCGGCGGCCGCGTTCTACGAGCTGGACACCGCCCAGCGGGATCTGCGGATCTCGATAGACACCATCACCGCGGTCGACGACACGCCGGCCGCCCGCCGCGCGGTCACCGACTTCGAGGCGCTCGGCCGACGCATCGACGAGGCCAGCGGCCGGTACATCAACGCCGTCGACGCGCACGACCTCGACCGCGATGACCTGGAGGCCGCCGCAGCGAACCGCGCCCGCACCGAACTGACCGCCGCCAAGGACCAGTTGGGCCAGGTCAAGCAGGAGCTGGACCGGTTCGAGAGCGGGCTCGGGCCGTTGCTCGGCAAGGCCGAGACCCAGCTCGCCCGGCTGGCGCCCGCCGTAGAGCGCGGCCGGCAGGCACTGCTCGCCGCCTCCAACGCCCTGGACGCCGTACGCGCGTCCGGGCTGCGCGCCGACGATCTCGCCGCCCGGCTCGCCGCGCTCGGGCCGGAGCTGACCAAGCTGAACCAGGGCGCCGGGCAGCACGGCGTACCGCAGACGCTGGAACGGGCGACGCAGGTCGCCCGGGAGGCCGAGGCCATCCGGGCCGAGGCCGACGGGCTGCCCGAGCGGGCCGCCGAGATCGACCACCGGCTCGTCTCCCTCCGCACCCGCGCCCAGGCGCTCACCACCCGCGCCGGGCAGGTCGACCCCGTACTCAGCGAGCTGCGGCGGCGCTTCTCCGCCGCCTGCTGGCAGGACCTCCAGCAGGTGCCGCAGCAGGCCGGCGAGAACGTACGGCAGGCCGAGCTGAAGCTGAAGGAAGCGCAGGCCGCCCGGGACGCGCAGCGCTGGCCGGACGCCACGTCCCTCCTGTCGACCGTGCGGGCGCTGCTGAACACCACCGACGAGGCCGTGTCGGCCGCCGGTGACCGGCTGCGCCGGCTGAACGCCGTACAGAAGGACCCCCAGCAGGAGATCGACCGCACCCGCTTCGCGATCCGCGACGCCCAGCGCCTCGCGATGTCCGGCCGCACTACACCCGAACCCCGCCACGCCCGCCCGCTCGACGACGCCGTGGCCCGCCTCGACCGCGCGATCACCACGCTGGAGGGCCGCCACCCCGACTACTGGCACTTCCTGACGGAGACGGAAGCCGTACGCCAGTCCGTGGCAAGGGTCGTCAGTCAGATCCGCGAGGAACGCGGAACCCCCGGACACTGAGCGCGAGACGGCCCCCGGCCGCGTGCCGAAGCATGCGACCGGGGGCCGGTGGGACTACGCCGAGCTGTGGATCTCAGGTGCGGTAGGCGTAGTAGTACGCGTTCGGGTACGACGCGATGAGGCTCGCCACCGACCTGCGCAGGGTGTTGTTCGAGTGGTACGTGACGTACGGGACGCCGTTGCTCTTGGCCGTCACGATCATCGTGTGGTCCTTGGCGCCGTCGCGGTCGAAGTCCATCTGGAGGACGTCGCCGACCTCCAACTGGTAGACGTTGGCGAGCGGGGTGGTGCGCTTGGAGTTCTGCGCGAACCAGGACCACTCGTTGACGCCGACGAAGGAGTCCGACTGGATGTCCGCGGTGCCGAACCACTTCGTGTAGTCGTAGACATAGCCCGGGACGTGCTTCCAGCCGCCGGCCTTCAGGGACTGGCTGACGAAGTTGGTGCAGTCGCCGCCGTCCGCGTGGCCGTTGAAGTCCGGGTAGGCGGTGTTGTAGACGTTCCAGTACTTCTCGGCGTACGCCGCCATCGCCTTGTAGTCGTACGTCGTGCTCGTCTTCGGGACCGCCACCGGGTTGCGGGTGGTGGCCGCGCGCGGCGCGTCCGGCGTGGTGTTGCCGTCGTCGGCCGGGGCGGGCGACGCCTTGACCGCGGGCTTGGCCACCGTGTTGACGGCGAGGCCGCCGGTGTCCGTGTCCTGGATGTTCGACAGCTGCCAGGTGCCCTGCTGGTCGGCCTTGAAGGTCAGTTCGTGGTGGGCCTGGAAGCCGGTGGTCCTCGGCTCGTTCCCCGTGGCCTTCGCGTACGTCAGCGTGGTCGTCTCGGTGACGTCGGCCTTGGCGGTGCGGCCGGTGACCCGGGTCGCGTCCAGCGTGACCTTGGTGCTTCCCGTGCTGTAGGTCTCGCCGAGCTTCGCGATGCTGCTCTGGCGGCCGCGCAGCTGGCTCAGCGCCGACTTCTCGTCCCGCGACTGGGTGCTGGAGAGGCGGACGTCGCCGGAGAAGCGCGAGGTGCTCTGCTTCGTACCGGCCCCGTGGACGAGCGCCTGGGTGCGGTCGGTGAAGACCGCGTCGGCGAGCTTCTGGAAGGTCGCCTTGGTGGCGGCGTTCACGGTCGGGTCGTCGACGACGGCAGCGCCCGCGCTCCAGTTGGGCACGAGGGCGACGCCGGCGACGACCGAGGCGGCGGCCGCCGAGATTATGGCCGTACGGCTCCGCTTACGGCTCAGTTTTCTGGATTTCAATGGTGTTCCCCTCTACGCCGGTACGCCTACCGGGCGAGGGCATCTTCGCACGCCATGTGTGGCTCCTGTGAAGGGGGTTGCACTAGGTCAGTTCACCAGTCCCCAGAGGTCACTTGACCACCGTGGACCAGTCCGGCGACTGGGCCGGGTCCAGGCTGCGCAACTGCTGCAAAGTCTGCGGCGACTGAACGTCCATCCAGTCCGAAAGCTCCCTGAAGGACACGCACTTGACGCCCTTCTTCGTGCAGATCTTCGGGATGATCTGGTCGATGGCCTTCATGTAGATGCTGCCGTTCCAGTTCTCGAAGTGGTTGCCGATGAACAGGGGCGCCCGGCTGCCGTAGTAGACCCGGTTGAAGCCGGCCATGTACGAGTCGACGGTCTTCTTCTCCCAGTCGGCGAACTTCGCGGGGTCGCCCTGGGTGGCGCCGCCCGACTGGTTGTAGAGGAAGTTGAAGTCCATCGACAGGGCCTGGATGTTGTCCCCGTAGGGGAGCAGTTCGAGCGGGAAGTCCCAGAGGCCGTCCTTCTTGGTGGGCCATATCTGGAAGTCGCCCGGGGAGCTGGCGTCGTACTTCCAGCCGTAACCCTTCAGCGCCTTCAGGAGGTTGGGCTGGCCCTCCAGGCAGGGGGCGCGGCCTCCGACGACCTCCTTCTTGAAGTCGAAGGGCAGGGCCGGGATGTCGGTGTAGCCGGTGTTGGTCTTCCAGTTCTCGACGAAGGAGAAGAACTGGTCGATCTCGCTCTTCCACTGCGCGACGCTCCAGTCACCGCCGCCCTTGGCCTCGCAGAAGTGGCCGTTGAAGTGGGTGCCGATGTCGTTGCCCTGCTCGTAGGCCAGGCGGAGTTGCTCCAGCGTGTCCCGGATGTGCTGGTCGGTGGGGAAGTCGATCGCGGCCGAGCCCACGGAGTGCATCGGCGGGTGGTACAGGTCCCTCTTGCTCTTGGGCAGCAGATAGATGCCCGTGAGGAAGAAGGTCATGTGGGCGTTGTACTCCTTCGCCATCTCCCGGTAGTGCGAGAAGAGTTTGTCGTCCCCCTGCAGCGCCCCGTCCCAGGAGAAGACCACGAACTGGGGTGGTTTCTCACCGGGCTTGAGCGGCACGGCCTTCAACTGGTCCTTCTGCGGCCCCGTGTACGAGGTCGAGCCGTCCCCCAGCACCTGCGTCTTGCCGTCCCAGGCAGGCTCCTTGGTCGACTTGGGCTCGGCGTTCTTGCCGGCCGACGCGGTGGGCGCCGTGTTGTCCCGGTTCAACGCCAGATACCCCGTCACCAGTGAGGCGACGACCAGGAACACGGCCAGCGTGAGGAACCCCGGCTTCGGGGTACGACGGCGCGGTTCAGGGGCTCTGCGGCGGCGGCCGGACGGTGCCTTCGTCCGAGGCTTCATGGGCGGCTCATTCTGCGAGGAGGTGGCGGTTGCGCTGCGGTGGTCAGCCGAGCGGGGTCATGGCTCTCGACCAGATGCCGTAGGGGACGTCGGTTGCTGGCGTGCCGGAAACTCCCTTCAGCGGCAGAGGTTCGAGGCTCTTGCTCAGGTCGATGCGGTAGACGACGACGGCGGTCGACACGGACTCGGCCGTCCCGACGTACCAGGCCGCGGTGTCGTCCTGCGTGGTGCCGGTCTTGCCCGCCACCTCGGTCCCCGCGGTCTTGGCGGCGGTGGGATGCGCGAGGCCGAAGGAGTCCGTGAGCGCCTCCGTCACCTCACTCGCGGTGGTCTTGCTCATCGCCCGGACCGGCTCCGGCCGCTCCAGGGCGACCGTCGCGCCGTTACGGGTGATACGGCGGACCGAGTACGGCTCGGTGTGGACGCCCCCGGCGTCGAACGTGCCGTACGCGCTCGCCATGCGCAAGGCGCTGGGCGTGGCATTGCCCAGCGACAGCGCGGGTACCTGGGCCCCGAAACTGGAGGAGAGCAGGCCGGCGTCCTCGGCCGTCTTCCGTACGGTCGTCAGGCCGGTGTCCATGCCCAGCTGCATGAACGGGGTGTTCACGGACTGGGCGAGGGCCTGGCGCAGACTGATCTGCCCGTAGGACTTGTTGCCGTCGTTGTGCGCGGCGACCTTCTTGCCGCTGCGGTCCCAGTACGGCCCCTCCGGTGTGGTGACCGGCACGGCGTCGTCCCCGTCGTACAGCGTGTCCGGGGTGACCGAAGTCGGCGGTCTGCCACGGGTCTTGGTGACCCCGTGCTCCAGAGCGGCCGCGTACACGAACGGCTCGAAGGCCGAACCGGCGGGCACAGTCGTGGCGTTGGAGTCGTTGTAGCCCTGCGTACGGTGGTCGGGGCCGCCGTAGACAGCGAGGATCCGGCCGTCGGAGGCCACCGAGGAGGCGCCGTAGTGCGCGGTCTTCGCCGTGCCGGCGTCCTTCTTCCGCGCGTCCTTGCGGGCCTTGTTCACGGCGTCGGTCAGCTCGGTCTCCCGCTTGCGGTCGAAGGTCGTGTAGATCTGGTAGCCGCCGAGGTCGAAGTCCTTGTCCGAGATGTGCGCGGTCTTCTTCACGTACTGCGTGGCCAGTTCGACCAGGTAGTCGCTCTGCTTGCCGGTGTCGTAGGTCTTCGACTGCTTGAGCGGCTCGGGGAAGGTCTTGTACTTCGCGCGCTCGGCCGGCGACAGCTTGCCGATCTTCACCATGCGGTCGAGGATCCACGACCAACGGGCCACCGCCCGGGCGTGGTTGGCCTTGCTGAGCGTCGGGTCGTAGAGGCCCGCACCCTTCAACAGCGAGGCCAGGAAGGCGCCTTGGCTCGCGTTGAGCTGGCTGACGTCCTTGCCGTAGTACGCCTGCGAGGCGCGCTGCAGGCCATAGGTGCCGCGGCCGAACCAGCTGGTGTTGAGATACCCCTCAAGGATCTTGTCCTTGCTCATCTTGTTGTCGAGCTTGAGGGAGATCATCGCCTCGGTGAACTTGCGGCTCACCGTCTGGTTCTGGGTCAGATAGACGTTCTTCACGTACTGCTGGGTGATCGTCGAGCCGCCCTCGGTGTCCCCCTCGCCGACCGTGCGGTACAGGGCGCGGGCGATGCCCTTCATGGAGATGCCGGGGTCGCTGTAGAAGCTCTCGTTCTCCGCGGCGAGCACCGCCCAGCGGACGTCGGTCGGGATGTCCTTCAGCGGCATCGCCTGCCGCTGCACCCAGCCGGTCCGCGCCATGGGCGTCCCGTCGGACCAGAAGTACACGTTGTCCTGCTGGGTGGCGTACGTGTTGAGGTTCGAGGGGATGTCGGTGGTCGCGTAGGCGACGACCAGGAACAGTCCGCTGAGACCTACGGCGGCGAGCGCGCCCCCGAGCCACTGCCGCCAGGAGGGTATCCAGCGGCGCCAGTCCGTACGGCCGGGGCGCGGGTACACCGGGCGCAGCTTGCGGACGTACGGAGTGAGGAAGATCACGGCCGGGGCGAGGCGGGCGGCGACGGGGGCGAAGCGGGTGCGGAGGACCGCGGCGAGACGGGAGAGACGGCTGTGGAGGGACGCACGGTAGGCCTTGCGGCCCCGGTGCCGCACCGGTTTCGTCTCCCCCTCGGGTATCTCCGGCGCCTCCGGTATCTCCAGGTCGGACAACCGCAGCTGCATGGTCTCGTCCGGCCTGAACCCGGCGGGGAGCTTCAACTGCATGGTCTCGTCCGGTGCCTGGCGCTCCTCCCCGTCCCCCTCGTGGGTCACGACGCGACTCCCCTCCGCACTCCGTATTGCTCGCACAGGCAGACGCATTGACGTACGAGGGTCTGAAATGGTTGCCGTGAACACGACTGCAAATCCCGGTTCCCCCCGGCCTCACAGATCACGCGGCGCCCTCAAATTACCAGTGGTCTTCGCAAGTTCTCCATATAAGAAAACGACAGAACAGGACACAGCCGAAACCTTCATGAAAAAACAAGGTGCCGTACTCACATGGGAGTGGGGCTAGCCTGCTGTCATGCCTCGCTACGAGTACCGCTGCCGCACGTGCGGATCGACGTTCGAACTGAGCCGGCCCATGGCGGAGTCTTCCGCGCCGGCGGCGTGCCCCTCGGGGCATGACGACACGGTGAAGCTGCTGTCGGCCGTGGCTGTGGGCGGGACGTCCTCTGCCCCCGCAGCCGGAGGGGGCGGCGGGGGCGGCGGTTGTTGCGGGGGCGGGTGCTGCGGCTAGGCAGGACCTGTGCGTTGTCGGGTGCGGGTGCGTGGGGGCTGGTCGCGCAGTTCCCCGCGCCCCTGGGGGGGTGCCCCCTAGGGCGTTGTTGGGCGGGCCGCTCTCAGGAACTCTTGGAGGATCCGTTCGCCCGCCAGCACGCCGCGCTCCGGTAGGGCCGTGATGTTGGGGGCCGTCCAGGACTCGTCTGCCAGTTCTCCGTGGCCCGGGCGCCAAGCCCTGTCCGCTGCCAGCAGGAGGTCGGCGTCCAGCAAGGAGTCGCCGGCTGCGAGGGTGAGGGTGGCGCCTGTGCGGTGGGCCACCTCTCGCATGGCTGCGCTCTTGGTGAGGGGCTTCGGGACGGCGTAGATCTTGCGGCCCTGCAACGACACCGTCCAGCCGCGGTTCTCCGCCCAGACCGCGAGTTCCTTGACCCACTCCTCGGGGAGCAGTTCGCGCTCGACGACGAGGTAGGCGAAGAGGTCCTCGGCGATGCGGTGCTTGCGGACCCAGGCCGGGTCGGCGGAGGTGGCGAGATGTTCCCGGACCTCCTCCAGCGGCGCGCACTCGGCGGCCAGCTTCGCCTGTACCCCGGCGTGCCAGTCCTCGTCGGTCACGCCGTCGACGAGGAGGTGGCCGCCGTTGGCGCAGATCGCGAACTTCGGTTCCGGGCCGGGCAGGCTGATGCGCTGGTACTGCTTGCGGGTGCGGGTGGTGGTCGGCACGAAGACGGCCGCGTCACCCAGTTCGCTGAGTTCGGTGAGGAGTCCGGCCGCCGTCTCCGTCATGAAGGACAGCGGCTTGCTCTCGTGCACCTCCACGCAGAGCAGCCGGGGCGCCCGCGCGTCCGGCATGGTCAGGGCGAGGGCGGCCGAGGAGTAGATGAGCGTACGGTCGAGGTCGCTCGCGACGAGTACCGGCATCAGACCGCCACCGCCTTGCCGTCGGCGCCGGTCGCACCCCGCGTGTACTTGGGGTGGATCAACCCCACGCAGGTGTACGGCAGTTCGGCGACCTCCTCGACGGGCACGCCCCGCTGCTCGGCGAGCAGTCTGACGTGGTCGAGGTCGGCACCCGCGCCGGCCCGCGCGAGGATCTTCCAGGGCACCCGGCGCAGCAGCACCCGGGTGGTCTCGCCGACACCGGGCTTGACGAGGTTCACGTCGTGGATGCCGTACTCCTCGCTGATCCGCTCAACTGCCGCCCAGCCCTCCCAGGTTGGGGTGCGGTCGGCGGCCAGCAGTTCCTTGGCGAGGACGGTCACCGCGTCCGAGACCTCCGGGAAGCGCGCGGCGACGGCGTCCAGGAAGTCCACCGAGACGTCGACGCCGGCGAGTTCGCGGTAGAACTTGGCGCCGTGGAAGTCGTTCGGCCCGACCAGGTCGGAGCGCAGCACCGTACGCGAAATCAGCCCCGACACGGTCGAGTTGAGGCAGGCGGAAGGGATGAGGAAGTCCTCTCGGGTGCCGTACGTCTTCACGCAGGAACCGGGGTCGGCGAGCACCGCGATCTCCGGGTCGAAGCCGGTGATGCCGTCGGACTCCTCGAACTCCCTGACCGCGTCGGCGAGTTCGCGGGTGATCGCGCCCTTGCCGGTCCAGCCGTCGACGAACACGACGTCGGCGGGGTCGTGGTGGGCGGCGAGCCAGCGGAGCGCGTTGGCGTCGATGCCGCGGCCGCGCACGATCGACACGGCGTAGTGCGGGAGGTCGAGACCGTGGCGGTGCTGGGCCCAGCGGCGCATCAGGACGCCGACGGGGGTGCCGGCGCGGGCGAGCGAGACGAGCACGGGGTGCGGGGAGCGCTCGGCGAGGACGAGTTCGGTGACTGCCCCTACGGCCAGCGCGAGTCGTCCTGCGGCCTCGTCCAGCGCGGTGTGGAACAGCTCCTGGTACTGCTCGCTCGGCTGGTACTCCACCGGCAGCGACTCCGCGTAGTGCGCGCCACCGCTCTGGATGGCCTCCTCGCGCTCCTCGGTCGGCGCCTCCAGCGTCACGTCCGAGAGGTCCTGGAGCAGCCAGCCGACCTCTTCCGGCGCGTACGAGGAGAAGGCGGGGCCGCGGAGGGGGTCGGGGAGCATGGAGGGCCTTTCGGGGACGTACGAGGGCACTACGGCGAGGACGACGTGCGGGGTGTGTTCGGCGAGCCTCGCCAACAGGCCGTCCGGGGCGTGGAGTTCGGGGGTGTCGGCGGTGTCGTCGATCACGGCGACGACGGCGTCGAAACCGGCGCCGGCGATGTTGTAGGCGTAGCGGTCGCCCGGGCCGTCCGCGGGGGTGTCGTGGGCCGGGAAGGTGAGGCGGGTGCGGATCGCGTAGCCCGGGTCGTCCACCGCGAGGACCGGTGAGCGGGTGGTCGTGGAGTAGGTGACTCCGGCGTCCACGACCTGTTCCAGCTCGCGGGCCAGTCTCAACGGGGCGTACATCAGCTCTTCGAAGCCAAGGATGTGCACACGGCGCGCGCCCTCCGGGAGGGCTTCGGCGAGGCGGGCGGCCATTGCGGGAAGGGCGTGTTCGAGGCGTATTCGGTGTTGGGGGGTGAAGCCGTGTCTTCCGCCGTCGGGGAGGTTGTGGGGCCACCGGAGTTCGACTCGGGTGATGCGGTTGTCGGTCGGGTGCGGGCCGGTGGGGGCCGGTCGCGCAGTTCCCCGCGCCCCTGGGGAGTCGGCGTCCAGGTTCGCTTTTAGGGGCGCGGGGAACTGCGCGACCAACCGAGACGGCGCAGCAGACGACCGACCATCTGCCCCCGCACCCCCCTCTTTTAGGGGCGCGGGGAACTGCGCGACCAGCCCAGGCGGCGCCGCAGACGACCGACCACCTGTCCCGGCACCCCCTGTCTCGTACCGCGCCACCAACTCCTGCCCCTTCTCCAGCACCCCCGCGGGCAAGCGCACCGTCCCCGATGCCGCAGCCACCAGGTCCACCCTCGCGCCGATCTCCGCCGCGAACTCGTCCAGACGGCCCGCGTCCGCCGCCGAGCGCATGTCCACCAGGGCGACCACCACGTACCGGTCCCGCGGATAGCGCTCGTGCAGGTCGCGGATCGTGTTCAGGACCGTGTTGCCGGTGGAGAACTCGTCGTCGACCAGGACCAACGGGCCCTCGCCCGAGAGGAGTTCGGGGTTCTCGGGGAGGAGGAGGTGGGAGGTCGCGTGGGAGTGGGACTCCTCGAAGCCGCCTGCCGTGGCCACGCCGGGGACAGGGCGGCGGGTCGAGTGGAGGTAGGGGGCGAGGGCGATGCCGTCCGCCACCGCGTGGCCGAGGCCCGTCGCCGTCTCCGCGTAGCCGAGGACCACCGCTCGGGCGGACTCGTCGGGGCCGAGGAGGTCGCGGACTCTGCGGCCCAGGGTGAAGCCGTAGCCGTAGACGATCGACGGGGACTGGGGGACGTGCTTGCCGAGTACGTTCGACACGAGCAGGTGGGCCCGCTTGGGGTTGCGGCGGAGGGCCAGGCCCAGGAGGTCGGTCAGCTCGGGGTCGCCGAGCAGTTCGACACCGAGCCGCTCCGCGACCCAACTGCCCGACCAGACCCCGTCGTTCACTGCCTTGTTCATGCGTCCCTTGCGATTCAGCCGGGGATTCCGGCGGCGAGCAGCTCCACGAAGCCGACGTCCTCGCGTGCGACCCCGAAGATCTCGGCGCGCAGCATCGTCCGCTCGGCCCAGGCGCGGTGCGGCTTCACCTCGTTCATCTTGTTCGTGTACGCCGAGCGCAGCACGCCCCCGCCGCCCCGCTCCGGCCGCAGGATGTCCTGCGCGTCGCAGAACTCCTCGTGGCTGACCACGGACAGCGCGTGCACGGGCAGCACGTGGGTGGGGTGGATGCAGGTCTTGCCCAGCAGCCCGTTGGCCTGGTCGAGGGCGATCTCGCGCAGCAGGCCGTCCATGGCGTGCTCGATCAGCGCCTCGCGCAGCTCCTCGGCCTGGCCCTCCAGGAAGGGGCTGCGGCGCAGCTGCGGCTTGAACATGCGCTCCTGCACCCGGAAGTACTCCCACACCGGGCCGGTCACCGTGAATCCGGTGCCGTCGGCGCGGCCCAGCATGTTCACCACGTCACCGATCACGTTGGCGACGATCTGGACGTCGTAGGCCGTCATGTCGGAGGCGCGGCGCAGGCCGTAGGAGGAGCAGAAGTCCGTCACGCCGAGGCGCAGGGCGAGGACCCGGTCGCGGTACTTGTCGACCGCGCGGGAGATGCCCTCCAGCGTCTCGACGCGCGACTCGCGGTACAGCAGCTCGGGCGACTCCAGGACCGGCATGCCGAACAGCCGGTGGCCGCTCGCCGCCTCCGCGGCGGCCAGCGCCTCCAGGAAGGGCGTGCCGCTCTCCTCGGTGAACTTCGGCATCACGAAGCCGGAGAGCAGTTCTACGGCCGGGCCCATGCGGCATACGAGATCGGGGATCTGCTCGGGCACGCGGACCCGGACGAACAGCAGCGGAAGCTCGATGTCGGGGCGGGCGGCCAGCTCGGTGAACTGCTGGACCAGGTTCTCCTCGGCGGCCGGTACGTCCTCGTCGCCGATCGAGTCCTCCAGGCACAGCACCATCGACACGACGCCGCGTCCCGCCAGCTTGACGATGTCGTCGGCGAGGCGGGGGCGGGTGGCCGGGCTGTAGAGCGTGGCGCCCAGGGCCGCGGCGAGCAGCCGGGCCGGGGAGTCCGCGTCGAACTCGCACGGCTCCTGGAAGAAGAGACGCTGCCGCACCTCAGGGGCAATGTGCCCGAAATGACGCATAAAGCTCCCCCGTGGTGCCGTTGTGGTTCGTGATTGTTTTCGATAGGTGGCCGGTAATAGTACGTACAAACCCATGTCAGGGGTTCCCGCCGGGCATGAACTTCAGGTAACTCGGCCGTGTCGGTGTCCGAACCCCCACGTTGTCGTGACCAGGACCGAGAGGGCAGGATGACCGCATGACGCACGCGATGCTGAAGGGGTCGAACGTCCCGCTGGAAGCCACCACGGTACGTGCCGTGCTGCGCTGGACTCCCGGGCAGGGGGTCCCGGACGTGGATGCCTCGGCGCTGCTCCTCGGCCCCGCCGGTCAGGTGCGTTCCGACGAGGACTTCGTCTTCTACAACCAGCCCCGGCACCCCTCCGGGAAGGTCTGGTGGCTCGGCAAGAAGCGTGTCGCGGAGGGTCCCACCGACACGATCCAGACAGATCTCGCCGGTGTCGAGCCCGAAGTCAGCCGGATTCTGGTGGTCGCTTCGGCGGAGGACAACACGTTCGACCGCGTACAGGGGCTGCGCATCCTGCTGTACGACGCCGCCGTCGCCGAGGGTGAGCCGCTGCTGTATTTCGACATCAAGCCGGAGACCGGTGAGGAGACCGCGCTGATCTGCGGGGAGCTGTACCGGCGGGGTGACGGGTGGAAGTTCCGGGCGCTGGGTGAGGGGTACGCGAACGGGCTGCGTGGGCTGGCGATGGACTTCGGGATCACGGTGGACGAGTCGGAGGGGGGCGCGGCCGCGGTTCCCGAGGTTTCGCAGCCGTTGCCTCCGGCGGTTCCTGTGCAGCCGGCGTATGGGTACCCCCAGTCCGAGGAGCCGGTGACTCAGCCTGCGTATGGGTATCCGCAGACGGCGCCGGCGCCTGCGGGGACGTATGGGTATCCGCAGCCGGTGCCTGTTGCTACCGCGCCGGATCCTGACTTTCGGTTGCCGCCGCAGGGGCCGCAGTTCATCTGACGTGGGGGCGGTAGTTCGTTTGGTGCGCGCCGGTGAGGGCTTGTCGCCCAGTTCCCCGCGCCCCTAAAAACCTATCGCTCGACCTTCGTTTTGTAGCCTCGGCCCCATTGCAGGCCCCACCCATACAACCGGTCCAGCTCCGCCTGGAAGCCGTAGACGAACTTCACTTCCCGGCGGACGACCAGTTCGCCCTTGACGTTCTCGATCATCACCACCGCGCAGGAGCGGGCCTGGGGGTGGCGTTCGTCGAGGCCTATCTCGATGCGGGGGCCGTTGCTGGGATAGAGGGTGACGATGGCGTGGGTGCGGTCGAAGGCCGGGGTCTGGTCGTAGATGTAGACGAAGACCAGGAGGCGCTTGATCTGGTCGCGGTGGTCGAGGTTGACGTACATCGTCTCGCCGGACGCGGAGCCGAAGCGGTCGTCGCCGCTGAGCTTCACGTACGGGGGTGAGTTGACGTCTCCCAGGAGGCCGCCCAGGGGCTGCACTACGCCCTTGGTGCCGTCCATCAGCTCGTAGAGGCAGCCCAGGTCCAGGTCGACGTTGACCATGCTCTGGCTGTGGCCCATGACCTCCGGGGGCTTCAACGCCTTGAAGGGGTGCCTGAGCAGGCTGTCGCGCTGGAGGCCGCCTATGTCGGAGGTCCGCATCCGCCAGGTGAGGTTGACGCGGAGGTTGCCGGTGGCCGCGCCCTGCTTGGTGAGCGAGACCTGGTGGTGCCGTTTGGTCAGTTCGATCGCGTTGCTGGCCGCGCTGCCCGAGTCGAAGTCGGCCTCGCGCCGCCAGATTCCGTCGAAGAAGCCCATTCCCGCCCCCACGTTCGCATCCACACTGCGTATGACAAAGCCGTCGGGGCGGCCGGACAGAGGACATGTCCTCGACGGCCGCCCCGAACAGAAGCGTTCCCTCACCAGGGAGCTTGTCACACCCCGGACGGGACCTCAGTCTTCTCGTCCGAGCCTGCTTTTCCCTCGGCTTCCGCGAGGGCCCTGTTCCTGCGGACCGAGGACCAGAAGGACCAGCCGATCAGGATGACGCCGACCAGGCCGGTGATGACCTCGTTGATCTGGTACTGGATGGTGACCATGAGGATCACGGCCAGGGCGCCGATCGCGTAGTGCGCGCCGTGCTCCAGGTAGACGTAGTCGTCGAGCGTGCCCTGGCGGACCAGGTAGACCGTCAGGGAACGGACGTACATCGCACCGATGCCCAGGCCGAGGGCCATGAGCACGATGTCGTTGGTGATGGCGAACGCGCCGATCACGCCGTCGAAGGAGAACGAGGCGTCCAGGACTTCCAGGTACAGGAACATGAAGAAGGCCGCCTGGCCGGCGAGGACTACCGCCGAGCGCTGCTTGCCGGTGCGCGCGGCCTCTTCCTCCTCCTCGTGCTCCCGCTCCTCCTCTTCTTCGAGCTTGTCCTCGAAGTAGCCGGAGAGTCCGCCGACGATCATGTACGTGATCAGACCGGAAATACCGGCGATCAGCACCGTCTGCGCCTTGTCCGCGTGCGCGCCGCCGTGCTGGTGGGCGTGGGCCGCGAAGGTGAACGAGGTGATCAGCAGGACGATCAGCGCGATGCAGACCGACAGCATGTCGACCTTGCCGAGCTTGGCGAGCGGGCGCTCGATCCAGCGCAGCCACTGGATGTCCCGGTCCTCGAAGATGAAGTCGAGGAAGATCATCAGCAGGAACATGCCACCGAAGGCCGCGATCGCCGGGTGGGCGTCGGTGACCAGCTGCTGGTAGTGGTCCTTGTTGTTGAGTGCGAGGTCGACCGCGTCGATCGGGCCGATCTTGGCGGTGACGGCGACGATAACGACGGGGAACACCAGCCGCATGCCGAAGACGGCGATCAGGACGCCGACCGTGAGGAAGATCTTCTGCCAGAAGGCGGACATCTTCTTCAGGATCCCGGCGTTGACCACCGCGTTGTCGAAGGACAGCGAGATCTCCAGGACGGCCAGGATCGCCACGATGCCGAAGGCTTCCCACCCCCCGTAGAACGCCGCTGCGACAAGGCCGAGCGCGGTGACCGCGAACGACCAGCCGAAGGTTTTCAGAAGCACTGGCTACCCAATCGTGTGTTGGGGGTTCCCCCAGACGGAGTCTGGGGGAGGGTCTCCCCCCGCGCCGCACTCGGCTTTACTTAAAATTTGACGTCGAGCACTGAGTCTAGAGGGAGACTCCGCCGTCCGGGACAGCCGGTGTGGATAACGCCCTTTACGAGACGTTGACCCCGAAGTCCATGGCGATGCCCCGCAGTCCCGACGCGTACCCCTGGCCGACCGCCCTGAACTTCCACTCGCCCTGGTAGCGGTAGAGCTCGCCGAAGATCATGGCCGTTTCGGTGGAGGCGTCCTCGGAGAGGTCGTAGCGGGCCAGCTCCTGGCCGTCGGCCTGGTTGACGACGCGGATGAAGGCGTTGCTGACCTGGCCGAAGGTCTGGCCCCGGTTGTCGGCGTCGTGGATGGAGACCGGGAAGGTGATCTTGTCGCAGTTGGCCGGCACCTTCAGGAGGTCGACCAGGATCGACTCGTCGTCGCCCTCGCCCTCACCCGTGAGGTTGTCTCCGGTGTGCTCCACTGAGCCTTCCGGGCTCTTGAGCTGGTTGTAGAAGACGAAATACTCGTCCCCGAGCACCCGCCCGCCGCTGTTCAGCAGCAGCGCGCTGGCGTCGAGGTCGAAGTCGGCTCCTGTGGTGGAGCGTGCGTCCCAGCCGAGGCCGATCAGGACGTTCGTGAGGTTCGGTGCGGCCTTGGACAGGGAGACATTGCCCCCCTTGGCGAGCGTGACGCCCATAGTGCTGGTCCTCCCCGAGGCGATGCTTCTTTGGTTGTCCTGCGCTCCCCCAGAGGGGGACCCCCGGGCGCCGCACGCGAACCGTGCGGCGCCCGGGCGGTGAAGTCTCCGTACGCCAGGCGCCCGTACGTCGGACGCTCGTATGGCAGACGCCCGGATGTCAGACGTTGACGCCGAAGTCCTGGGCGATGCCGCGCAGGCCCGAGGCGTAGCCCTGGCCGATGGCGCGGAACTTCCACTCCGCGCCGTTGCGGTAGAGCTCGCCGAAGACCATCGCGGTCTCGGTCGAGGCGTCCTCGGAGAGGTCGTAGCGGGCGATCTCGGCGCCGCCGGCCTGGTTCACCACGCGGATGAACGCGTTGCGGACCTGGCCGAAGGACTGCTGGCGGTTCTCGGCGTCGTAGATCGAGACCGGGAAGGTGATCTTGTCGACGTCGGCCGGGACCGCCGCCAGGTTCACCTTGATCGCCTCGTCGTCGCCCTCGCCCTCACCGGTGGTGTTGTCACCGGTGTGCTCGACGGAGCCGTCGGGGCTCTTGAGGTTGTTGAAGAAGACGAAGTTCGCGTCACTGGCGACCTTGCCCGCGCTGTTCAGCAGCAGTGCGCTGGCGTCGAGGTCGAAGTCGGTGCCGGTGGTGGTGCGGACGTCCCACCCCAGACCGACGATGACCGCGGTCAGGCCCGGGGCCTCCTTGGTCAGTGATACGTTGCCGCCCTTGCTGAGGCTGACTCCCACGAGTCCTCCATTGGTGTCCAGGGGCGGGGATGCCCCGTAGTGCGTCGGTATCGGATCAACGTCTCGATCCTAGTGACGGGTTCCCGACCCTCGCAGGCTCTGGAACCTAACAATCACAGGCTGTCGAGCGCCTTCACGTACTCGTTGAGGTCGCGCGCGTCCGGCAGGCCGTTGACGACCGTCCAGCGCACGACGCCCTCCTTGTCGATGACGAAGGTCCCGCGCACGGCGCAGCCCTTGTCCTCGTCGAAGACGCCGTACGCGCGCGAAGTGTTGCCGTGCGGCCAGAAGTCGGAGAGCAGCGGGTACTCCAGGCCCTCCTGCTCGGCGAAGACGCGCAGGGTGTGGATGGAGTCGTTCGAGACCGCGAGGAGCTGGGTGTCGCGGTCGGTGAACTGCGGCAGGTTGTCGCGCAGGGAGCAGAGTTCGCCGGTGCAGACGCCGGTGAAGGCGAAGGGGTAGAAGAGCAGCACCACGTTCTTGTCGCCGCGGAAGTCGGAGAGCTTCACGGTGGCGCCGTGGTTGTCCTTGAGCTCGAAATCGGGGGCCTTTTCGCCGACCTGGATCGCCATCTCGTCCTGCATCCCTTCGGTGGGGCTGTTCGGGTGAGACCACCCTCGGCCCACCACCCTACGCAGCGATCACCGCATGCGGACGGACGGGCTGGCGTGGCCAGCCCGTCCGGGATTCAACGATCGAGGTACCTCCGGGGACTACCTCTTGGACTTGGCCGCCTTGGGCGTCACCAGCCGGCTGCCACTCCAGTCCTTGCCCACGCTGACGCTCTTGGCCGCGGAAAGGCCCGCGGTCGTGGCGGCTTCCGAGATGTCGCTGGGCTCGACGTAGCCGTCACGGCCGGTCTTCGGCGTCAGCAGCAGGATCGAGCCGCCCTCCTCGACGTACGAGATGGCGTCCACCAGCACGTCGGTCAGGTCGCCGTCCTCGTCGCGGAACCACAGCACCACGGCATCGGCGACGTCGTC
Source organism: Streptomyces sp. NPDC048504 (assembly GCF_043200035.1). NCBI lineage: Bacteria > Bacillati > Actinomycetota > Actinomycetes > Kitasatosporales > Streptomycetaceae > Streptomyces > Streptomyces sp. NPDC048504. The sequence goes on from NZ_JBICXA010000009.1 coordinate 256,709, forward strand.
GTAGTCCTCGTCCACCAGGTCGCTGCCGATGACTTCTTCAATGGCCTCGCGGAGTTCCTGGTCTACGTCGTCGTCGTAGCCGATCTCCTGGACCACCTGCTCGGGCTGGAACCCCAGCCTGACGGCAGGGTTCGTCCGCTCCTCCGCGTGGTCCGCGGTCGCGCTCACGGGTTGCCTCCTGATCATGTCTTGATGAATGTCCAGCCACGCGCGTGCGCGAAGCATTGGCCGTAGTCCACACGGACGGGCCGGATCGCGCAAGTACCCGGCGATTCGGAACGCCGAAACGGTGACGATCCTGGCCGTGTCGCCGCAACTCCAGGCACGCTATCGCGGCCGCCGGTGACGTACACCACAGCGTTCTGCCCGGTTTGCACGTTTGAGAACCCTCCGAGGGTACGCGACTCGAATGACTTTGCTAAACGAGTCACGGTTACCTCACGGTAGAGATGACGATTGCCGTCCTGCGGTAGACCATGGGGAACGGTGCAGAACCATGGAAATCCAGCGCCGATAAGCCTCATTAAGCCCCCATCAGCTCTCCATCGGCCTCAGACAGCCCCCTCACACAGCTCCCTCTGACAGGTAAGGAACAGCGTGGCTTCCGGATCCGATCGCAATCCGATCATCATTGGCGGCCTTCCGAGTCAGGTTCCTGACTTCGATCCCGAAGAGACCCAGGAGTGGCTCGACTCGCTCGACGCCGCCGTGGACCAGCGTGGCCGCGAGCGGGCCCGCTATCTGATGCTCCGGCTGATCGAGCGGGCCCGCGAGAAGCGCGTGGCCGTGCCCGAGATGCGCAGCACGGACTACGTCAACACGATCGCCACCAAGGACGAGCCGTTCTTCCCCGGCAACGAGGAGATCGAGCGCAAGATCCTGAACGCGACCCGCTGGAACGCCGCGGTGATGGTGTCCCGGGCCCAGCGGCCGGGTATCGGCGTCGGCGGTCACATCGCCACGTTCGCCTCCTCCGCCTCGCTCTACGACGTGGGCTTCAACCACTTCTTCCGGGGCAAGGACCAGGGCGACGGCGGCGACCAGATCTTCTTCCAGGGGCACGCCTCGCCGGGCATCTACGCCCGCGCGTTCCTCCTGGACCGGCTCAGCGAGCAGCAGCTGGACGCGTTCCGCCAGGAGAAGTCGAAGGCGCCGTACGGGCTGTCCTCGTACCCGCACCCGCGGTCGATGCCGGACTTCTGGGAGTTCCCGACCGTGTCGATGGGCCTGGGCCCGCTCGGCGCGATCTTCCAGGCGCGGATGAACCGCTACATGGAGGCGCGCGGGATCGCGGACACGTCGCGGTCGCACGTGTGGGCGTTCCTCGGCGACGGCGAGATGGACGAGCCGGAGTCGCTCGGCCAGCTGTCGATCGCGGCGCGCGAGGGCCTGGACAACCTGACCTTCGTCGTCAACTGCAACCTGCAGCGGCTCGACGGGCCGGTGCGCGGCAACGGCAAGATCATCCAGGAGCTGGAGTCGCAGTTCCGGGGCGCCGGCTGGAACGTCATCAAGCTGGTCTGGGACCGCACCTGGGACCCGCTGCTCGCCCAGGACCGCGACGGTGTGCTGGTCAACCAGCTGAACACCACGCCGGACGGCCAGTTCCAGACGTACGCCACCGAGACCGGCGCGTACATCCGCGAGCACTTCTTCGGGCACGACCACCGGCTGCGCGCGATGGTCGAGAACATGACCGACGACCAGATCCTGCACCTGGGGCGCGGCGGGCACGACCACCAGAAGGTGTACGCGGCCTTCGCGGCGGCCAAGCAGCACCAGGGCCAGCCGACCGTCGTCCTCGCCCAGACGGTCAAGGGCTGGACGCTGGGCCCCAACTTCGAGGGCCGCAACGCCACGCACCAGATGAAGAAGCTGACGGTCGCCGACCTCAAGGGCTTCCGCGACCGGCTGCACCTGCCGATCACCGACCAGGAGCTGGAGTCCGGCGCGCCGCCGTACTTCCACCCGGGCCGGAACTCGGAGGAGATCCAGTACATGCACGACCGGCGCAACGCGCTGGGCGGCTACGTCCCGACACGCGTCGTCCGCTCGAAGCCGCTGGTGCTGCCCGAGGACAAGACGTACGCGAGTGTGAAGAAGGGTTCGGGCCAGCAGTCGATCGCCACCACCATGGCGTTCGTACGGCTGCTCAAGGACCTTATGCGGGACAAGGAGATCGGCCGGCGGTTCGTGCTGATCGCGCCGGACGAGTACCGCACGTTCGGCATGGACTCGTTCTTCCCGAGCGCGAAGATCTACAACCCGCTGGGCCAGCAGTACGAGTCGGTGGACCGTGAACTCCTGCTCGCCTACAAGGAGTCGCCGACCGGGCAGATGCTGCACGACGGCATCTCGGAGGCGGGCTGCACTGCCTCGCTGATCGCGGCGGGTTCGGCGTACGCGACACACGGCGAGCCGCTCATCCCGGTCTACGTCTTCTACTCGATGTTCGGTTTCCAGCGCACCGGTGACCAGTTCTGGCAGATGGCCGACCAGTTGGCGCGCGGTTTCGTGCTGGGCGCGACCGCTGGGCGTACGACTCTGACCGGTGAGGGTCTGCAACACGCGGACGGCCACTCGCAGTTGCTGGCGTCGACCAACCCTGGGTGTGTCGCCTACGACCCGGCGTACTCGTACGAGATCGCGTACATCGTGCAGGACGGGCTGCGGCGGATGTACGGCTCGGACGCGGAACACCCGCACGGCGAGGACGTCTTCTACTACCTCACCGTCTACAACGAGCCGATCCAGCACCCGGCGGAGCCTTCCGACGTTGACGTGGAGGGCATTCTCAAGGGCGTTCACCGGATCAGCCAGGGTGCCTCGGGCACGGTTCCGGCGCAGATCATGGCGTCCGGGGTCGCGGTGCCGTGGGCGATCGAGGCGCAGCGGATCCTCGCCGAGGAGTGGAACGTTCGGGCCGATGTGTGGTCCGCGACCTCCTGGAACGAGCTGCGGCGCGAGGCGGTCGAGGTCGAGCGGCACAATCTGCTGCATCCCGAGGAGGAGCAGCGGGTTCCTTATGTCACGCGGAAGTTGAGCGGGGCGGAGGGGCCGTTCGTGGCCGTTTCCGACTGGATGCGGTCTGTTCCTGACCAGATTTCTCGGTGGGTGCCGGGGACGTATCAGTCGCTGGGTGCCGACGGGTTCGGGTTCGCGGATACGCGCGGGGCGGCTCGGCGGTTCTTCCACATCGACGCGCAGTCGATCGTGGTGGCTGTGCTGACGGAGTTGGCCCGGGAGGGGAAGGTTGATCGGTCTGTGTTGAAGCAGGCGATCGATCGGTATCAGTTGCTGGATGTTGCTTCGGCTGATCCTGGTGCGGCTGGAGGAGATGCGTAGTTTTTTGTCTGCGGGGGTGTGGGGGCTGGTCGCGCAGTTCCCCGCGCCCCTTAAAGGCAGCCCCTTCGGGGCGCCTTTAAGGGGCGTCCCCTCGCCCTAACATGCCGTCATGAACGAACCATCGGCACAAGCCCGTTGGGAGCAGCTCACTCAACGGCCCCTGCTGGCGCTCGCGGTGGGGTTTGCCGTGGCGTATGCCGTGCCGATCGTGGACACGACCGCCGGGCATCGGCTGACGGCGGTGTGTACGGGGGTCGAGTGGGTGGTGTGGGGGGCGTTCGCCGTCGACTATCTGATGCGGCTGGCGATGTCCCGGGACCGTCGGCGGTTCGTACGGACGCACTGGATGGATCTGTGCGCGGTGGTGCTGCCGATACTTCAGCCGTTGCGGCTGCTGCGCATGGTGTCGACGCTGATACTCGTCGGGCGCCGGGCGCGGATGGCCTCGCAGATCCAGCTCACGACGTATGTCGCCGGCGCGGTCATCGGGCTGCTGATGTTCGGTTCCCTGGCGGTCCTCTCCGTCGAACGCGACTCGCCCAACGGGAACATCCGGACGCTGGGTGACGCCGTGTGGTGGTCCTTCACCACCATGACGACCGTGGGGTACGGGGATCACGCGCCGACCACCGGACTTGGGCGGATGATCGCCGTCGGGCTGATGCTGTCCGGCATCGCGCTGCTCGGTGTCGTCACCGCGAACATCGCCACGTGGTTCATCGCCCGGTTCGAGAAGGACGACGTGGAGGAGCGGCGCCAGACGCTGGCGATCGAGGCGCTGACCGCGGAGGTGCGGGCGCTGCGGGCGGAGGTGGCGGCCCTGTCCGGGGCGCCGGCGGGAGCCCTGCCGGGGGCGGAGGCGGCGGGTGTTCCGCTGCTGCCGGTCGGGGACGAGGCGTCCCGTTAGCCGCAGTTCCGGCTCCGGCCCCGGCTCAGAAGAACGTCCACAGCACCGCCGCCACCGTGTCGATCGCCCCCAGCACCAGGGCCACCACGGCCATCACCCGGCGGGAGCCCGTCCACCTGCGGCCCATGGCCAGCCACCCGCAGATCACCGCGATCGGGCCGAGGACGATTCCCAGGGTGAAGAAGCCCGCTATCGCGCAGACCAGGCCGATGATGCCGAGCGTCGCGCGGTCCGGCCCGCTCCCTGACCCCATGCGGCCACGCGAGCGGGGGTTCCTGCGCGTTCCGTTGCCGAAGCCCGTCATCGTCAACTCCCTGGGCGTCCAGGCCGGTTCGGCCGGATCAGCTGGTGCAGCCGATTTCGGCTACGACGATCGGATACCCCCGTACACACAAAAAAAGCCTGCTTGCGCGCTGCCCCCCTCCGGCAGCGCGCCGCAGACCAACCCGTCCTCCCTGCCCTGCGGAGGACTTGACTTACTGTGACCTGCGGCGCGTACCTGACGCCAGGGATCTTTAGGGGAGTCACCCTGATAGGCGAAATCGGCCTGGACCAGGGTTAGATGTGCGCCGCGCCCGCGCCCGCCTCAGCGTTCTCGCCGCGCTTGGTCAGGAGCGCGACGAACACCGCGACCACCGCTACGCCGGCCGCGACGAGGCAGGCGAGGCTCATGCCGGAGATGAACGTGTCGTGGGCGACCTGCGTGATCTTCGCGGCGACCGTCTCCGGAGTGTTCGGGGCGATCGGGGCCACGCCGACCTGGACCGCCTCGGCGGCCGCGTCGAGCTGGGGCCGGGTGAGCTTGGGCAGGCCCGCGTCCGTCCAGTTGCCGGCGAGGTCGTTGTCGACGCGGGAGGCCATCACGGCGCCGAGGACGGCCGTACCGAGGCTGCCGCCGATCTGCATCGCGGCCTGCTGGAGACCGCCGGCGACGCCGGACAGCTCCATGGGCGCGTTGCCCACGATGACCTCGGTCGCGCCGACCATCACCGGGGCGAGGCCGAGGCCCAGCAGGGCGAACCAGATCGACATGACGCCGCTGCCGGTGTTCGAGTCCAGCGTGGACATGCCGAACATGGCGATCGCGGTGGCCGCCATGCCGCCGGCCAGCGGAATGCGCGGGCCGAGCTTGGTGATCGCCGCGCCGGCGAGCGGGGAGCCGACGATCATCATCCCGGTGAGCGGGAGGAGGTGGAGACCGGCGTCGATCGGGCTCATACCGTGCACGTTCTGCAGATAGAACGTCACGAAGAACAGGCCGCCCATGAAGGCGATCGCCATCAGGACCATGAGGACCACGCCTGCGGACAGCGGGACCGAGCGGAACAGGCCCAGAGGGATGAGGGGTTCCGCGACCTTCTGCTCCCAGAAGGCGAACAGGGCGAAGCCCAGCACCGAAACGGCGAGGAACGTCCAGGTCGTGCCGGAATCCCAGCCCCAGGCCGGCGCCTTGATGAGGGCCCAGACGAGGCAGAACATCGCGCCGGAGAGCAGCGCGATGCCGAGGATGTCGAAGGAGCGCGGCGCGCTGTATCCATTTTCCGGGCTCCGCCCGAGGGCGGCGCGGTGGTCGCGGAGGATCAGCAGGCCGAGGATCAGCGCGATGGCACCGACGGGCACGTTGATGAAGAACACCGACTGCCAGTTGACGTGCTCGACGAGCACGCCGCCGAGGATCGGGCCGCCCGCGGTGGAGGCGCCGATGACCATGCCCCACAGGCCGATCGCCATGTTGAGCTTCTCGGCCGGGAAGGTGGCCCGCAGCAGGCCGAGCGCGGCCGGCATCAGCAGCGCGCCGAACAGACCCTGGAGCACGCGGAACGTGACGACGAACGCGATGCTGTGCGAGAGGCCGATGGCGCCGGACGCGAGGGCGAAGCCGCTCACGCCGATCAGGAAGGTCTGGCGGTGGCCGAAGCGGTCACCGAGCTTGCCCGCGGTGATGAGGGAGACCGCGAGGGCGAGGAAGTAGCCGTTGGTGATCCACTGGACGTCGGCGAAGCTGGCGCCGAGGTCCTTCTGGATGGCCGGGTTGGCGATGGCGACGATGGTGCCGTCGAGGGCCACCATCATGACGCCGACGGCGACGGTTATGAGGGTGAACCACGGGTGGCCGCGCAGCCCCCTGGACGGCGTCGGGTCGGACGGGGCGGCTGGTGCCTTGTCCCCCGGCCCCGTCGCGCTGATGGTGGTCTGACTAGTCATACGTGCGAGGCTAATGTCAGCCGCTGACAGTTGACAAACAGGTTCAGATGTCGGCGACTGTCAACGATCGCGAGGAGAACAGCATGGAGACGTTGCGCGAGCGCAAGAAGGCCCGTACGCGGGACGCGCTGCTGCACGCCGCGCTCGCACTGTTCACCACCAAGGGCTACGAACAGACCACCGTCGACGAGATCACCGAGGCCGTCGACGTCTCGCAGCGCACCTTCTTCCGCTACTTCGCGAGCAAGGAGGAGGCCGCGTTCTTCGTGCCCCGGCTCACTGAGACGCACTTCGTGACGGCCGTCCGCGCCCGCCCGCCGCACGAGGCCCCGCTGGAGGCGCTGCGCCGGGCCGTGCTGGAGAGCTGGGACACCATCAACGAGGCGATCCAGCAGGTCGTACCGCTGGACCTGCACATGCGCACCTACCGCGTGATCGAGTCGACGCCCGCGCTGCTCGCCGCGCATCTGCGGCGCTCGCAGGAGCTGGAGGGGGAGCTGGCGCAGATCATCGCCGTGCGCGAGGGGCTCGACGTGGACGCGGACCCCCGGCCGCGGCTGGTCGTGGCCGTGTTCGGCGGGGTGATGCGGGTGGTGGAGCGGATGTGGATCGCGGGCGACGACCTCAGCATCGAGGCGATGCGCGAGCTGACCGCCGACTACCTCGACGGGGTGGGACCGGCCCTCGCCGGGAACTGGCGCACGAGCCTCACGAGGTGAGTCGTACTGAGTTTCTCGTCACGTACCGCTGAAACGTGATCCCCGTCACTCGGTTAACGCGAGACCCTCTCGTTCTCCTAGTGTGTCCTCCCAGTGACTTCCTTCGACTCCTCCCCCACGCTGAACGCCTGGCGCGCACTGGCCGCGCTGGCCGTGGTGTTCGTGATGCTGGCGACCACCGGCTGGACCGCGGTCCGCAGCCACCCCGGGAAAACGGCGCTCCAGGCCTCCCTCTCCGCGTGGGAGCACGGCCACATGAACGGGCGCGAACTGCCCGACCCGGACGCCTCCCCGACCCGGCTGGCCCGGTTCTTCGCCTCGCTCACCGCGCAGCAGCGGACGCGTCTCGCGCACCGCTACCCGCTCGCGGTCGGCAACATGAACGGCGCCCCGGTCTCGCTGCGCTACCGCGCCAACCGCATCGCCCTCGACCAGCAGCGCAAGGTCGAGAAGAAGCGCATGCACGACAACCGCCTCACGCCCCTCGGGCAGCAGGAGGCGGGCCGCCTCATGCACCGCTTCGAGGCGCTGACGGCCGAGGGCCGTCACATCCTGGCCTTCGACCCCGAGGGTTCGGGCCGGATCGCCGAGGTCTTCGGCGACCTGGACACGGCGCAGCGCGTCTCGGTCATCGTCCCCGGCGTCGACACCGACCTGCTCACGTTCCAGAAGACGAGCAAGAACTACTCGGCGCCGGTCGGCATGGCCCAGAACCTGTACGCGGCCGAGAACACGGCGAAGTCCGCGACCGACACGCGTACGGCGGTCATCGCCTGGGCCGACTACACCTCCCCCGGCGGCCTCGGCATCGACTCGGCCACCGCGGGACGCGCCGAGGCAGGCGCCGTACGGCTGAACGCGCTGGTGCGGGCGCTGCCCGGGACCTCGCAGGTCGCCCTGTTCTGCCACAGCTACGGCTCGGTGGTGTGCGGGGTCGCCGCGCACGAGCTGCCGGCCAGGGTGACCGACATCGCGGTGGCCGGCAGCCCCGGCATGCGGACCTCGAAGGCCTCTCATCTGCACACGCTCGCACGGGTGTGGGCGATGCGGGACGCCGACGACTGGATCCAGGACGTGCCGTACATGGAGGTCGGCGGCCTCGGGCACGGCGAGGACCCGGTGTCGAACGCCTTCGGCGCGCGCGTGCTGGCCGCGAAGGACGCGGAGGGCCACACCGGGTACTTCGCGCCCGGCACCGACAGCCTCGCCAACTTCGCCGACATCGGGGTTGGCGCGTACCGCTCGGTGACGTGCGCGCACGAAGGTGACACCTGCCGAGAGGGTTTGTCCGGCACCTCGGCCGCCGGACGCGCGTAGAAACAGCAGGAAGTGCGGTCTGCGCGGGGATGGGACGGAGGAGCGTGTGCCGCCTACGATGAGCCGCATGGGTGACGTACTGGCCGGATTTCATGCCGCCTGGGAGTTCGAGTCCGACTCCGTGGTCATCCGTTACGAACGTGGCATTCGAACACCCAAGCTATTTCAGGCACTCGGTGAACGCCGGATCCCCTTCGAGGCGATCCAGGCGGTGACGCTCACCCCCGGCCGGCGCGGCACGGTCGTGCTCCGCGCGGAGCCCCGGCCCGGCGCCGACCCGCTGATGGAGACGGCCGCGGGTCAGCTGAAGGAGAGCTGCGATCCCTATCGGCTGGTGCTGCCCGCCGAGCGCGAGACGCTCGCCGAGTACTACGCCGACGAGTTGCGTGCGCGGCTGAAGCCGGACGACGGGCCTGCCGAGCGGTTTCTCGTAGCCGCGCCCGAGGTGCCGTTGCGGTTCAAGGCGTACGACGGGAAGGCGTCCTTCGACGGGAAGACGGTGTCGTTCCGGTGGTTCTGGACGGGGGCGTCGTCCGCGAAGTGGAAGGCCGGCGACCAGAGTTTCGCGGTCGCCGACCTGAACGGTGTCGAGTGGCGGTCGCCCGAGGTTTTCGAGGGGCATCTACGGCTGTTGCGCGGGGCCGAATCGCTTCTGCCCGTTGATCAGGATCCGGCGGCTGTGGTGTTCGGGCTGGGGTATGGGCCTGTGCATGAGTCTCTGCCGTTCGCGGCGGCGGTGCTTGCGGCGGTGCGGTCTGGGCGTCCTGCTGCTGTGATTCCGGCCGCTCGGCGTGATCCTGCGGATGTCGCCGAGCGGATTCGGCATCTGGCGGAGCTGCATCAGGCGGGGCTGGTGACGGATGAGGAGTTCGCCGTGAAGAAGGCTGAGTTGTTGGCGGAGTTGTAGCGGGGGCTGCTTGTTGTTTTTTGGGTGCGGGCCGGTGGGGGCTGGTCGCGCAGTTCCCCGCGCCCCTTAAGGGGCGCCCCGGTTAGCGGCGCTTTCCCCCTACTCCCTGCTTGATGATGCGAAGGTCATGTCCGCGTAGCGGTCTCCTGTCACCTTGCCCGCGATCGGCTCCAGTTGGGACAGCTCGTCGTCGGTCAGGATGATCCGGGCCGCCGCTGTGTTCTCCTCCACCCGGCTCGGCTTGGTCGTGCCCGGGATGGGGATGACCGGGAGGCCGTGGACCTGGGCGCGCTGTTGGACCCAGGCGAGGGCGATCTGGCCGAGGGAGGCGTCGTGGGCCTTGGCGACCGTGCGGATCGGGTCGAGGAGGGCGCCGTTGGCGGCCGCGTTCTCGCCGGTGAACCGGGGCTGGTTCCGGCGGAAGTCGCCCTCCGTGAGGTCCTGTTCGGCGTTGGTGAAGGAGCCGGCGAGGAAGCCCCGGCCGAGCGGTGAGTACGGTACGACCGCCACGCCCAGGTCGGCGGCGGCGCCGACCAGGCTGATCTCGACGTCGCGGCTGAAGAGCGACCACTCCGACTGGACGGCGGCGATGGGGTGGACGGCGTGGGCGGCCCGCAGTTCCGCGCCGGTGACCTCGCTCAGGCCGAGGTGCTTCACCTTGCCCTCGGCCACCAGTTCCGCCATCGCGCCGACGGTGTCCTCGATGGGGACGGCCGGGTCGCGGCGGTGCATGTAGTAGAGGTCGATGACGTCGATGTCGAGGCGCTTCAGGCTCGCCTCGACCGCCTGGCGGAGGTACGGGCGGTCGTTGCGGATGACGCGCCGGGTGGGCTCGCCGGGCGGGATCGACAGGGCGAACTTGGTGGCGATGACGACCTGGTCGCGGTGCGCCTTGAAGAACGGCGACAGGAACCGCTCGTTCTCCCCCACGCCGTACGCGTCCGCCGTGTCGTACAGGGTCACACCCAGGTCGAACGCGCGATCCAGGGCGGCCCGTGACTGCTTCGCGTCCGCGGGGCCGTAGGACGAGCTCATGCCCATGCAGCCGAGCCCCTGGACGCCGACCTCGGGGCCATGGGCGCCGAGTCGTGCGGTCGGGATCGTGCTGTCGGTCATCCGGCTTTCTCCTTCTCGTATGCGTGGCCGGCGTCGCCGTAGAAGGCGATCTTCCGGTCGAGTACGGCGAGGGTGTCGTGCAGCTCGGCGATCCTGGCCAGGACGTCCCGTCGGGTCGCCTCCAGGAGTTCGAAGCGGTCGCCGTAGGTGTGCTCGCCCTCGCGCACCAGCTCGGCGTAGCGGACCATGTCGGCGACCGGCATGCCGGTCAGGCGGAGCTTGCCGACGAGGTCGAGCCAGTCGAGGTCGCGGTTGCTGTAGCGGCGCTGGCCGGTGTGCGAGCGGTCGATGTGCGGCATCAGCCCGATGCGCTCGTACCAGCGGAGGGTGTGTGCCGTCAGGCCGGTGAAGGCGACGACCTCGCTGATCGTGTAGTTGTCCGCGCCGTCCGGACGCCGCTCGCCCTGCGGCGGGCCCGCGCAGCTGTCGGTACTGGTACCCGTGGTCTCCATCACCGTCATGGCCACCACGCTATGGCCTTGGAGTGCACTCGAAGCAAGCGGAACCGGTAAGAAATCGGCAGGACGGGTCGAGGGTGCGGTGGATAGCGTGCGGGACATGAGTCTCGTACGACGGGCAGCCCCCGACGATGCCGCCGAACTGCTGCGACTGCGCCAGGTGATGATCGACGCGCTGCCGGATTCGGACCCCGGTACGGACTGGCACGCGGAGTCCCTGCCGACGCTGCGGGAGCGGCTCGCCTCGGACGAGGACTTCGGGGCCTTCGTCGTCGACCACCCGGAGCGGCCGGGGGCGCTGGCGGCACTCGTGGTCGGGACGGTCGACTACCGGATCGGGAAGGCGGGGAACCCGCACGGGAAGGCCGGGTTCGTCTTCAGTGTGGCCACCGACCCGGACGCGCGGCGCCGGGGGTACGCGCGCGCGTGCATGGAGGAGCTGCTCCAGTGGTTCCGCGAGCGCGGCGCCGGCCAGGTCCTCCTCACCGCCTCCCCCGACGCCGAGCCGCTGTACGCCTCCCTCGGCTTCACCCGCAAGCCCGACCCCATGATGGGGCTGATGCTCTGAACCACTTAGGCTCGACGGCATGTCCTTGCAGAGCCTCGCGCTGATCGAGAACTGGCCGGTACCGACCGCCGCGGCAGGTGTCGTACGAGCCGACGGGACCGTCCTCGGGACCCACGGCCCGGCCGGCCACCGCTTCCCGCTGGCCTCGGTCACCAAGCCGCTCGCGGCGTACGCCGCCCTCGTCGCGTACGAGGAAGGCGCGATCGAGCTGGACGAACCGGCGGGCCCGCCCGGCTCCACGGTCCGCCATCTCCTCGCCCACACCTCGGGGCTGGCCTTCGACGAGCACCGCGTGACGGCCCCGCCCGGGCAGCGCCGCCTGTACTCGAACGCGGGCTTCGAGCAGCTCGGCGACCACCTCGCGAAGGCGACGGAGATCCCGTTCGCGGAGTATCTGCACCAGGCGGTCCTCGCCCCCCTGGGCATGACGTCGACGACGCTGGAAGGCGGCGACTCCCCGGCGAAGGACGGTGTTTCGACGGTCGAGGATCTCCTGCGGTTCGCCGCCGAGGTCCAGTCCCCCCGGCTCCTCGACCCGCGCACGGTCGCCGATGCGATGACGGTCCAGTACCCCGGAACCAAGGGCGTCCTCCCCGGCTACGGCCACCAGAACCCCAACGACTGGGGCCTCGGCTTCGAGATCCGCGACTCCAAGTCCCCGCACTGGACGGGGAGTTCATCATCCCCGCGCACGTTCGGCCACTTCGGGCAGTCCGGTACGTTCCTGTGGATCGACCCGTTGGCTGGCGTGGGGTGCGTGGCGCTGGCGGACCGGGCGTTCGGGGCGTGGGCGGTTGAGGCGTGGCCGCCGTTCACGGACGCGGTACTGGCCGAACTCTCCGAGCGCTGACGGGCGTTGGGGCTCCGGGCGCTAGGTCATCTCCCACATCAGCAGCTCGGCACCGGTGGCCGCCTCCACCACCAGATCCCGCGCGTCCGTGATCCGCGCAGCGTCCCCCGGCCCCAACTTCTCTCCGCCCAGGCTCACTTCACCGCGCACCACATGGACGTACACACGCACGGCGTCCGGTACGGCCGTGCGCTCACCGGGCGTGAGACGGCGGACGTGCAGCATCGCGCCCGCCTCCGGCACGGCGTAGGGCGTGGAGTCGGCGATGCCGTGGACGATCCCGTACGACGGTTCGCCGCCGGGTTCCATGGGGGCCAGCCACATCTGCACGAAGGTCAGGGGCGAGTCGCTGTCGTTGCGCTCGACGTGCCGGACGCCGGCCGCCGAACTGAGGCGCTGGACGTCGCCGGGGCGGACATGGGTCAGCTGTCCCGTGGAGTCGCGGTGGCTCAGCTCCCCCTCCACGACCCAGGTGATGATCTCCGTGTGGCTGTGCGGGTGTTCGTCGAACCCGGCGCCGGGCGCGAGCCGTTCCTCGTTGCAGGCGATGATCGCGCCGAACCGGAGGTTGTCCGGGTCGTAGTGCGGCCCGAAGGAGAAGGCGTGCCATGACTGGATCCCGGCCTGCGGGTCACCCCCTGGGTAGCGCTCGGCGGAGCGCCGTACGTCCATCACGGGGACCACGGTAGCCCTCGGTCGAGACCCGGCACCGCATACCGCCGTCCGGATAAGGCAGTCTTGTCCCGTGCCCGAACCCGAAACCAGCAGACCCGCAGGCCCCCGGCCCCGTGCCCACTCGCACCCGGCGACTCTGAAGCGGCTGGAGCAGTCGTCCGGGAGTCTCGCCGCCCAGGCCATCGCGCGCATGGACGAGACGCTGCCGTGGTACCGGGCGATGCCACCGGAGAACCGTTCCTGGATCGGGCTGGTCGCGCAGGCCGGTATCGCCGCGTTCACCGAGTGGTTCCGGCATCCGGACGCGCCGCAGGCCATCTCCACCGACGTGTTCGGGACCGCGCCCCGCGAGCTGACCCGCGCCATTACTCTCCGCCAGACCGTCGAGATGGTACGGACGACCATCGAGGTCATGGAGTCCGCGATCGACGAAGTGGCCGCACCCGGCGACGAGTCCGTCCTGCGCGAGGCGCTCCTCGTGTACGCCCGCGAGATCGCCTTCGCCACCGCCCAGGTGTACGCGCAGGCCGCCGAGGCGCGCGGTGCGTGGGACGCCCGGCTGGAGTCCCTCGTCGTGAACGCCGTGCTGAGCGGGGAAGCCGACGAGGGGGCGGTCAGCAGGGCCGCCGCGCTGGGGTGGAACTCGCCCGAGCATGTGTGTGTCGTCCTGGGGACCGCGCCCGACGGCGACAGTGAGCTGACCGTCGAGGCGATTCGGCGGGCCGCCCGGCACGCCAAGCTCCAGGTGCTCACCGGGGTGCTCGGGGACCGGCTCGTCGTCATCGCCGGCGGGAGCGACAGTCCGCTCGCCGTCGCCAAGTCGCTGATCGGGCCTTATGCGGCCGGACCCGTCGTGGCCGGGCCGATCGTGCCCGATCTGCTCGCCGCCACCCGGTCCGCGCAGGCCGCCGCCGCCGGGCTCAAGGCGTGCTCCGCCTGGCAGGACGCCCCGCGCCCGGTACTGGCGGACGACCTGCTTCCGGAACGTGCGATGGCCGGTGACCCCGGCGCCCGGGACCAGTTGGTGGAGGAGATCTACAGACCGCTGGAGGAGGCCGGGTCCGCGCTCCTGGAGACGCTCAGTGTCTATCTGGAGCAGGCGAGTAGCCTCGAAGGTGCCGCGCGGATGCTGTTCGTCCATCCCAACACCGTGCGCTACCGGCTTCGACGTGTGACTGACGTCACCGGCTGGTCGCCGTCGGATGTACGGTCGGCGTTCACGCTGCGGATCGCGCTGATCCTGGGACGTCTGGCCGATGGAGATCCCCAGAACTAGCCTTTTGTCGGGGCTCCACAAAACCCCTTCCCGTTCTTCGTCCCTGTCCCCACGGGCGGCCGTGCCCGTCCCCAAGAGAGAGTGTGAGAGTGCTCGTACTCGTCGCTCCCGGCCAGGGCGCCCAGACGCCCGGCTTCCTGACTCCCTGGCTCGACCTCCCCGGTGTCGAGGACCGTCTGCGTGCCCTCTCGGCCGCCGCCGACCTCGACCTGGTGCACTACGGCACGGACGCCGACGCGGACGAGATCCGTGACACCGCCGTCGCCCAGCCGCTGCTCGTCGCCGCCGGACTGGTCTCCGCGGCCGCCCTCGGTGCCGTGTCGCCGGGTGCCGTCGCCGGTCACAGCGTCGGTGAGATCACCGCCGCCGTCCTCGCGGGCGTCCTGGACGACACGGCCGCCCTGACCCTCGTACGCAAGCGTGGTCTGGCGATGGCCGAGGCCGCCGCGATCACCCCGACCGGGATGTCCGCGCTGCTCGGCGGCGACCCGGACACCACGGTCGCGCACCTGGAGAAGCTGGGCCTGACCCCGGCGAACGTGAACGGCGCGGGCCAGATCGTGGCCGCCGGCACGCTGGAGCAGCTCGCCGCCCTGGAGGCCGACAAGCCCGAGGGCGTGCGACGGGTCGTGGCCCTGAAGGTGGCCGGCGCGTTCCACACGCGGCACATGGGCCCGGCGGTCGACACGCTCGCCAAGGCCGCGCAGGAACTGACGCCGGGCGACCCGACGATCACGTACGTCTCGAACAAGGACGGCAAGGCCGTCGCCACCGGTGCCGAGGTGCTGGAGCGGCTGGTCGGCCAGGTCGCCAACCCGGTCCGCTGGGACCTGTGCATGGAGACCTTCAAGGAGCTCGGCGTCACGGCGCTCCTTGAGGTGTGCCCCGGCGGCACCCTGACCGGCCTCGCCAAGCGCGCCCTGCCCGGTGTGAAGACGCTGGCGCTGAAGACACCCGACGACCTCGACGCGGCCCGCGGGCTCATCGCCGAGCACGCGAACGCCTAAGGAGCCGTACGAACATGTCGAAGATCAAGCCGAGCAAGGGCGCACCGTACGCGCGCATCCTCGGTGTGGGGGGTTACCGTCCGGTCCGTGTCGTCCCGAACGAGGTGATCCTGGAGACGATCGACTCGTCCGACGAGTGGATCCGCTCCCGTTCGGGCATCGAGACGCGGCACTGGGCGAACGACGAGGAGACCGTCGCCGCGATGTCCATCGAGGCATCGGGCAAGGCGATCGCGGACGCGGGGATCACCGCCGAGCAGATCGGCGGCGTGATCGTGTCCACGGTCTCGCACTTCAAGCAGACCCCGGCCGTGGCGACGGAGATCGCCGACAAGCTGGGCACGAACAAGGCCGCCGCGTTCGACATCTCAGCGGGCTGCGCGGGCTTCGGCTACGGCCTCACCCTCGCGAAGGGCATGGTCGTCGAGGGCAGCGCGGAGTACGTGCTCGTCATCGGCGTGGAGCGGCTGTCCGACCTGACCGACCTGGAGGACCGTGCGACGGCCTTCCTGTTCGGTGACGGCGCGGGCGCGGTCGTGGTCGGCCCCGCCAAGGAGCCGATGATCGGTCCGACCGTGTGGGGTTCGGAGGGCGACAAGTCCGACACCATCAAGCAGACCGTGCCGTGGACCGAGTACGACAGCACGGGCAAGTTCCCTGCGATCACGCAGGAGGGCCAGGCGGTGTTCCGCTGGGCCGTGTTCGAGATGGCGAAGGTCGCCCAGCAGGCGCTGGACGCGGCCGGGATCACCCCGGACGAGCTGGATGTCTTCATTCCCCACCAGGCCAACGAGCGGATCATCGACTCGATGGTGAAGACGCTGAAACTGCCGGAGCACGTCACGGTCGCGCGTGACGTACGCACCACCGGCAACACCTCGGCCGCCTCGATCCCGCTCGCTATGGAGCGGCTTCTGGCGACCGGCGAGGCCAAGAGCGGCGACACCGCGCTCGTCATCGGCTTCGGGGCGGGTCTCGTGTACGCCGCGACGGTCGTTACCCTCCCCTAGGCACTCCGTGCCGGATCATCATCGGATCCGGTACGGCTGTACTCACCTGCCGCTGCCGCGGCGGGCACCGCCACACCCTCTGGATCACAAAGAAGGAGCGCCTGACATGGCCGCCACTCAGGAAGAGATCGTCGCCGGTCTCGCCGACATCGTGAACGAGATCGCCGGCATCCCGGTTGAGGACGTCCAGCTGGACAAGTCCTTCACCGACGACCTGGACGTCGACTCGCTGTCCATGGTCGAGGTCGTCGTCGCCGCCGAAGAGCGCTTCGACGTCAAGATCCCCGACGAGGACGTCAAGAACCTCAAGACGGTCGGCGACGCGACCGATTACATCCTCAAGCACCAGGCCTGAGCCACCTCTTAGGCCCGGCTGCATGGCCCCGCCACCCGGCGGTGGCGCCGCTTAATCCTCGTACCGTTGGAGAAAGAATTCCCGTGAGCCCGACCAATCGCACCGTGGTCGTCACCGGTATCGGCGCAACCACACCGCTGGGTGGCGACGCAGCCTCGACCTGGGAAGGCATGATCGCCGGCAAGTCCGGCGTGAAGCCCCTGGAGCAGGAGTGGGCCGCCGAGCAGGCCGTCCGTATCGCCGCGCCGGCCGCTGTCGACCCCTCCGAGGTCATCCCGCGCCCGCAGGCCCGCCGCCTGGACCGCTCGGCGCAGTTCGCGCTGATCGCGGCCAAGGAGGCCTGGGCCGACGCCGGTTTCACCGACAAGGCCGGCGAGGACCCGGCGGTCGACCCCGACCGTCTGGGCACCGTCATCGCCTCCGGCATCGGCGGTGTGACGACCCTGCTCGACCAGTACGACGTGCTGAAGGAGAAGGGCGTCCGCCGCGTCTCCCCGCACACCGTCCCCATGCTGATGCCCAACGGCCCGTCCGCCAACGTGGGTCTGCTCGTGGGCGCCCGCGCGGGCGTGCACACGCCGGTCTCCGCGTGCGCCTCCGGCGCCGAGGCCATCGGCTACGCCATCGAGATGATCCGCACCGGCCGCGCCGACGTCGTCGTCGCGGGTGGCACGGAGGCGGCGATCCACCCGCTGCCCATCGCCGCATTCGGCAACATGATGGCGATGTCCAAGAACAACGACGACCCGCAGGGCGCCTCGCGTCCCTACGACACCGGCCGCGACGGCTTCGTCCTCGGCGAGGGCGCGGGCGTTCTGGTCCTGGAGTCCGCCGAGCACGCCGCGAAGCGCGGTGCCCGGGTGTACGCCGAGGCGGTCGGGCAGGGCATCTCCGCCGACGGCCACGACATCGTGCAGCCGGAGCCGGAGGGGCGTGGGATCTCCCACGCCCTGCAGAACCTGATGGACAACACCGACCTCGACGCGGCGGAGATCGTGCACGTGAACGCGCACGCGACGTCGACGCCGGCGGGTGACGTGGCCGAACTCAAGGCGTTGCGCAAGGTGTTCGGCGACGACGCCGACCACATGGCGGTCTCGGCCACGAAGTCGATGACCGGGCATCTGCTGGGTGGTGCGGGGGGTGTCGAGTCGGTCGCCACCGTGCTCGCGCTGTACAACCGGATCGCTCCGCCGACCATCAATGTCGAGAACCTCGACCCTGAGGCTGAGGCCAACGCGGATGTTGTTCGCGGGGAGGCTCGGAAGCTTCCTGTTGAGGGGCGGATTGCTGCCCTGAACGACTCGTTCGGGTTTGGTGGGCACAACGTGGTGTTGGCGTTCCGGACGGTCTGAGGCGTTTGCTGAACGGTGTGTGGCCCGCCCCCTGGGTTTTGGGGAGCGGGCCACATGTCGTTTGTCGGCTTACGGCCGGTGGGGGCTGGGCGCGCAGTTCCCCGCGCCCCTAAAAGCCTCACACCACCTGGTGTAGCCAGCGGACCGGAGCGCCCTCGCCCGCGTATCTGAAGGGCTCCAGTTCGTCGTCCCAGGGCTTGCCGAGCAGCTTGGCGATCTCCGCTTCCAAGTCGGTCTCGCCCTGTTGAGACCTCGTCAGAGCCGCTCGTAGGCGGTCCTCCGGGATCAGGATGTCGCCGTGGATGCCGGTTACCGCGTGGAAGATGCCCAGTTCGGGGGTGCAGCTGTAGCGCTCGCCCTCGGCGGTGGGGTTGGGCTCGGCGGTTACCTCGAAGCGGAGGAGGTGCCAGCCGCGGAGGGCGGAGGCGAGCTTGGAGGCCGTGCCCGCCTCTGCCTGCCAGGAGAATTCGGAGCGCCAGGTTCCGGGGGCGGCGGGCTGTCGGATCCAGTCGAGGCTGACGCGTGTGCCGAGCACCCCGGCGACGGCCCACTCGACGTGCGGGCACAGCGCGCGCGGCGCGGAGTGCACGTACAGAACTCCACGTGTCGTCACCGGGACCTCCGGACAGAGCGGGGCATCTTGCTGACTGGCGAACGGCGGCGGCAGGGCAGCCACGTTGAGGGCGAGGCTACCGTGCGGCGGCGCGCGGAGTGTGACGTACCGTCCCTCCCGGTGCCAGGAAACGCCGCCATTCACCCATGGGGACGCCTGTACGGGGGTGTGCCGTTGCATCGCACACGTTCGGGAACTCTCGCGCGTTGTCATGGGAGGGGATCGCTACACGACATCAAGGGGCTGGGCCAGGGCATGCGAAACCGACGTCACCGTTCACGGGCCGTGCTCGCCGTCATGGCGGCGACCGTCCTGGGAGCCGCCGGCTGCGACTCCGGCGGAGGTGGCTCCGCCGGCGCGCACAGCAAGAGCGGTACGGCGGCCAAGGCGAAGCCCTCCCCCGCCCCGCTGTGGGACAGCAGCCCGTCCTCGGTCGCGGCGGTCGGTGACTCCATCACCCGCGGTTTCGACGCCTGTTCGGTCCTGTCGGACTGTCCTGAGGTGTCCTGGGCGACGGGCAGCTCGGCCTCGGTCGACAGTCTCGCCGTACGGCTGCTGGGGAAGACGGGCGCGGCCACGCGTAGCTGGAACTACGCGGAGACCGGGGCGCGGATGGCCGACCTGCCCGCGCAGATCGGTCAGGCGGCGGCCCGCAAGCCACAGTTGGTCACCGTGATGGTGGGGGCCAATGACGCCTGCGCGGCCTCCACCTCGGCCATGACCTCCGTCGCGGACTTCCGCGCCGACTTCGAGACCTCGCTGAGGACGCTGCGCCGGGCGCTGCCGAAGACGCAGGTCTACGTCGCCAGCGTGCCGAATCTCAAGCGGCTCTGGTCGCAGGGGCGGACGAACCCGATGGGCAAGGAGGTGTGGAAGCTGGGCATCTGCCCCTCGATGCTGGCCGACGCGGACGCCCTGGACTCGGCGGCGACGGAGCGGCGCGACACGGTGCTGGACCGGGTGGAGGCGTACAACAAGGTCCTTGAGCAGGTGTGCGCGACGGACGAGCGGTGCCGTTTCGACGGGGGCGCGGTCTACGACTACCGGTTCGGCACGGACCAGTTGAGCCACTGGGACTGGTTCCACCCGAGCACGGACGGCCAGGCGCGGCTCGCCGAGATCGCCTACCGTCACGTCACCGCGCGTACACCCGTGACCTAGGGTTTCCCTCATGAGCGAACTTTTCGGCACCCTTCCCGACGGCACGCCCGTGCACCGCTGGACGCTGGAGCGGGCCGGTGTGCGGGTGCGGGTGCTGTCGTACGGCGGGATCGTGCAGTCGGTGGAGGTGCCGGACCGGGAGGGGCACGCGGCGGACGTGGTGCTCGGGTTCGCTGATCTGGACGGGTATCTCGCTCATCCCGAGCCGTATCTCGGCGCTCTGGTGGGGCGGTACGCGAACCGGATCGCGGGCGGCCGTTTCCCGCTGGAGGGTGTCACGTACTCGCTGGCGCAGAACAACGCGCCCAACTCCCTGCACGGCGGCGAGCGCGGCTTCGACAAGCGGGTGTGGGACGTCGAGCCCATCGAGCACGGGCTGCGGCTCAGCCGGGTCAGCGCGCACGGCGAGGAGGGCTTCCCGGGGCGCCTCGACGTCACGGCGACGTACACGCTGGACGCGTCGGGCGCGCTGCACTTCGTCTACGAGGCGACGACGGACGCGCCGACCGTCGTGAACCTCACGAACCACAGCTACTTCGACCTGAGCGGCGCAGGCAGCACGGGCGGCGCGGGCGGTCATGAACTCCGGCTCGCCGCCTCGCGGTTCACGCCGGTCGACGGCGACCTGATCCCGACCGGTGCGCTCGACGACGTGGCGGGCACGCGCTTCGACTTCCGTGAGGCGCGGAAGGTGGGCTCCGGCTACGACCACAACTTCGTGCTCGACAAGGGCCTGACCCCGGCGCCGGTCGAGATCGCCGAGCTGCACGACCCGGCGTCCGGGCGGGTGTTGACGGTGGCGACGACCGAGCCCGGCATCCAGCTCTACACCGGTGAGCACCTGGCCGACCCGTTCGCCCCGGGCGCCGGGATCGCCCTGGAGACCCAGCACTTCCCGGACTCCCCGAACCGCCCGGAGTTCCCGAGCACGGAACTGCGCCCGGGCGACACCTACCGCTCGGAGACGGTGTACGGCTTCTCGGCCCGCTGAGTCGGGCGCCTGAGTTGGTCGCCCGGGCAAGAATGAGCCCCGGTCCAGGGGTCAGGTCCCGGACCGGGGCTGTCTGAGGGGGACGGTGTCCCGGGTCAGACGTTAATCGTCGTCGCGACCCTGCGGTCGGTGATCGAGCGCCCGGCCTGGATCTCGTACGAACCCTTTACAAATGCCCACGCGTTCGCCGTCTCATCCCAGATCTCGAAAGATCGGCGCGGAAGTTCGACGACGACGTCGGCACTCTCGCCGGGCCCGGCCTCGACCCCGGCGAATCCGGCCAGCCAGCGGGCGGGACGCTCGGTGTCGGTGTCGGTGTCGGTGTCGGTGTTGGTTTCGGTGGGGGCCAGATAGACCTGGACGACCTCACGGCCGTGCCGGGTACCGGAGTTGGTGATCCGGACGGTCACCCTCGTGCCCTCCGCCTCGATCTCCGCCTCGATCGATTCATAGCTCCAGTCCGTGTAACCGAGGCCGTGCCCGAAGGGGTACGACGGGGTGCGGCCCTCCTTCTCCCAGGCGCGGTAGCCGATGAACACGCCATCGGTGTACGGGAGTTCGCCGTTCTCCGGGACGACCTGGGTGACCGGGGCGTCAGTGAGGGAGCCCCAGGTGGTGGGGAGCCGGCCGCCGGGTTCGTGGGTCCCGGTGAGGACGTCGGCGAGGGCCGCGCCGCCCTCCTGGCCGGGGAACCAGCCGAGCAGGACGGCGGCGACCTCGTCGCACCAGGGCAGTTCGACCGGGGAGCCGGAGTTGACGATCACGACGGTGTTCGGGTTGGCGGCGGCGACGGCGTGCACCAAGTCGTCCTGACGGCCGGGGAGTTGGAGGTCCGTCCGGTCGTAGCCCTCCGACTCGACGCGCTCGGTGGTGGCGACCACGACGACGGCGGTGTCGGCGGCGCGGGCCGACTCGACTGCCTCGGCGATGAGTTCGTCCGGGTCGCGCTGCGGTTCCTGGTGGACGAGTGAGAAGCCGATGACCTTGAGGTCGCGGTTCTCGGAGAAGCTCACGACGTAGGCGAGGGACACCTCGACCGGGGTGCCGGCGGTGAGGTCGACGCGGGCGCGGGGTTCGGGGGCGCCGAAGAAGGAGCTGAACGGGTCGTCCTTGAGCGGGCGTTGGACGTCGTCGTAGTACGTCGTGCCGTCGACGGTGAGGGTGAAGGCGCCGAGGCCCTTGATGCCGAAGGCGTGTTGGCCGGTGTCGCGCGGGGTGAAGGTGCCGGCGAGTTCGACGGTGTGGAGGGTGTCGTGGGTGACGCCCTCGGGGAGGTCGGCGCCCATCCACCGGAGCTGTCCGCTGGGCGCGGAGGCGGTGCCGATGACCTGGCCCGCCGCGTCCCGGCAGATGGCTCGGAGCTCGAACCCCTTGTCGGCGTCGGCGAGTTCGGTGTTCGGGTCGGCGCCGACGGCGTAGGTGAGGGTGCCTTCGGGGAGGGCGGCGGTGAGGCCGTCGAGCGGGGAGACGACGTGGGGCGGGAAGACGATGGCGGAGCCGCCGCCGAGGACGCGGGCGTCGCGGGCGGCGGCGCCCAGGAGCGCGACGGTGCCGTTCGGCTTCAGCGGGAGGGCGTCGTTCTCGTTCCGCACGAGGACGAAGGAGCGGCGGGCGATCTCGCGGGCGAGGGCCTCGCCGTCCACGGGGGACGGGAGTTGGGCTTCGGGGACGACGGGTTGGGCGCCGTCCAGGATACCGACGCGGGCGGCGAGCCGCAGCACGTTCCGTACGGCGGTGTCGACGGTGGCCTCCTCGACCTCGCCGTCGCGCACGGCCCGGGCGAGGGCCTCGCCGTAGACGGTCTTCGGGCCGGGCATCGCGGCGTCGAGGCCGCCCTCGATGGTGCCGACGGTGGAGCGGGCGGCGGTCCAGTCGGAGACGTTGAAGCCGTCGAAGCCCCATTCGCCGCGCAGGATCTCGTTCACCAGGTAGCGGTGCTCGGTCATCGTCGTGCCGTTGACCGTGTTGTACGCGGTCATGATGCCCCAGGGGTGGGCGTTCTCGACGATGAGCTCGAAGGGGGCCAAGTACAGCTCGCGCAGGGCGCGTTGGGAGATCAGGTTGTTCACGGTGAAGCGGTCGGTCTCGGCGTCGTTGGCGACGAAGTGCTTGACGGTGGTGCCGACGCCGCCGGACTGGACGCCCTCGACATACCCGACGCCGATCCGTCCGGTGAGGTACGGGTCCTCGCTGTACGCCTCGAAGTGCCGTCCGCCGAGCGGGGAGCGGTGGAGGTTGACGGTCGGGGCGAGCAGGACGTGAACACCCTTGCGGCGGGCCTCCTGGGCGAGCAACGCGCCCGCGCGGTGGGCGAGTTCGGGGTCCCAGGTGGCGGCGAGGGCGGTGGGGGACGGCAGCGCGACGGACGGGTCGTCGGCGGTCCAGCGCACACCGCGGACGCCGATCGGGCCGTCGGACATGACGAGGGACGTCAGGCCGATCTCCGGGAGCGCGGGCAGCGACCACATGTCCTGCCCGGCGAGCAGCCGCGCCTTGGCGTCCAGGTCGAGCTTGCCGAGGGCCGCCTCGACGACCGCCTCGACTGCTCCGACCGCTTGGCCCTCTTGGTCCGCTTTACGGGGTCCCGCCATCCCGGTGCCTCCTCGCTGAGTCCGTGTGGTGCCGTGCCTCCATCGTGCATCGATTGCCTGTAGAGCGGTAGGTTTCGTGACCTTGCTGTTATGTGAACGGTCGCCGGGTGTCGTACGGTGACGCCATGAACGCCACGAACTCCAGGACCCGGCGCGAGGAACGACGCGGCGAGATCGTGCGGGCGGCCCTGGAGGTGATCGCCGAGCGCGGCTACCGGGGCGCGAGCCTGGCTGCGGTGGCGGAGCGCGTCGGCCTGACCCAGCAGGGGCTGCTGCACTACTTCCCCACGAAGGACGCGCTGCTCGTCGCCGTCCTGGAGGAACGGGACCAGTGGGACGCCGTACCCGACAGCCGGTGGCGCGTCGACCTGCTGGCCTCCCTGGTCGAGTACAACGCGATGCGGCCCGGCATCATCCAGACCTTCTCCGCACTCCTCGGCGAGAGCGTCACGGACGGACATCCGGCGCGAGACTACTTCAGCGAGCGGTACGTCCGGGTGCGGGCGAACATGGCCGGGGTGCTCCGCGCCGAGTACGGCGACCGCCTGCCGAACGGCCTGACGCCCGAGCGGGCGGCTCCGCTGCTGGTGGCGGTGATGGACGGGCTGCAGTACCAGTGGCTGCTGGACCCGGAGTCGGTGGACATGCCGGGGGCGTTCAGGGACTTCCTGGCGCTGCTGGGCGAGGGGGCGCAGGAGGGCGAGGAGGCGCAGGAGGGCAAGGAGGCGTAGGAGGGCCGGCCGGCTCCAGGTCGGTCAACTCCCGCGCTACTGCCGCCAGATGACGGCCAGCGTCTTGCTCACCACGCACACGAGGGCGAAGACGAGGGCCCAGTCATAGGCCCCGGCGAGAACCAGCGCGGCGACCCCGGCCCCGAACCACACCACCTCGAACCCGACCCGGCCGGCGCCCCGCACCTTGTACTTGGCCTTCGGCGACGCGCACAACCCCCACAGCACAGCGAGCACGACGGGACCGCCGACACCGAGCAGCCAGGTCAGCGGCGTGGCGAGATCCCGCGTGAACCCCCAGTAGCCGACGGCGACGAGGCCGCCGACCTCGATCGCGAAGAGGACACCGAGGTTCACCGCCTTGAACGTGTCCGCCGTCTTCGCTGTCTTCGCTGTCGTCATGGGCGGCAGTATCGCCCACGTCGTCGCCGAGTGGCGTTGGTGCCGGTGCCGGAGGTGAGGCGGATCGGGGCGGCCGGCACACCCGTGGCGTAGACCACTCCCGTCACGCGATACTGCGGCCGTCCGGCACCGCACCGCACCCCACTGCGAACGGAAGGCCTCAACCACCTTGAACGTCATACGAGTTCGGACCAGCATCCTCGGACTGGCCCTGCTGGCCGGTTTCTCCGCCCCCAGTACCGGGGCGGCGGCCGACACCACCCTGTCCCCGACCGTCGAGGAGCAGCGGCTCGACAAGGAAGTCCCCCAGGAGATCCTTGAGCACTCCGGATTCGACACCGTGGCCCCGGAGTTCACCCTCGCGCTCGAAGGCGCGCACAGCTACGCGCAGGCCCGCCGCATCGTCGTACGCGAGGGAACCGCGCTGTGGCGGCGGGCCGTTGACCGGGCTCAGGGGCGGGGGCCCGCCGGTGGGGATCTGAGTCGGGATGATGATCGGCCGTTGTACTGGGCCCGGTTGGGGATGACTCGGGAAGTGCGGGAGTGGGAGCCCGAGTTCGGGATGTCGGATGGGCAACGAGCCGCACTGCTGGGGCAGTTGGAAGTGACCTCGCGGGGGCAGAGCAGTATCCGGTATCCCCAGGAGAAGGGGATCAAGCGGATTCTCGTGACCGGGTTCGACCCGTTCACGCTCGACGCGGACATCCGGATCTCCAATCCGTCCGGGGCCACCGCGCTCGCGCTCGACGGCACGGTGATCCAGACCGCGGACGGGCCGGCGCGGATCGAGACGGCCATGTTCCCCGTGCGGTGGGCCGACTTCGCGGACGGGACCGTGGAGCGGACGTTGCGGCCGTATCTGCCGAAGGTGGATCTGTTCACGACCGTGAGTCAGGGACGGGTGGGCCGTTTCGACGTCGAGCGGACCAACGGGGCCTGGCGGGGCGGGTATCCGGACAACGACAACGTGTCGAAGACCGGGACCGTGCCTGTCGCCGACCCGGCCTCGCAGCCGCAGTGGACGTCGACGAGCCTGCCGTACAAGGCGATTGTGGCCGCCGACACCGGGCGGTTCCCCGTGTACGACCACACTGAGGTGACCGAGATCCCGGCGGGCGCGACCGATCCCGTCGTACGGCCGGACGGGCCCACCGCGGGGTCCACGGCCCGTTCCGGGGGCGGTGGCAACTATCTCTCCAACGAGATCGCCTACCGCGCGACGCTGCTACGGGACCGGCTCGGGCTGCACGATTCGCTGCCGGGCGGGCATATCCACACGCCGGTACTGCAGTTCGGGGCGGGGAACACGGACCCGGCGACCGGGGCGATCACCGATCCGGAGTTCGTGCGGAACCGGGTGGACATCATCGCGCAGGTCAGGGCGATGGTGACGGTGGCGATGGACGCAGTGGCTGGTTAACCGGGTTCGTAGGCGCCCGGTGTCGGTGCGGGCCGAAGCGGGGGCTGCCGCCCCCACACCCCCGCTTCGGCCTGAACGGCCTCGTCCTCAAACGCCGGACGGGCTGGGTGGGCCGGCGTCCCCGCCCTCCTGAACAGTCCCCTCGGCCTCCTCGGTCTCCTCCCCCAGCAGCTCCCGCGCCATCATCGTCGCCCCCGCCACCGCCCCCGGCATCAGGAACACCGCGACGAACGGGACCAGGAAGGAGAGGCCGAGGGGGGTGCCGAAGCCCCAGATCAGGGTCTTGCGGGAGCGGAGGAGGGTGAGGCGGGCGCGGAGGTCGATGCCCCGGCGTTGGAGGGCGACCGCCGTCAGCTCCTCCGTGAGGAAGAAGCCCGTGACGAAGAACCCGATCACGGGGATGACCGTCTGGCCGATGAACGGGACGAAGCCCAGGGCGAAGAGGAGGACGCCCCACAGCACCGCGCGGACCAGGATGCGGAGGCTGTCGCGAGCCGAGATCCACAGTTCGCGCCAGAGGGGGAGGCCCGATTCGGGAGCCGTGCCGTCCGGGGAGACGTCCCGGTCGACCTTCTCGGAGAGGGTCTCGTAGAACGGTTGGCCTATGAGCAGCGTGACGGCCGTGAACGTCAACACCGAGAGCAGCAGGGCCAGTACGAACAGCACCGCCGTGAGGAAGCCGCGGAACAGGCCCTGCCACGGGCTCGACCAGTCGTCCGCGAAGGGCGTCGCCCAGGTGACGAAGTCCTGGCCCCAGAGCGCCAGTGCGACCAGCGCCGCCACGTACAGGACCAGCGTGATCAGGCCGGGGATCAGCCCGAAGCCGTAGTGCCTCCCGTGCCGCGCCATCCAGCGCTGGCCCTTCAGGAGATAGCCGAACCCCGCGCCAAGATCATGCATGGGGCGAACTTTACGGTGCGCCTCACGCTCGGTCGACACCGCTACGCACTCGCGTTCGACACCGCCACCACAACCCCCTGGTCCGCCGTCGGTGACACCGCCGCCGTCACCCGTACCGCTGTCGCCCGGGCCACCCGGCCCGCGCGGGAGGTCGCCGCGAGGAGGGCCGGCTGGATGTGTTCCAGGGCGGAGACCAGGAGTTCCTCGCCGGCGACCAGGACCGGTCCTGCCACCTTCATGGTCGCGGCCGCGGCCTCCGTGAGGTCGGCGAGGGGCGGGAGCGCGGCCCGGATCACGTTCACGCCCGCGGTGGCCGCTCGTTGCGCGAGGGCGACCTGGAACGGCAGCAGCGGAGCCAGCGCCGCCGTCAACGCCTCGGCCACGCGCCGGAGTTCGGGGGACGCGTCGGCCAGGGTGTCGGCCAGCGCGCGGATCAGCGGGGTGAGGGCCAGCAGGACGCCCGCGGCCACACCCGCCGCCGCGGGCAACAGCGGGGACGCCGCCTCGACCAGGTCGCCGAGTGCCGTGGCGAACTCCTCGACCGCCGGTTCCACCGCGTCCAGGACGGGCAGCAGGCTGTCGCCGAGCACGGTCAGCAGCGCCTGCGCCGGTGCGCTCACCGGGTGCACGGCCAGCGGAGCACCGGTCGTACCGAGCCGGGTCAGGGTGTCGACGATGCGGTAGAACGCCTCCTGGGCCTGCGGCGACGCGCTCGCCTCGGCCAGTCCGGCGGTGGTCTCGCGCAGGACCCGTAGCGCCTCCGCGCCCGAACCGTCCCGTGGATCAAGGGTGTTGATCGCGATCCTGGTGATGTTCCCGGCCGTGTCCAGGAGTTGGCCGGTGATGTCGGTGGTGCTGCGTGCCATCCGCAGCACCTCGTCCCTGCTGGGGATCGAAGGAATCGTTGCCATGGGACCTGGGACCTCCTCGCCGTACACAGTCATGCACAACCGGCCGCACCCGCTGCCCGGTACCGGACCTCTGCTCAGCATGCCCCGTTCCCGGCCCCGCGAATGCGCCATCCGGGGCATCGACGACACCGACAACTTCCTGTTCACCGTTGAGTCGAACAGGTGCGGCTCGCCGTACCGATCTCTGGAACCAAAGAGGAGGTACGCGTGCGCACCATTGCCAGAGCCGTCCCCCCGAGACCCGTTCTGATCACCGCCGTCGCCCTGACCACCGCCGCCGGTTCGCTCCTGCTCCAGCCCCGCACCGCGGACGCCACGCCCCGGCCCGTCCCCCGCCGGGGTTCCGCGCCCGACCCGACCGTCCGTGAGGGCTCCGGCCCCGACCGCCACGCCGGCCGCGCGCCCGCCGGCGCCGCCCGCCGCGCCCTCACCGCCACCGTCC
The DNA here is from genome assembly GCF_043200035.1 of Streptomyces sp. NPDC048504. Taxonomy (NCBI): domain Bacteria; kingdom Bacillati; phylum Actinomycetota; class Actinomycetes; order Kitasatosporales; family Streptomycetaceae; genus Streptomyces; species Streptomyces sp. NPDC048504. The sequence goes on from NZ_JBICXA010000009.1 coordinate 284,941, forward strand.
CGCGCACCGACCCCCGCCTCGGCTACCCCCGCCGCCAGGGCCTCTCCCCCGACCCGGTGAACCCCGCCGACACGTCACTGAAGCTCGGCCTGACCCCGTACCACGCCCTCGCCCCGCGCCTGAACTCCCTCCAGCGGCTGGGTGATCGGGTGAGTGTCGAGGTCGCGGGCGTCTCGGCCGGCGGGCACCGGCTCTACCTCGTCACGGTCACCGCCCCGGAGACCGCCGGCCAGGCCACCGCCCAGGAACGGATGCGCGAGCTCATCGAGAACGCGCCCGCCACCGCCGCCAAGTCCCCGGAGATCAAGGCCGGTTACAAGACCCCGGTCCTCTTCGACAACAACATCCACGGCGACGAACGCGAGGGCACCGACGCCTCCCTCGACCTCATCGCGCAGCTCGCCACCGCCAACGACACGAAAACCAGAGACCTGTTGGCGCACAGCCGCCTCTACTTCAACATCACGGCGAACCCCGACGGCCGCATCGCAGACACCCGCACCAACGCCAACGGCTTTGATCTCAACCGGGACTTGATCACCGCCTCGCAGCCCGAGGCCCGCACGATCCGCCAGCTCACGATCGACAAACAGCCCGCCGTCCTGCTCGACCTGCACGGGTACGTCAACGGCACCCTCATCGAGCCGACCACTCCCCCGCACGGCGAGAACTACGAGTACGACCTCTTCCTCAAGAACACCTACGCCAACGCCCTGGGCATGGAGACCGCCGTCAACGGCCTCGGCTACACACCGGGCAAGGACGGCGTCGAGCCCGTCCAGATCCCCTTCCGGGACCAGGCGGAGGGCTGGGACGACTGGCCCCCGGTCTTCACCCCGCAGTACGCGGCGTTCCAGGGCGCGGTGGCCGCCCACACGGTCGAGATCCCGCTCCAGGTCGACAACTCGGCCTACGACACCCTCCCCACCGCCGAGTTGCACCGCCGCGCCGCGATCAACGTGGCCGTAGCGGGCGCGGCCATGCGCGCCACCCTCGACTTCGCCCGCTCCCACCGCGGTTCACTCATCGCCGACCAGATCGAGATGTTCCGCCGGGGCGCGGCGGGCGCCGGGCAGGTACCCGTGTCGGCGCTGACCGTCCCGGGAGTCCCGGGCATCGGCCCCGAGGACGTCTGCACGACCGAATTCCCCCGCGGCTACACCATTGCGGCCGACACCGCGGGCGCCCGTCTCGTCGCGCACCTCATCGCCAACGACGTCCGCGTGCTACGCGCGGCGACCGGCCCGTACGTCGTCGACATGCACCAGCCCAAACGGGGCCTGGCCAACGCCCTGTTGGCCGACGGCCGTGACATCAGCGGCAAGGTGACGGCGATGTACGACATCTCGGCCTGGAGCCTGGGCCGGCTGTGGGGCGCCACGGTCGAGCCCGTACCCAGCCTCCCCACCACCCCTCTCACCACCATCGCCTCCCCCTCCCCCGTCGCCCGCGTCGCCCCGCACGGCGACCTCCGCCTCCGCCTCACCGACCCGGCCGAGTTCGCGGCCCTCAACTCGCTTCTCCGACAGGGGATTCCGGTACGCCGGGCAGCGGACGGCAGCGCGATCGTGCCGGACACTCCCTCGGCACGGGCGAGGGCGACGACGGCGGCTCAGACGTACGACGTGGCATTCGAGGCCACAACTCTCCCCGGTGTCACGGCACTCCGCCCCGTCCGCGTCGCCGCGGCCGTCACCCCAGGTGAGCTGTTCGCGCTGCGGGAGATGGACTTCGACGTCACGCCCGTGTCGACGGACGTCCTGAACGCCGGGTTCGACTGGTCGAGGGTCGATGTGCTGTTCGTGTCGACGGAGTTGGAGTACGGCGGCCTGACCCCGACCGCCCGCGCCGCCCTGGGCACCTTCCTCTCGTCCGGGCACGGACTCGTCGGCCGGGGCGTCACCGGCGCCGCGTTCACCTCCGCGACCGGACTGCTGACGGCAACGGCTGTCGAGGGCACCGAGGAGGCCAACGGCCTTGTACGGGTGGTGAATTCGGGCCCGGTCACCACGGACGCCCCGCACTACGGCTTCGTCTACGCGCCGGTGTGGTTCACCGGACTCGGCCCCGCAGTCCGCGTCGAGCAGTCGTACGCGACCGGAAATCCTCTCCTCGCCGGGCACTGGCGGACGCGGGCCGACGGCTCCGGCGGTCCCGCGGACGCGGCGGGGCGGCCCTCGGTCGTCAGTGGCCGACACGCCGTGCTGTTCGGCACGGAGCCCCTCTTCCGGGATCATCCCAAGGGGGAACTCCCGCAGGTCGGGCGGGCGTTGTTCACCATGGCACACACGAGCGACGGCACACGAGCGATGGCACACGCGAGCAGCGGATCAGTCGAGGAGAGCAGATGACCCAGGAGATCCACGGCACCGTAGCCGAAGGCTTCGAGGCGGTACGGGAGGAGTTCGCCGCGGTGGTGGCGGGCGAACGTGCCGATTATGAGGGCCAGTTGTGTGCATACGTACACGGCCGGCGGGTCGTCGACCTGTGGGCGGGGCCGCCTGGTACCGCCGGTGACTCGCTCTATGGCGTGTTCTCGTCCACGAAGGGCGCCGCGCACCTCGTGGTGGCGCTCCTCGTGCAGGACGGCACGCTGGAGCTGGACCGCAAAGTGACGTACTACTGGCCGGAATTCGCGTCCGAGGGGAAGGGCGCGCTGACGCTGCGCGAGCTGCTCGCGCACCGGGCGGGTCTGGTCGGCACGGACACGGGGTTCACGCTCGACGAGCTGGCCGACGACCGGGCGGTCGCCGAACGCCTCGCCGACCAGCGGCCGTTCTGGCGCCCGGGCACGGCCTTCGGCTATCACGCCCTGGTGATCGGCGCGTTGACCGGCGAGATCGTACGGCGGGCCACGGGCCGTTCGCTCAAGGACGTGCACGAGGAGAGAGTGCGGGCGCCGTACGGGCTGGACTTCTTCCTCGGGCTGCCGGCCGCGCACGAGCCCCGGTTCCGCACCACCCAGCCCCAGTTGCTCACCCCGGAGCAGGAGGCCGCGCGTGCGGCGGAGCCGGACGGGCCGCACAGTCTCGCCGCGATCGCGTTCAACGAGCACGCGGCGCAGCCGACCGTCCTGGAGTCACTGCCGAACGAGCGGGTGATCCGGGCGAAGGGTCCCGCGTCGGTCGGCGGGGTGGCGTCGGCGCGCGGTCTCGCCGGGCTGTACGCGGCGGCGATCAGCGAAGTCGACGACCGGGCCGCGCTGTTGAAGCCGGACACGGTGGCGGAGTTCGGGCAGCTGCACTCCGTCGGGTACGACGTGGTGACCGGCACGCACCGGGCGTACGGCCTCGGTTTCCAGGCGACCGCGGACGCCTGGTACCCGTTCCTGGGCGCCGGCACGATCGGCCACAGCGGTGCGGCGGGCTGCCAGGCCTTCGCGGACCCGCGCAGCGGCCTGGCCTACGGCTACACCAGGCGCCGGTTCGGGTTCCCGGGCGGGGCGGCACCGGAGAACGTGGGGCTGGTGCGGGCGGTGCACAGCGCGGCGCTGGCCCATTGACGGACGGAGGCCGCGCCCCACGTCCAGGGGCGCGGCCTCGTCGTGGAGACGTCGTGCGTCAGAGCTTGACGATCATCTTGCCGGTGTTCTCCCCGCGCAGCTGGCCGAGGAACGCCTCCAGGTTGTTCTCGATGCCCTCGACGACCGTCTCGCGGTACTTGAGCTCTCCGGAGGCCACCCACGCGCCGACCTCCTGGACGAACTGCGGCTGCAGGTCGTAGTGGTCGCCGACGAGGAAGCCCTCGATGCGGCCGCGGGTCTGGATGAGGCGGCCGAGGTTCTTCGGGCCGGGGGTGGGCTCGGTGTTGTTGTAGACCGAGATCATGCCGCAGATCGCGATGCGGCCGCGCTCGTTCAGGGCGCCGATCGCCGCTTCGAGGTGGTCGCCGCCGACGTTGTCGAAGTAGACGTCGACGCCGTCCGGGGCGGCCTCGCGGAGCTGCTTGGCGACCGGGCCGTTCTTGTAGTTGAAGGCCGCGTCGAAGCCGTACTCCTCGACGAGGAGCTTGACCTTCTCGTCGGAACCGGCGGAGCCGATGACCCGGGAGGCGCCCTTGAGCTTGGCGATCTGGCCGACCTGGCTGCCGACGGCACCCGCGGCGCCGGAGACGAAGACCGAGTCGCCCTCCTTGAAGGACGCGGTGCGCAGCAGACCGGCGTAGGCGGTGAGGCCGGTCATGCCGAGGACGCCGAGGTAGGTGGAGAGCGGGGCGAGGTCGGGGTCGACCTTGACGGCACCCTTGGCGTCGATGGTCGCGTACTCGCGCCAGCCGCCGAAGTGCAGGACGTGGTCGCCGGCCGCGAAGCCCTCGGCGTTCGACTCGACGATCTCGCCGACCGCGCCGCCCTGCATGACCTTGCCCAGCTCGAAGGGGGCCGTGTACGACTTGGCGGCGCTCATCCGGCCGCGCATGTACGGGTCGACCGACAGGTACTTGTTCCGCACCAGCACCTGGCCCTCGGCCGGGGCCCGGGTCTCGGTCTCCACCAGGGCGAAGTCCTCGGGCTTCGGCCAGCCGACCGGACGGCTGAGCAGGTGCCATTCGCGGTTGATCATCACAAGCGCCTTTCGTAGTGCAGGGTGACTCGCATACTGCCAAATACTTCAGTACCTGAAACAACAATGCCCCTGAATATTTCATGATGTCAAGTAACCGGGTACGCTTGAGTCCATGGCCACACCCGAAAAGACGCGTCGCTCCGACCCCGTGACCATGGAGGTCGTCGAGCTGATCGGCGATGTCGTGGCGCGGTTCTACCAGGACTACGAGGAGGCCGCGGGCGACCACAAGCTGACCGGGGCGCAGGCCAGGCTGCTCAGCCTGCTGTCCCTGGAGCCGCTGCCGATGCGCAAGCTGGCGCGCAAGCTGAAGTGCGAGCCGTCGAACGTCACGGGGATCGTGGACCGGCTGGAGACGCGCGGCCTGGTGGAGCGCCGCCCCGACCCCGCCGACCGCCGAGTGAAGCTGGCGGCGGCCACGGAGGAGGGGCGCCGGGTGGCCCGTAGCCTGCGCGAGTCCCTACGGTTCGCCCGTGAGCCGCTGGCCGGGCTGTCGGACGAGGAGCGGCTGGCGTTGCGGGGGTTGCTGCGGCGGATGCTGGGGGTCTGAGCGCTACGGCCGGATGCCGTTGATCTGAGCCGGGCGGCTCAGCAGCACCGCTCAGACCTCAGGAACACCACCACAGGATCTGCTTGCAGGTCTCCGAGGGCGACGGTGTCGGGCTCGGGTCCGAGGACGACGGTTCCGAGGACGGGGTGGTGCTCGGGTCCGTCGAGGAGGTCGACGCGGGGGACGTGGCGCCGCCGCCGGTGTCCGTCGTGGGGGTCAGCGACGCCTTGGGGTCCTTCGTCTCCTTCGCGGACTTCGAAGGCGACGCGGACGGTGATGCCGACGCGTCCGGGGAGGCCGTACCCGCGCTGGTTCCGACGGTCTTCGTGACGTCCAGGGGCTCGGCCGTCTGGCTGGCCTCCGCGTCCGCCCCGCCCTCCGCGGACGCGTCCGGCGCCGCGGACTTCTGGGTCGAGAACGGCGCGTCCGTGCCCAGCTCCGCCAGACTCAGGCCGCCCGCCGCCAGTACGAAACCGGCCGTTACGAGGAGCACCCGGCGCCGCCGCCGGCGGTGTGCCGCGGCCTTGCGATCGCGACGGCTCGCACCCGCCGTATCCGGGCTCTCGGGTTCGCCGTCGTCGTCCCCGACCATGGCGAGGGCGCTCTCGCCCCGGCCCCGCCCGCGACTCTTCCGCCGCGCGGCGCGCCCTTGGGGCTCGGCGCCCTCGTCGTACGGGCTCTCGGCGTCGCCGTCGAAGTCGCCGCTGTCGCCGCCGATCCGCCCGCGGCTCTTCCGCCGCGCGGCGCGGCCCTGGGGCTCGCCCTCCTGGTCGTCTTCCGCATGCCCGTCGCCGGGTACGCCCGTGTCCTCGCGCGGGGCGCCGTCCGTTTGTGAACGCATGTCAACTGCGCGCGCGTGGGAGCGAGTTGACTCGACCGGGGCTTCGACTGGTGCGCCGCACCCCGGGCACGCGAGGGCGCCGTTCAGGTGCCGGCCGCAGGGGTGGCAGTAGTCCATGACGCGGGAAGACTAAGTTCCTCACAGGTAACGTTCCTAGGCGCGCCTGTGAAAGTTGTGTGGGGACGCGGCGGGAAACGCCAAGAACCGACACGAACCGGCGCCGCCGATCGGTACGCCGATCGCGTCCCTTGCCGAAACCGTTACGTGTTCGACCCATTGACACCCCCGCCCCGCCGTCCTTACTGTCTGCCCAGCATTTCGAACGTGAGTCGAAATTTCGAACAGCACTGAAGAGCACAGGGGGCATCTGCCGTGCGCATCACGGGAATCAGTACGCACGTGGTCGGGACGCCATGGCGCAATCTGACGTACGTCCAAGTGCACACCGACGAGGGCGTCACCGGCGTCGGCGAGACCCGGATGCTGGGCCACACCGACGCGCTGATCGGTTACCTGCGCGAGGCCGAGGCAAACCACATTCTCGGTTCCGACCCCTTCGCCGTGGAAGACCTCGTACGCCGGATGAAGTACGGCGACTACGGGCGCGCGGGTGAAATCGTCATGTCCGGCATCGCCGTGATCGAGATGGCGTGCTGGGACATCAAGGGCAAGGCCCTCGGCGTGCCTGTGTGGCAGCTGCTCGGCGGCAAGGTCACCGACAAGGTGAAGGCGTACGCGAACGGCTGGTACACCACCGAGCGGACCCCGGAGGCCTATCACAAGGCCGCCCAGGGGGTCATGGAGCGCGGCTACAAGGCCCTGAAGATCGACCCCTTCGGCACCGGGCACTTCGAACTCGACCACGAGCAGACCCTGTACGCGGTCTCCCTCATCGAGGCCGTGCGGGACGCGATCGGTCCGGACGCCGAGCTGATGCTGGAGATGCACGGCCGGTTCTCGCCCTCCACCGCCGTACGGCTCGCGCACGAACTCGCGCCGTTCAAGCCCGCGTGGCTGGAGGAGCCGGTCCCGCCGGAGAACCTGAAGGCGCTGGAGAAGGTCGCCGCGAAGGTGGACATGCCGATCGCGACGGGTGAGCGCATCCACGACCGGATCGAGTTCCGCGAGCTGTTCGAGAGCCAGGCCGTCGACATCATCCAGCCCGACGTCGGTCACATCGGCGGCATCTGGGAGACGCGCAAGCTCGCCGCGACCGCCGAGGCGCACTACGTCCTCGTCGCCCCGCACAACGTGGGCGGCCCGGTCCTGACCGCCGCCTCGCTCCAAGTCGGCTTCTCCTCGCCGAACTTCAAGATCCTGGAGCACTTCAACGACTTCGCGGACGCCGACATCAAGAAGGTCGTCAAGGGCGCCCCGCAGGTCATCGACGGCTACTTCCACCTCTCGGACGCGCCCGGTCTCGGCGTCGAGCTGGACACCGACGCGGCGGCCGAATTCCCGCAGCAGCAGGCGCGGTTCGACCTGTGGGCGGACGGCTGGGAGCAGCGCAAGCCGAAGGGTTCGAAGTGAGCACCGCGGTCGTCATCGAGGCACCGGGCGAGCACCGGCTGGCCTCGCACGAGCCGCGGCAGCCGGACGCGGGCGAGGCGCTGGTGCGCGTCCACGCGGTCGGCATCTGCGGCAGCGACCGCGAGGTGTACCAGGGCAACAGGCCCGAGGGATACGTCCGTTACCCCCTCACCCCGGGCCACGAGTGGTCCGGCACGGTGGAGGCGGTCGGCGCGGGTGTGCCCGCGACTCTCGTGGGCCGCAAGGTGGTTGGCGAGGGCTTCCGCAACTGCCAGGTCTGCGACCGCTGTCACGCGGGCGAGACGACCCTGTGCACGGCGGGCTACGAGGAGACCGGCTTCACCCAGCCCGGCGCGATGGCCACCACCCTCACGCTGCCCGCCCGGCTCCTCCATGTCCTCCCGGACGAGGCCGACTTGACGGCGGCGGCGCTGCTGGAACCGGCGGCCTGCATCGCGGCCGCCGCGCTCAAGGCCAACGCGCGGCCGGGTGAGCGGGTCGCGGTGGTCGGCACCGGCACGCTCGGGATGTTCGCGGTGCAGTTCCTGAAGGCGGGCTCGCCGACCGAGTTGCTCGTGGTGGGTTCACGCCCGGACCGGGCGGCCCTCTCCGAGCAGTTCGGCGCCACGGACTTCCGTACGAAGAACGAGCCCCTCCCGGACGACTTCGACGTGGTGATCGAGACCGCCGGCTCCGCGGACGCGGCCCGCACCGCCGCCTCCCTGCTCCGGCGCGGCGGACGCCTGGTCCTCACCGGTATCCCCGCGCCGGGCGCCGAGGGTCTCGACCCGACCGATCTCGTCGTACGGCAGCTGGAGGTGCACACCGTCTTCGGGGCACCGCCGGACGCCTGGGCGCACACGGTCCGGGTCTTCGGGGCGGGCTTGCTCGATCCACTCCCCCTGGTCACCCATGAGCTGCCGCTCGCCGAGTTCCCGCAGGCCATCGAGCTGGTGGGGTCCGGTGATCCCAAGGTCGGCAAGGTGCTGCTGCGGCCGTAGGGAACCCCAGCCGTACGTCGGCACGGGGTGACCTGACCACCCCGTGCCGGCGTACCACCAGAGCCTTTCCGTACCCCGAGCCGCGAACCTCGTCCGAAATACCGAACGCGAAGGACAGCAAGTGACCGACACCGCCACGGCAGCCCGCAGGCCCGGGGAGCAGGCCCTCTCCGCGCTCGGCCTGGGCGCGCCCGCCCTGGACCCCGCCGACGCTTCCATCCACACCTTCCCGGACGGCGGTCGCTGGCGCACCGAGATCCCCTCGTGCGAGGGGCCCGAGGCACTGGCGGTCGTCCTCAAGGAGTCCTCGCGCCTGGACGTGCCGATCCACCGGATCAGCCAGGGCAGCGGTGTCTGGATGCTGACCGACTCCGAGATCACCGAGATGGTCGAGGCCACCGCCGAACGCGACATCGAGCTCTGCCTGTTCACCGGCCCGCGCGGGACGTGGGACATCGGCGGCTCGGTCCGTTCCGACTCGCGCGGCGGGGGTCTGCGTGCCCGGGGCCACGACGCGGTCGCCGGGTGCATCGAAGACGCCGTCCGCGCGACGGAGTTGGGCGTCAAGTGCCTGCTCGTCGCCGACGAGGGTGTGCTGTGGACGTTGCACCGGGCGCGGGTGGCCGGGATCATCCCGGCCGACACGACGCTCAAGGTCTCGGCGCTGATCGGTCCGGTCAACCCGGCGGCGTACGCGGTGTACGAACGCCTGGGCGCGGACTCGCTCAACGTGCCCAGCGATCTGACGCTGGATCACCTGACCGAGATCCGGCGGGTGTCGGCGGCTCCGATGGACATGTACATCGAGGCGCCGGACGACCTCGGTGGCTACATCCGGATGTACGAGGTCGCCGAACTGATCCGCCGGGGCGCTCCGCTCTACCTCAAGTTCGGCCTCTCCAAGGCCCCCGGCATCTACCCGTGGGGCACCCACCTGCGCGACGTCACCCTCGACACCGCGCGCGAGCGGGTCCGTCGGGGCCGCCTCGCCCTCGACCTCCTCGCGAGGCACGACGCGGACGGGGACATGGCTCCGCTGGGCTCCAGGTTGCCGGGTTCCCTCAACCGTTTCCCGACCGAGAGTGCCACTGACTGACCGACGGGGGCTGCAGGCCGCTGTGGCGGGGGGGGGGGGGGGGGGCCGCCCCCCCCCCCCCCCCCGCCCCGCCCCCCCCCCCCCCCCCCCCCCCCCCCCCCCCCCCCCCCCCCCCCCCCCCCCCCCCCCCCCCCCCCCCCACCGGGCCCGCACCACACAACACAACCGCACCATCCCACATCCCGAATCACCCCACGCACTCGCTGCACTCTCAACGACGAGAAGAATGAGGCCAGTTCACATGCGCATCCGCAGAAGCCGCGCCCTCCCCCTGATAGCCGGCGCCGCCACCCTCGCGCTGACCCTGTCCGCATGCGGGCAGAGCGGTTCGGGCGGCAGCAAGGAGAAGGAGAGCAGCGCCAAGGGCGGCACGATCGGCATCGCGATGCCGACGAAGTCCTCCGCGCGCTGGATCTCCGACGGCAACAACATGGTCAAGGACCTCAAGACCAAGGGCTACAAGACCAAGCTGGTCTACGGCGAGGACGACCCGGACACCCAGGTCTCGCAGATCGAGAACATGATCACCCAGGGCGTCAAGGGCCTGATCATCGCGGCCATCGACAACAAGTCCCTGAACAACGTGCTCCAGGAAGCCGCGGCCGCGAAGATCCCGGTCATCGCCTACGACCGCCTCATCCTCGGCACCAAGAACGTCGACTACTACGCCTCGTTCGACAACACCAAGGTCGGTGTCCTCCAGGCCACTTACATCGTCAAGAAGCTCGGTCTGGACGCCGGCAAGAAGGGCCCGTTCAACATCGAGCTGTTCGCCGGCTCGAACGACGACAACAACACCAAGTACTTCTTCAACGGCGCGATGAGCGTGCTCCAGCCGTACATCGACCAGAAGGTACTGGTCGTCAAGTCCGGGCAGACCGCGCTGAACAAGGTCACGACCCTGCGCTGGGACGGCACCAAGGCGCAGAACCGCATGGAGGACATCCTCACCGGCTCCTACAAGAGCGGCCGGGTCGACGCGGTGCTGTCGCCCTACGACGGCATCTCCATCGGCATCCTGTCCGCGCTGAAGTCGGACGGCTACGGCTCGTCCAGCAAGCCGCTCCCGGTCATCACCGGCCAGGACGCCGAGCTGGCCTCGGTGAAGTCGATCATCGCCGGCGAGCAGACGCAGACCGTCTACAAGGACACCCGTGAGCTCGCGAAGGTCGCGGACACCATGATCGACGACGTCCTCAACAAGAAGACGCCGCAGACCAACGACACCAAGACCTACGACAACGGCACCAAGGTCGTCCCCGCCTACCTGCTGCAGCCGGTGAGCGTCGACAAGACGAACTACGAGGACGTGCTGGTCAAGGGCGGGTACTACACGGACGCTCAACTCAAGTAAGTCCGCTGCCAGTTACCCGACCCCACACTTGATTGGTAGGCACGACCATGGCGGGACCCGTCCTGGAAATGCGCTCGATCGTCAAGACCTTTCCCGGTGTCAAAGCGCTGTCGGACGTCACGCTGACGGTCCGTCAGGGCGAGGTCCACGCCATCTGCGGTGAGAACGGCGCCGGGAAGTCCACCTTGATGAAGGTGCTCTCCGGCGTCCATCCGCACGGCAGTTACGAGGGCGACATCCTCTTCGAAGGAGAGGAGTGCCGCTTCCGCGACATCCGGGCGAGCGAGCAGCGCGGCATCGTGATCATCCACCAGGAGCTGGCGCTGGTGCCGTTCCTGTCCATCGCGGAGAACATCTTCCTCGGCAACGAGCACGCCTCGCGCGGGCTCATCAACTGGAACGAGACACTGCGGCACGGCACCGAACTGCTGCGCCGGGTGGGTCTCAGCGACCACCCGGAGACCCGCGTCGCCGACATCGGCGTGGGAAAGCAGCAGCTCGTGGAGATCGCGAAGGCGCTGTCGAAGAAGGTGAAACTGCTCATCCTGGATGAGCCGACGGCGGCCCTGAACGACGAGGACAGCGGCAAACTCCTCGATCTCATCCTGGAGTTGAAGAAGCAGGGCATCACCTGCATCATCATTTCGCACAAGCTGAACGAGATCCGCAAGGTCGCCGACTCGGTGACGATCCTGCGCGACGGCCGCTCCATCGAGACCCTCGACGTGAAGGCGCCGGAGACGACCGAGGAGCGGATCATCTCCGGCATGGTCGGCCGCGACCTCGACCACCGCTTCCCCGAACGCACCCCGCACGAGGGGAAGGCGGAGGCGGCGCCCGCTCTGGAGATCCGCGGCTGGACGGTGTTCCACCCGATCGACCAGCAGCGCAAGGTAGTTGACGATGTGTCAATAAATGTGCGCAGGGGCGAGATCGTCGGCATCGCCGGACTCATGGGCGCCGGCCGCACCGAACTCGCGATGAGCGTCTTCGGGCGCTCCTACGGCCGCTACGCCGGCGGCACAATCCTCAAGGACGGCCAGGAGATCCGCACCAAGTCCGTCGCGGAGGCGGTCGGACACGGCATCGCCTATGTCACCGAGGACCGCAAGCACTACGGCCTCAACCTCATCGACACGATCAACCGGAACATCTCGCTGGCCGCCCTGAACAAGGTCTCCCAGCGCGGAGTCGTCGACGAGCAGGAGGAGCGGCAGGTCGCCGAGCGGTTCCGCAAGTCGATGAACATCAAGGCCCCGACGGTCTTCGAGCCGGTCGGCAAGCTGTCCGGCGGCAACCAGCAGAAGGTCGTCCTCAGCAAGTGGATCTTCGCGGGTCCCGAGGTGCTGATCCTTGACGAGCCCACGCGAGGCATCGACGTGGGCGCCAAGTACGAGATCTACACGGTCATCGACCAACTCGCCGCCGAGGGCAAGGCGGTGGTCTTCATCTCCTCCGAACTGCCGGAGCTGCTCGGCATGTGCGACCGCATCTACACGATGGCGGCGGGCCGGCTGACCGGAGAGGTGCCCCGGGCCGAGGCCACGCAGGAAGTGCTGATGCGCCAGATGACGAAGGACAAAGAGGTAACGCGATGAGCACGGACGTGACCGCCAAGAGCCCGGCCCCCGCGCCGCCGGGCGGAAGCGGATCGGCCGCGGGCGGCGGCCTGTTGCAGCTGATACTCGGCGGCCTGCGCCGCAACATGCGGCAGTACGGCATGCTGATCGCCCTCGGTCTGATCGTGATCCTCTTCGAGGTCTGGACCGGCGGGGACCTGCTGCTGCCGCGCAACGTCTCCAACCTGGTGCTGCAGAACAGCTACATCCTGATCCTCGCGATCGGCATGATGATGGTCATCATCGCCGGGCACATCGACCTGTCGGTCGGTTCACTGACGGCGTTCGTGGGCGCCTTCGCGGCCGTCCTGATGGTCAATCACCAGGTGCCGTGGCCCGTCGCGTTGGTGCTGTGCCTGCTGATGGGCGCGGTCGCGGGGTCCGTACAAGGGCTGTTGATCGCCTACGCGGGCATACCGTCCTTCATCGTCACCCTCGCCGGGATGCTGCTCTTCCGCGGCCTCACCGAGATCCTCCTCCAGGGCCAGACCCTCGGCCCCTTCCCCAACGGCCTGCAGAAGATCGGCAACGGCTTCCTGCCCGCGGTCGGCCCGAACACCAACTACCACAACATCACCCTGCTGTTGGGCTTCGTGATGATCGCCGCGGTGGTGTGGCAGGAGGTGCGCGACCGGCGCCGGCAGCAGGAGTTCTCGCTCGACGTGCCGCCCACGAAGCTGTTCCTGCTCAAGCTCGTCGCGATCGTCGCCGCGATCCTCTGGCTCACCCTGCTGCTCGCCAGCTACGACGGTGCGCCGATCATCCTGATCATCCTCGGTGTCCTGGTGGCCGGTTACGGCTACGTGATGCGCAACACCGTCTTCGGCCGCCACATCTACGCGATCGGCGGCAATCTGCCGGCCGCGAAGCTGTCCGGCGTCAAGGACAAGCGCGTCACCTTCCAGGTGTTCCTGAACATGGGCGTGCTCGCGGCCCTGGCGGGTCTGGTGGTCACCTCCCGCCTCAACGCGGCCTCGCCGAAGGCGGGCGACGGCTTCGAACTGGAGGCCATCGCCTCCTCGTTCATCGGTGGCGCGTCCATGAGCGGCGGTGTCGGCACCATCCTCGGCGCCATCATCGGCGGTCTCGTCCTCGGCGTGCTGAACAACGGCATGAACCTCCTCAGCGTCGGCACCGACTGGCAACAGGTCATCAAGGGCCTCGCCCTGCTGACCGCGGTCGGCTTCGATGTGTGGAACAAGCGCAAGTCCGGTTCGTAAGGGTAGCTCCGCTGGTCGATCGGGATTGGCTGCGGGTCCGTTGTGGCTGGTCGCGCAGTTCCCCGCGCCCCTTGGGCGCGGGGACCAGTGGAGCCCCCTTCAACGCACAAGGGAGCCGCTCAATGGAACTGAACAGACGCACGGTCATTGCAGGCGCGGCAGCCGCAGGCATCGCCGCGAGCACACTCGGCACAGGTACGGCGCAGGCGGCCTCGGGAGGCAGAAAGCCCGTGAAGGAACTCTTCGGCACCCTCGCCGACGGGAGCAAGGTCTACCGCTGGTCGCTGGAGAACGGCGGCACCCGGCTCAAGGTCCTGTCGTGGGGCGGAGTCGTCCAGTCCCTGGAACTCCCGGACCGGCACGGCAAGTACGCCAACGTGTCCCTGGGCTTCGACAACATCGCCGACTACGTGGCGAAGACCCCGTACTTCGGCGCGCTCATCGGCCGCTACGGCAACCGCATCGCCAAGGGCCAGTTCACCCTGGACGGCAAGAGCTACCAGCTCTCCGTCAACGACGGGGTCAACAGCCTGCACGGCGGCACCCAGGGCTTCGACAAGCACATCTGGGACGTCGAGGGCTTCACCTCCGGCTCCGACGTCGGCCTGCACCTCTACTACACCAGCGTCGACGGCGAGATGGGCTACCCCGGCACCCTCAAGGTGAAGGTGACGTACACGCTCAACAAGCACGGCGACTGGCGCATCGACTACGAGGCCACCACCGACAAGCCGACCGTGGTCAACCTGACGAACCACACGTACTGGAACCTCGCCGGCGAGGGCAGTGGCACGATCGAGCACCACGAGCTCACGATCCCCGCCTCCCGCTACACGCCGACCGACTCGGGGCTGATCCCCACGGGCGAACTGGCCAAGGTCTCCGGCACCCCCTTCGACTTCCGCAAGGCCAAGCCGATCGGCCGCGACATCCGGGCCGGCCACGTCCAGCAGGTGCAGGCCAAGGGCTTCGACCACAACTGGGTCCTCGACAAGGGCATCACCGCGAAGCCCGAGCACGTCGCGACCCTGCACGACCCGCACTCCGGCCGCACCCTGAAGATCGCCACCGACCAGCCGGGGCTGCAGTTCTACACCGGCAACTTCCTCGACGGCACCCTGACCGGCACCGGCGGCCACACCTACCGCCAGGGCGACGCGCTGTGCCTGGAGACCCAGCACTTCCCGGACTCGCCGAACCACGCGAGCTTCCCGTCGACGGTGCTGCGGCCTGGTCAGACGTACAGGACGTCGACGATCCACACGTTCAGCTCCTGAAGGCTCACAGCTGACGCGTAGTTCGGACCCGGGGTTCCCGAACACACACCATTTTCACATCCGTTGAACAGCGCCACACCCGTCTCCGTATTCATGGGTGGCCCGTGCTCCCCCGCGCGGGCCACCCAAGACGACGGGCCCGGTCGTCCCCGCCGGGCCCGCCTTCATACGGAGGTTCCATTGGCCGACTCCAACGTCACCTCGCTGTTCCGCAGTACGGCGGCGCACAGCCCGTCGATGGCAGCGCTGGCGCGTGAGAGCGACGGCACCGGCCCCGTGGACTTCTGTATTCCGTGCAACCCGTACTTCCCCACCCCCGCCATGTTCGACGAGATGGCGGCCCGGTTGCGCGAGATCATCACGTACTACCCGAGCAGCGCCGACACGATCACGGCCGAGCTCTGCACCCTGCTCCAACTCCCGCCGAGCTGCGTGGCGATGGGCAACGGTTCCACCGAACTGATCACCTGGATCGACCACTTGATGGTCCGCGAGTCCCTCGCCATCCCCGTCCCCACGTTCGGCCGCTGGACCGACCAGCCCATGGAGACCGGCAAGCGGGTCGACATGTTCCCGCTCCAGGAGTCCAGCGGCTTCGCCCTCGACCTCACGCAGTACGCCGAGTTCATCCGCAAGCGCAACACCAAGGTCGCGGTCATCTGCAACCCGAACAACCCCGACGGCGGCTTCATCCACAAGCAGGCCCTCGTCCAGTTCATGGACGCGATGGCCGACCTCGACCTCATCATCATCGACGAGTCCTTCCTGGAGTTCGCGGACGCCGAGGTCGAACCGAGCGTCGTACAAGAGGCCATGCTCCGCCCCAACGTGGTCGTCCTGCGCAGCCTCGGCAAGAACTTCGGCCTGCACGGCATACGGTTCGGCTACCTCGTCGCGAACCCCGCCCTGGCCGGCCGCATACGCTCGATGCTCCCCAAGTGGAACCTCAACGCCTTTGCCGAGCATGTGGTGTTCATCCTCAAGGAGCACGGCGCGGAGTACGCGCAGAGCCTCCAGCAGGTGCGCCGCGACCGGCTCGACATGGCGAGCCATCTCTCCGCACTGCCCGGCCTGACGGTGTACCCGTCGCAGGGAAACTTCCTCTTCGTACGCCTCCCCGTCGGCGCCGAAGGCACGGTGGTCCGGGACCGGATGCTCACCGAGCACCGCATCCTGGTCCGTGAGTGCGGCAACAAGATCGGTTCGTCCAGCCGCTTCCTGCGGCTCGTGGTGCGCCCCCAGACGGACGTGCGTCGCCTGGTGTCCGGCATGGA
This sequence comes from Streptomyces sp. NPDC048504, assembly GCF_043200035.1. Lineage (NCBI taxonomy): Bacteria > Bacillati > Actinomycetota > Actinomycetes > Kitasatosporales > Streptomycetaceae > Streptomyces > Streptomyces sp. NPDC048504. Next base: position 301,265 of record NZ_JBICXA010000009.1, read on the forward strand.
ACAGGTGCTCTACGGGACCAGGAGGGGAGCCGCCGTACCCGAGCTGGGTACAGGGACCAACTACAGCTCGGGTACGGCGGCCGTGGACCGCCTGGTCGGCGCGACGAACGGGGCCGGGATGCAGAATCTCGCCGCGCAGGCCCTCGGTACGGGTACGTCGGGCATGCGGATGCCGATGCCGGCGGTGGCGCAGATGCAGCCGCAGCCGGTGCCCATGCAGGTGCCTCAGCCGCAGCCTGTTCCTCAGCCCCAACAGCCGCAGCCCCAGCCGCAGTTCCAGCCGATGGTGGCCGCGGCGCAGGTTCAGCAGATGCCGATGACCGCTATGGCGGACCAGCAGTCGAACGGGGTTGGCATGCCGATGCAGATGCCACAACAGGCACCCCAGCAAATGCCCCAACAGCCCTACGGCGTACCCGCGCCCGCCCCCGCGCCGGCACCGATGCCGCAGGGGCCGACCCCGACCGGTGTGCCCGCGCGTAATGGGCTCACCGCGGCGCAGGTTCGGGGCGCTACCAGTCCCAACGGGATGCAGAACCTCGCGCCGGCGCCTGCTACCGGGTGGCCCAATGCGCAGAGCTGGCCCAATGCCGCGGGGATGGGGCAGGCGGGTTAGGGGTTCATCGCCGGGTGCCTGCTCGGTGTTTCGAGTCAGCGGTGGTCGACGTAGGCGACGAGTCCGCCGACGGTCAGGCCCAGCGCGCATCCGCGGCGGAAGGCCTCGTAGCGCATGCCCGGGGTGTGCTGGGCGTCGGTCATCGCACACGACGTAGCCGTGACGCAGGGCGGCGGCCTCCCACTCGGGGTCGTGCGGGACCCAGGTCCGGGAGTAGATCTCACCGTCGGGCGTCCGCAGTTCCAGCCGGGAGTAGGTGTCTCCGTAGCACTGCGCCAGTTTTGGCTGTTCATCGGGTATCTCGTGCAGCTCCCATCCGGGGATCCAGGGCAGTTCACTGAAGACCTCGGGCGGTAGGCGCCTCATGCCGCACAGGATCCGTCCGAGGTCGTCGACCTCTTCGAACTGATACCGGCTCATCTCCTTCAGCCCTCCGGTTGGTTGCCGTTCCGCGTCCGCGAAGCAGACGGAACGCGTGTTTAGGGAGTTGCCCTCACAGCGCTGATGAGTGACGCGCCCAGCGGTAGAAGGTGACTCGCCTGTACCTCGAAGCCTGCCTTCTCCAGTAGGCGTCGGTAATGGTCCTCGTCGCGTTCTTGGCCGCCTACGTTGCACAGCATGTGGACGTCCCATGCGACCGCCGTCGGGGTGGGCAACAGGCGTTCCACCACCAGGAGTTGAGTACCCGGGCGCATTGCCTCCGCGCAGCGGCCGAGGATCGTGAGGCAGCGCTCGTCGTCCCAGTCGTGGAGGACTCGGGAGAGGAGGTAGACGTCTGCGCCCTCCGGTACGGAGCGGGTGAAGTCGCCGGCTACGAAGGAACAGCGTTCGGTGAGTTGGGTGCGGGCGGCTACCAGGGCGCCGGGGCGTTCGTACAGGACGCCCTCCAGGTGGGGGTGGGCCCGGAGCAACCGGCCCAGCAGCGCGCCGTTCCCGCCGCCCACGTCCACCACTCGCCGTGCCTTCGAGAAGTCGATCAGCGTGGGAACCGGGGTGAACATTTCCGCGCTGGCCGCCATCGCACGGTGGAACAGGCTTCCCAGTTGGGGGTGTTGGGCGAAGTACGGGAAGTGGTGTTGGCCGTTGCGGTGGGCGAAGGCTTCCTCGCCGGTGCGTACGGAGTGGGTCAGGCCCGCGAAGGAGTCGTAGAACGGGCCCGCGTAGAGCCGGGCCAGGGGGTTCAGGGAGAACTCCGTTGCCGTGCGCAGGGGTTGGCCTGCCGCCGTGAGGTGATAGGTGTCGTTCGATGCCGTCAGCAGGCCCAGCGTCGTCAGGTAGCGGAGCAGGCGGCGCAGCGCGTCCGGGTGCGTCGAGGTGAGGGTTGCCAGGCGTTCTGCCGGCATGCCGGGGTGGTCCGCCAAGTGGTCCGCGATGTTCAACTCGGCCATCGTTGCGACCGCTTGGGTGGCCCAGGCTCCGGTCATCACGGTGAGCAGGGTTGTTGTCGGGTCGGGGAGTGGGTCGTGGCGGCCGGGGAGGCGGAGTTCGAAGCGGCGGTGGGTGGTGGTGCGGTGGTAGAGGACGGTGACGTTCTCGTGGCCGTTGTAGCCGCCGCCGTCGGGAACCGCGCCGCCCCGCTCCTGGAGGAGGAGTCGCAGGCCCGCGGGGACCACCGGGCCGGGGGTCGTGACCGCGAAGGCGTGGTGGGACTCGTGTTCCGCCTCGCGTTCGTCGGCCGCCACCGCCTCCAGTACCGAGTCGGGGGGTACGGGGAGCGCGAAGATCTCCACGCTGCGGGTGCCGGCCGTCACGTGCACGATGCTCACCGGGATGTCGGCGAGTTCCGGGCCGTAGCGGCGGGTCAGGCGGTCGCGGACCACGACGCTCGGGGTGACCGGGCCCGGTTCGTGGCCCAGGCGGCGGAGTTCCTCGCAGAGGCCGTCCAAGGAGTCCGGGAAGACCAGGACGGCTGTGTGGTCGAAGACCAAGTGGCGTGCTACGTCAGCCCGTTCGGCCGGCGTGAGGGCCGGGAGGAGTTCGGCGAGGACCTGGTCCGTGTCGTGGGTCTCGACGTAGGCCGCCGCGCGCTGGATGCGTGCTGCGTCGGCTGCGGCGAGGCGTGCCTGTACGACGGGGAGGTTCATGAAGGGGTTCCCGGTGGATCGTGGGGACGGGAGACGAGCGAGCGGGAGACGAGCGAGCGGGAGACGGGATCAGATGCCCGTGTAGTTCTCCGCGAAGAAGTCCTGGTGCGCGCGGGACGTGCGCAGGCTGTCCAGGCGGGCGTACTGGAGCGCGCGGCCGTAGCGGGCGTGGGCGTCGACGGTGTCCTCGGCGGACGGGCCGTGCAGCAGGCCGCTCATCCAGTGCGAGAACTCGTGGGCCCGCCAGACGCGGGGCAGGCAGTCGGCCGTGTAGCGGGCGAGGCCGCTCTCGTCGGTGTGCTTGAGCGCCGACGCCAGTGCCTGGGCGAGGCGTTCGGCCTGGAGTACGGCGAGGTTGGCGCCCTTGGCGGCGGAGGGGCTGATGAGGCCGGCGGCGTCGCCCGCCAGCCAGAGGCGGCCCTCGCCGAGGGTGTCGAGGACGTCGGAGCGCAGGTCGACGACCGCCTTCTCCAGGACCGGGCCGTCCTTGAGCCGGCCGAACTCGTCGACACGGAGCCGAGTTGCCAGCTCGGTCCAGACGCGGTCCTCGTTCCAGTCGGCGGGGTCGGTTCCGCGCGGGCACTGGAGGTAGTAGCGCGTGACGGTCGCCGTACGGGCCATGTGACCGGCGAATCCCCGTTCGTGCAGGGCGTATCCGACGGCTTCCATGCTCGGCGGGGCCTCGACGAGGACCGCGAGCCAGCTCACGCCGTGGTCCCAGCGGGCGGTGCGTGTCCCGTGGGCGGTCATGGTCGCGCGGGCGACTCCCCGGTGTCCGTCGCACCCGGCGACGTAGCGCCCGGTGACGTCCGTGCCGTCGGACATCCGTACCCGGCCGCCCTCGGAGATCTCCTCGACCTCCGTGTCGAAGCGGATCTCGCCGTCGCGTCGGAGGTACTCGGCGAGGAGGTCCCGTACCAACTCCTGCTGGGGATAGACCATGTGGACCTCGCCGCGCCCCAACTCGCCGTAGTCGAGGGTGAATTCACCCTGCTCGCTGCGGAAGAGGCAGGTGCGGTGGGTGTGACCCTTGGCCAACAGCCCGTCTGCCAGCCCGTGTTGGGTGAGGAGGCGGACGGAGTGGGCGGCCAGGAAACCCGCTCTGGCCCGCCCCTCCACCGCCTCGCGTCCGCGCCGTTCCAGGATCACGCAGTCGATGCCGCGGTCCAGCAGCAGGTTCCCCAGGACGAGCCCCGCCGGGCCCGCCCCGACGATCACCACCCCGGTCCGTGCCCCGGAGTCGAATCGTTTCCCCACGTCCACCCCTGATCTTGCTTTTTCGGCCAAGGGGTTTCATATCAGCCAGATCATGGTGATGAGGAATCGAAAGCGGCTTCTTAGCCCATAAGGGCCAACTGGGCATATGTCACTGGCCGTTGACTCAGGCGTCAGTGGTCGTTCTCCAGGTGCAGCTTCAGCAGGTCCACGCCGTAGTCGCCGCCGTTGGGGGTGCGGATGATGGTGTGGATGTGCTGCTGGGTGGGGGTGCCGTTGGGCCCGCCCATCCCTCCCTTGGTTCCGTACGCCAGCGGGGACTGGGCGTCGTACTCGATGAGGACGACCGGGCTGTGCACGCGGTAGTAGAAGGCGGAGGAGTCCTTGGTCTCGCCCATCCAGTAGAAGTAGGTCGAGTCGAGGTGGTCCTCGACCTCCGACATCTTCACCTCGGCGTGACCGTCGTTCATGTTGCCGACGTAGACGCGCACGAGGTCGAGGAGGTGCCGGCGCTGGGCGCTGGTGAAGTCCTTGGCGACCAGGCCCTGGTAGGCGAGCTTCGCGTTGTCCTGCCCGGCCCCGGCCTTCATGTCGTCGCCGGACTTCTTGGTGCTGGAGATCACCTTGGCGCGCTGCGCGGCGGTGAGCGAGCGCAGGAGGGTGAGGCCCGCCTTGGTCTCCGTCTTGAACAGGGTGATCTTCTCGCCCTTGTAGGTGGCGGAGGTCGGCTCGGACCCCATGAAGGTCGGGGTCATGACGACCTGGTCGCCGAGCACGAAGTAGTTGATGGCCACGTGGTGGCCCTCGTACTGGAAGCCCCACGGCTTGGTGGTGGACGGCGTGCCCATGAAGGTGAAGAAGTACGCGCCCTCGGTGAGGGTCTCCCGGTTGCCGCCGCTGTAGTCGCCGAGGAAGGCGTTGAGCTTCATGATGTTGCGGGTCTGGGTGAGCCCGTCGGCGGAGAGGGCGGCGCCGAGCAGCGCGTAACCGAGGTCGCGCTTCGTGGCGGTGATGTCGCCCATGCGGACGCCCTTGCGCTGGTACCCGTCGACGTTGCTCCAGGCCAGCCACTCGTCGTTGTCGACGTCGAACGTGCAGGACTTGCGTTCCTTGGCGCTGAGCCCGTCGAGGAAGGCCTGCGCGGCCTTGACGATCCCGTCCGTCGAGACGTCGGTGGAGTGGATCGAGTAGAGCCCGTCGGTGATCTTGCCGTCGGTCGAAACGCCTTTGAAATCGGCGTACTTGACCTCGCTCTGCCCGGGCCCCATCCCGCTGCCCCCTCCCCCGGGCCCGCCGGAAGGCATCGCGCCGGTGGGCATGCCACCGCCGGGGCCGCCCGAAGGCGCGCCGTTCGGGGCGCCGGAGGACGAGGACGCGGCGGCGGTGTCGGAGGCGTCCGACGAGCAGCCGGTCATGGTCGCGACGGCGGCGACTCCGCCGGCGAGCAGCGCCTTGTTCATGAACCAGCGGCGGCTGCGGTCGGCTTCGGGGGTGCGGGGGCGGTGTCCGTGCATACGGGCCAACCTCCCGCACCGACCTGAGCCGAACCTGAAGCTCCGCCCAGCCGCCTGACCAGTGCCGACCGCCTCGGGCAGGCGGACATGACGCCGCGCAGGGTGACCGTCTTGGTCCAGGGCGACTCGGGGTCGGTCACCGTCTCGACCTTGGGGTCGAAGGCCGCCCGCCGCCGGGAACTCCACCGCGAACCCGGCACCCGCCGATGCGATGATGCCGCCATGGCACAGTCACCGCAGGACCCCCAGGACCCCCAGGACCCCCAGGACTCCTCGGTCACCGAGGGCGGAATGACCGCGGTCCAGGCCGTCGACCGGATCGAGGCCGCCGCGCATCCGCGTCCGCACGATCGCCGACTGCACGCCCGCGGGGCCGTGTACGACGCGCGGTTCGTGCCCACCGGGCGGATCGCGAAGTGGACGACCGCCCCCTGCCTCACCGCCGAGTCCGACGCGGTCATCCGGTTCTCGAACGGCTCCGGCAACTTCGCCGCCGACGACCGGGCACGGGGCGTACGCGGGATGGCGGTCAAGTTCCTTGACGGCGACGGCAGCAGCGACAACGCCAAGGCCGTCATGGATCTCGTCGCCGCGAACTTCCGGGTCTTCCCCAGTCACAATCCCGAGGGGTTCATCGACCTCGTCGAGGCGCTGGGCATGGCGGGCACGGAGGGCGGGTTCGCCGACCGGGCCAAGGGGAAGCTCGCCGCGGCCGGGAAGTTCGCGACCGTACTCGCTCAACACCCGGAAAGCCGGGGCGCGTTGAAGTCGTTCGCCGGACAACAGGCGCCCGCCAGTTTCGCCACCACCCGCTACGACGGGCTGCACGCCTTCGTCCTGGTCGACGAGTCGGGCGTGCGCCGGCCCTTCCGCTACCGTCTCGTGCCCCAACTGGGCGAGGTCGAGATCGATCCCGCGTACGCCGGGACACTCGCCCCCGACTTCCTCATCGGCGACCTCGACTCCCGCCTCGAAACCGGGCCCGTCACCTTCACCGTGGTGTACCAGCTCGCCGAGCCGAACGACCCGACCCATGACCCCTCCCAGGCGTGGCCGGAACACCGCCCGCTGATCCCGGCCGGCCACCTGCACGTGACGGCCCGCTCGCCCCGCGAGGACCACTGGCAGCAACAGGTCTTCGACCCCACCCGCCTTGCCGCCGGCGTCGAAGCCTCCGACGACAGGATGCTGGCGTTCCGCCGCCACGCGTACTCCGTCTCGGCGGAACGCCGGCTCGTTACCTGACTCGGCCTTGAGCGGTACGCCCCTTTCCCCGTGCCCCGAAGGGCCCTCCCCGCAAAGTTGGACACTTCAGCGAAAACTGTCACACTTCCGCGCCCCACCTCCCTCCCGCCGAGCGTCCTCACTTCCCCGGCAGCGCTCCGGCGAGTTCCCCCACGGGCGCGAGGTCGTGGCAGTCGCCCGCGGGACCACCCCGGCACCACCACACCAGACGCCCGCTCCAGCCCTCGTCGTCCCAGTCCCAGTCGGCCGGCGTCCCCTCGGGGCGAGGATGCATACCGAGCCTGTGGACTGGACAGACCGGCCACACCAGCCAGAGCCGGTCGGCCACCGTCTCCTGCGCCGCGTCCACGACGGGGCCGAGGGCGTCGAGGGCGTCGCCGTCCGGTTCCTGGAGACCGTTGTGGTGCCAGGTGCCGTCGGACACGGCGACGTAGACCTGTTCCTCCCAGACCATCAGCGCGAGGGGCGGCTGGTCGGACAGGCTTGCCGCGAGGTCACGGTTGACGGTGACGAGAGCGGCCTCAAGTCGCGGGTACCGGCCGGGTTCCGCGGGTTGGGGGTCGAAGGGCTTCATCGGCCGATCTTCCCTCACCGGCCGGAAACCGCAGTCCGAATTACCGAGCGCTGGCGGCCCGAGCCGCCTTCCAGGCGAGGTAGTGCCGGGTGGGCGCCTCCGCGAACGAGGTGTGGCGCGGGGTCCAGCCCAGCAGGCAGTGGACCTTGGCGCTGGTGACCAACTCGACCTGGTAGGCGGCGAGTTGCATCATGCCGTCCACCTCCGCGCCGTGCACGGCGAGGCCGTCCTCACCGACGCCGGGCTGCGCGCCATGCACGCGGCGCAGCCCGGCCACCTCGCCAGCGCCCGGCGCCGGGTCCTCGACCACATCCCGGCCGACCTCCTGCCGGCCATCGCGGCGACCCTGGCCGAACTCGCCGAACTCACGGAGGGCGGTCGCCGCCGGCAGTCGCCGTAGTCCAACCGGCTCCAGCCCCGGCAACCCACCGACTCCAACCCTCGTACCCCCACCGACTCCAGCCCCCCCATTACCCCACCGACCCCCGCCCTCGTATCCCCACCGACCCCCGCCCTCGCATCCCGACCGGCTCCAGCCCCCATAACCCCACCGGCTCCAACCCTCGTATCCCCACCAGCTCCAGCCCCCGTAGCCCACCGACCATCCGCCGTAACACACATGTCCCGCAATAAACTTGACGGATCGTCACTTTGCCGTTCGCACAGCCGGGCTACAGCTTCCGCTCCTACAGTGCCGTGTCCATGACAGACAACAACGGAGCCACCCCCACCCCGGTCGGACGCCGTACCGTCCTGATCGCCACCGGCACCACGGCCGCCGTACTGGCCGTGGGCGCCGCCGCTCCCCACACCCCCACCACAGCCACCGCCGACTCGACTCCCGTAGCCGCGGCGGCGGTCTGCACTCTCACCAAGGAGATGACCGAAGGCCCCTACTACCTCGACGGCGCCCTGGTCCGCGCCGACGTCACCGAAGGCAAGGCCGGCATTCCGCTCAAACTCGCCCTCACGGTCGTGGACGACAGCACCTGCGCCGTCATCCCCAGCGCGCTCGTCGAGATCTGGCACTGCGACGCGCTCGGCGAGTACTCCGGCTACGTCGGCAACAACGGCCACAGCGAACCGGACGACGGCACCTTCCTGCGCGGCGGTGTCCTGACGAACTCCGCCGGACTCGCCAACATCACCACGATCTACCCGGGTTGGTACCGCGGGCGCTGCGTGCACATCCATGTGAAGGTGCACACCGGCGTCACGCTCACCTCGGACGGCTCGTTCACCGGCGGCAGCGAACTCCACACGGGCCAGCTCTTCATCGACGAGACCATCACCACGGCCGTCGCCAAGATCTCCCCGTACTCGACCAACACGGTCACCCGCACGACCCTCGCCCAGGACTCGATCTACGACGACGGAGGCGCCGCGTCGGGCCTCATGACCCTTACCGCGCTGGGCAGTTCGACGTCGTCCGGCTACACGGGCACCTTGACGCTGGGCGTCAGCCGGAGCTGACGCGGCCCTGAACTCCCCCCACGAAAAAGGGGTGGCCCGCGGTGCGACACGGGCCACCCCTTCCTCATGTCATCTCACAGCACCGCACGTCAGGAGCTCGGGCAGTGCTCCCACGCCATGTGGTAGATGGTGCTGATGTCGCCGTCCGTCGAGTCCATCGTCATGAAGCTGACCGCGCCGGGCGCCGAGGTGCCGGCACTCACCCGCAGCTCCGTGTTGATGTTGAAGTTGCGCTGAACTCCGCAGGGTGCCCAGACCAGTTGGGCCACGTCCGTGCTGTCGTTCGCCTGCCAGTTGTCGTCGTAGGGGCCGTTGAACGGGTGGTTCTTGCTCGTGGTGTTCGACGAGCCCTGGAAGTAGTACGAGGCCTTCTGCGCACCGCTCGCGCCGCGCTGGAGGGAGGCGAAGCCCCGGTAGTCGGCGCTCGCGATGGCGTACGTGAAGCCCTGCGGGACGTGGACGACCAGGTTGAGCTGGCAGTTCTTGCGGAACGCCGTGGGGTCGGAGTTGCCGCCGACCTGGGCGAGGTAGGCGCTGTAGGTCACCGTGAAGGCGGTGTTGTCCTCGGAGACGGCGACCGCCGTCGTGCCCTGCGGGCAGCCCGAGCCGTTCACCGTGGCGACGTTGATGACGATCTTGTCCGGGGGCGGGTCGTCGAACACCGGCGAGGACGAGTGCTGCGCGGGCAGCACGGTGGTGAGAAGAGCGGCGACGGCGCCGCTCAGGAGGAGCCCACCAGGCATGGTTTCTCCTTGGGGTCGGGGGGTGGCTGCGCCCCAAGTCTTTGAAGAAACAATGAAGTTCCTGTGAAGACAGACGGCGCGCTCGCATCGTAGGGAGCCGCACAGGAAGCGGTCAGGGCGAACTCAGGCCATTCACAGACGCGTCTTTCACATCTTCTCCATAGTGTGTGAACTCTGTTGAAATAAGCGGCCGTTGACCGTTCCGTCCCCAGGTCCTTCACAGCCGCACATTAAGGAATCCTTCAGGTAACGCCCTAGCTTCCTTGCCATGACGGGAAACAACGAGAACGACCGGCAACTCGACCAACAGCCCGCCCGGCACCGCCGGGACAAGGGCGTCCAGCGTCGCCGGGTGCTGATCGGCGGCGGCACCGTGGCCCTGGCGGGCGGTCTCGCGGCCGCCGGATTCGCCTCGGCCGACACCTCCACGACCACCGTGACCACCGACGCGTCCGCGTCAGCCACGAGCAGTGTCTGCACCCTCACCGCCGAGGTCACCGAGGGTCCGTACTCGCTCGACGGCGCCCTGATCCGCGAGGACATCAGAGAGGAGAAGGAGGGCGTCGAGGTCCAGTACACCTTCACCGTCGTCGACCAGGACAACGACTGCGCGCCGCTCGCCGACGCCCTCGTGGAGCTCTGGCACTGCGACGCGCTCGGCGAGTACTCCGGGTTCGTCGGCAAGAACGGCCACACCGAGGACGACGACGGCACGTTCCTGCGCGGCGGTGTCCTCACCGACTCCGACGGCGAGGCGAAGCTCATATCCATCTGGCCGGGGCACTACGTCTCCCGCGCCGTCCACGTCCATATGCGGGTGCACACGGACGTGACGATCGCCGACGGCACGTACACCGGCGGCACGCTCGTCCACACCGGCCAGCTCTTCTTCGACGCCGACCTCAACGAGGAAGTGCAGGCCACCTCCCCGTACTCGGACAACACCACCGCCGAGACATCCCTCGGCGACGACACGGTCTACGACGACGGAGGCGCCGCGTCCGGTCTGCTCACGCTGACCGCGCTCGGCTCCGACGTGTCCGACGGCTACACGGCGACCCTGACCGTGGGCGTGAGCACGAGTTGACCAGGAGGCGGATGGCCAGGAAGCACTGATCGGGGATCGCCGATCACACCCCCAGCGGCTGCCGTCCTTCGGCGGACTCGGACTCGGTCCGCGTCTCCAGCGCCCTCTCCCGGCGATGGGCACGGACCGAGTACGCCAGGGCGGCAGCCCACATCCCGTACAGCACGACGTACACCGGAGTGCTCAGCGCACCCGACGCACCGATCCAGTCGCTCCTCAGCAGCGTACGGACGTTGGTCACGACGATGATCCCGCCGACGGCGGAGCCCAGCACCCGCGGCGGAACCAGCCGCACCAGCCAGGCGGCGACCGGCGCGGCGACGACTCCCCCGAGCAGAAAGGCAACGACCCAGGTCCACTTGAGCCCCTGGGACCCGAGCGAGACGAGGAAACCCAGGCTCGCGGCCAGCGCCACCAGGAACTCGCTGGTGTCGATCGACCCGATGACCTTGCGCGGCTCCATCCGCCCGCTCGCCAGCAGCGCGGGCGTACCGACGGGCCCCCAGCCGCCCCCGCCGGTCGCGTCCAGGAACCCGGCGACCAGCCCGAGCGGCGCCAGGAACCGTTTCCGCAACGGCTTGCCGAGCTGCCCCTTCGGCAGCCCCTTGAAGGTGAACCGGGACATGACGTACACGCCGAGCCCGAAGAGGATCAGCGACATCACCGGTTCGGCGACCTCGGTGGAGAGCTTCGACAGGACGGTGGCGCCGAGGAACGACCCGATCGCGCCCGGGACGCCGATCCGCACGACAACCCTCCAGTCCACGTTCCCGAACCGCCAGTGCGAGGCGCCGGACATCAGCGTCGTACCGATCTCGGACAGATGGACGGTGGCGGACGCGGCGGCCGGGTTCGTCCCCATGGCCAGCAGCAGCGTCGTGGACGTGACCCCGTAGGCCATGCCGAGGCTGCCGTCCACGAGCTGGGCCCCGAGGCCCGCGAGGGCGAGCAGTATCAGCGTGCGCATGGGAGGCGACGCTAGGCGGCCAATCTGAAGAGAGCCTGAGACGCGACTGAGGACACTCACAGCCACCGGTGCTGTGCCTGCCCGGCAACCGGTCCTACGGGTTCTCCCAGGCCGCCGGCTCCGCCGCCAGCGTCCGTACCGGTTCCGGCAGGGCGTCCGCCGCGATGTCCGCGAGGGTGACGCCCTCCAGGATCTTGCGGACGTTGGCGCGCAGGGCGATCCACAGGGGGAGGAGGGGTTGGGCGGTGCCGGTGTAGGCGAGGCCGGTGGGGCGTTCACCGCGGACCGAGACGATCGGGCCGTCCACCGCGCGTATGACGTCGGCGACGGTGATCGCGCCGGCCGCGCGGGCCAGCCGGTAGCCGCCGCCCCCGCCGCGCCGGCTGTCGACGATTCCGGCACGCCGGAGGTCGCCGAGAATTCCCTCCAGGAATTTGTGCGGGATGTCCTGCGCGGTGGCGATGGTCTCGGCCTTCACCGGACCGTCCGGCACAGGGCCGTCGTCACCCCGTACGGCGAGCTCCAGTACCGCCCGTACCGCGTAATCCGCCCGTGCCGAGATCCTCATGCGTCCATTGTGGTCCGTTCTGGCGTAGAGAATGGCCCCGCACGACGGCCTCCTGGGACGACCACGGAAAATGGCTTCGCACGTGCCGCCGACGGACCGGACCCGGGAGGAGCTTCCAGTGGAGCTGAGCAGGCGTACCTTCAGCACCCTCGCGGGCACGGCCGCGCTCGGATTCGCGCTGGGGGGTGGCAGCGGCGGCAGCGGTGACGCGTACGCCGCGCATGTCGTGCCGACCGGCCCGGCGCCCGCACCACCGGCCGCGGACGGGCAGTCCCACACGATCGGGTACGACCGCTACTCCCTGATCGTCGACGGGAAGCGCCTGGTCCTGTGGTCGGGCGAGATGCACCCCTTCCGGCTGCCGAGCCCGTCCCTGTGGCGTGACGTCCTGCAGAAGATGCGCGCCTTCGGCTACAACGCCGTCAGCATCTACGTCTCGTGGAACTACCACTCCCCCGCCCAGGGCAGCTACGACTTCACGGGCGTCCGGGACCTCGACCTGTTCCTGCGCATGGCCGCCGAGACCGGCCTGTACGTCATCCTGCGCCCGGGCCCGTACATCAACGCGGAGATCGACGCGGGCGGCTTCCCCGGCTGGCTCATCGCCACGAAGGGCACGGCCCGCACCGCCGACCCGACGTACCTCTCGCACGTCGACGAGTGGCTCACCCAGGTCAACTCCATCGTCTCCAAGCACCTGTTCACCCAGGGCACGGGCACGGTCCTGCTCTACCAGATCGAGAACGAGTACGACGGCCAGCTCACCCACGCGTCCGGGGGCGAGTACATGTCCCACCTGTACAAGAAGGTGCGCGCCGACGGCATCGACGTCCCCCTGTTCCACAACGACAAGGGCCGCAACGGCTATTGGACCCCCGGGTCCTTCGACACCGGTGGCGACAAGGGCGGTTGGCTGTACGGCTTCGACGGGTATCCATCGCCCTCCCAACTGCCGGCGGACTGGGGGCACTTCGGGATCGGCGGGGCGAAGGGCGGGGCCACTGCCAGCCCCAAGACCCCTGGTTTCGTGCCGGAGTTCGGCGGCGGCTGGTTCGATCCGTGGGGCGGGTCCTGGTTCGACGGGAAGGGGTACGCGGAGTCGCGCCGGACGCGTGACGCGGCGTACGAGCGGCGCTTCTACCTCACCAACCTCGCCAACGGACTCACCCTGCACAGCGTCTACATGACCTTCGGCGGCACCTCGTGGGGCTGGCTGCCCGCGCCGGTCGTCTACACGTCGTACGACTACGGCGCCGCCTTCGACGAGGGCCGCAACGCGACCGCGAAGCTCGTGCCGATGCACCAGCTCGGCCATCTGCTGCGGACCGTGCCCGACTTCGCCAAGCTGGACCGCGCGGCGGACGTCAAGGCGGACGGCCTGAAGGTCTACCACCTCACCAACGCCGACACCGGCGCGCACGTCTACGTCCTGCGCAACGACGGTACGAAGGACGTCACTTCGACCCTGCCGACCTCGACCGACGACATCGAGGTCACCGTCCCGGCCCAGGACGCCCGTCTCCTCGTCACCCAACTCGCCCTCGGCGGGCGCAAGTTGAGATACTCGACGATCACGCCGATGATGTCCCTCACCGCCGGCCGGCAGGACATCGCCGTGTTCGCCGGGACGCGCGGCGAGATGGCCCACGTCGTCGTCGAGTGCCCGGAGGAGCCGGTGGTGACCCGGCTCGACGCGCAGGCCGCCTGGGTCTGGGACCGCGGTCTCCTGCATGTCACCGTCCCGCTCGGCATCGGCGGCCTGACCCGGGTCCTCGTCCAGGGCGGCGGCGTCGACAACTCCCTCCTGCTGGTCTTCGCCGACGAGGCCGGCTCGGTACGCCTGTGGCCGTACGAGACCGGTTCGGGCACCGCCCTGGTCTACGGCCCGGAGCTGCTCCGCGAGGCCACGGTCAGCGGGACGACCGCCCACCTCACCGGCGACACCATCGGCGACACCGGCCTGGAGGTGTGGGGCCCGCGCGGCATCACCGACGTCACCTGGAACGGGCGGGCCGTGCCCTCGACCGTCACCACCGCGGGCAGCCTGCGCTCGAACCCGGACGCGCTGCTGCCGGGGGTGCCCGCGGTGCCGCTCCCCGCGCTCGACGGCTGGCGGCGGAAGGTGGAGAACCCGGAGGCCGCGGTCGCCTTCGACGACTCCAAGTGGACCGCGGCGGACAGGACTTCGACGTTCAGCACGACGGCCATTCCCTCCGGGCAGCCGCTGCTCTTCGCGGACGACTACGGCTTCCACTACGGGGACGTCTGGTACCGCGGCCGCTTCACCACGGCCGCGACCGACGCCCTGGAGTCGGTGACCCTCGCCTACAGCACCGGCACCCAGGGCCTGCTGATGGCCTGGCTCGACGGCGAGCCGCTCGGCACCCACCGGATGCCGGTGCCGACCACCAGCAGTGTGCGGCAGGGCAGTTGGGCCGCGAAGGCGACCTTCGCGGTCCCCGAGAAGCAGCGTGCGGCCGGTTCCCATGTCCTGTCCGTGCTGGTGCGGCGGATGCAGCACGACCAGGACGGCAAGGCCCTCGACACCCACAAGGTCGCGCGCGGGCTGACCGCGGCGACCTTCAAGGGCGCCTCCCCGAAGGTGAGTTGGCGGCTCCAGGGCGAGACGACACCCGATCCCGTACGCGGGCCGCAGAACAACGGCGGGCTGTACGGCGAGCGGGAGGGCTGGCACCTGCCGGGGTACGCGGACGCCGGCTGGGAGGCCGTCACCCTTCCCCGCGCCGACAAGCGGCAGGGCGTGGCCTGGTACCGGACCAGCTTCGAGCTCGCCGTGGACAGCGGCATCGACGCCTCGATCGGCCTCGCCCTCGACGACGACCCGACGCGCGCCTACCGCGTCCAGATCTTCCTCAACGGCTGGAACATGGGCCAGTACATCAACGACGTGGGCCCGCAGCACACCTTCGCCCTGCCGAACGGGATCCTCCGCACACGGGGCACCAACACACTCGCCCTGGCCGTCCTGTCCGACGGCACCACACCGGCGGGCCCGAAGGACGTACGGCTGACGCTGCTGGGGAGTGCGGCCGGAGGAGTACCGGTTTCGCCGGTGGCCTCCCCCGGCCGGTGACACCCATGGGGTTCAGCTGATCCTGATCATGTTCCAGGACAGCGGCTCCAGTACGGCGGTCAGGATGCCGTCCTGGAGGGTGGTGCCCTCGACCTCGTGCGGGGCCACGCGCTCCGGGTCGGCCAGGGTGTTGCGGGCGTCCGGGTCGGCGTCGGCGAGGGCGCTGTGCTCGACGACCGACGTCAAGTCGAGGCCGTTCAGGCCGACTTCGAGCGGGAGCGACTCGGTGCGGCTGCGGTTGACGGCGAACACCGTGACCGAGCCGTCCTCGCCGCGCACGGCGGTGGCGTGCAGCAGGTCGGCCTCGCCGTACTTCTGCGTCTCGTGCCTCGGGGAGTCGACGCGGACGTCGAGGACCTGGCCTCGGCCGTACTTCGAGGCCTGCGCGAAGGGGAAGAACGTCGTCTGCCGCCAGGCCGGGCCGCCCGGTTCGGTCATGATCGGCGCGATGACGTTGACGAGCTGGGCGAGGCACGCGACGGTGACGCGGTCGGCGTGCCGGAGCAGGGCGATCATGAGCGAGCCGAAGACCACCGCGTCCATGACGCTGTAGTTGTCCTCCAGCAGGCGCGGCGCTTCCGGCCAGTCGGCGGGATCGGCGTTCTTCGCCTGCTCCTCCCAGTCCGACGTGTACCAGACGTTCCACTCGTCGAAGGAGAGGTTGATCTTCTTCTTCGACTTGAGGCGGGCGCCCACGTGGTCGGCGGTCGCGACCACGTTCTCGATGAAGGACTCCATGTCGACGGCCGAGGCGATGAAGGAGTCGAGGTCGCCGTCGGTCGGCTGGTAGTAGGCGTGCAGCGAGATGTAGTCGACCAGGTCGTACGTCTCCTGGAGGACCGTCGACTCCCACTCGGCGAAGGTCGGCATGGCCTGGGAGGAGGAGCCGCAGGCGACGAGTTCGACACCGGCGTCGATCTGGCGCATCGCGCGGGCCGTCTCGGCGGCGATCCTGCCGTACTCCTCGGCGGTCTTGTGGCCCGTCTGCCAGGGGCCGTCCATCTCGTTGCCGAGGCACCAGAGTTGGATGCCGTAGGGGTTTTTGTCGCCGTGGGTGATGCGCTGGTCGGAGAGGGTCGTGCCGGAGGGGTGGTTGGCGTACTCCTGGAGTTCCAGGGCCTCCGCTACGCCCCGGGTGCCCAAGTTGATCGCCATCATCGGTTCTGCTTGGGGGCCGAGCTTCTTCAGGAACGCGATGTATTCGGAGAGTCCGAAGCGGTTGGACTCCGTCGAGCGCCAGGCCAGGTCGAGGCGGCGGGGGCGGTTCCCTGCGGGGCCTACCGAGTCTTCCCACTTGTAGCCGGAGACGAAGTTGCCGCCGGGGTAGCGGATGGTGGTGACGCCCAGTTCTCGCACCAGATCTAGGACGTCCTGGCGGATGCCCTGCTCGTCTGCGGTGGGGTGGTCTGGTTCGAAGATGCCGGTGTAGACGCAGCGGCCGAGGTGTTCCACGAAGGAGCCGAAGAGGCGGGGGTTGACTTCGCCGATGGTGAAGGCGGGGTCGAGGGTGAAGCGGGCGGTACGCATGCGGGCCTTTCTGGGTTGAGTTTTGTCTGCGGCTTTGTGGGGGCTGGTCGCGCAGTTCCCCGCGCCCCTAGAGGGCGACTGGCCAGCCGGTTGTTGTCCAGCTCAGGGTGTTCAGCCCCAGCTTCGGTGTGCCGTTATCGTCTCCGTCGTAATAGTGGTATGCCAAGACATCCTTACCTTTGTCTTGGAAGATGGATTGTCCGCCTGGGCCTATGTAGCGGCCGTGGCCGGCCAGTAGTAGGTCTCCGCCGCCCGCCAGCATTGGCTTGCCTGTGCTGTCCGCGTACGGGCCCGTGATTGAAGTCGCCCGACCCACCCGGATCTTGTAGGTGGAGTTCACACCTGCGCAGCACGCGTCGTAAGAAGCGAAGAGGTAGTAGTAGCTGCCGTGGTGGACGATGTACGCGCCCTCCACCGCGTACGGCGCGTCCGGGCGGGTCGCCAGTTGGGCGACCGTTGCGCCTGGGATCGCCTTGCCTGTGGCGGGGTTGACTTCGACCAGGCGGATGCCCGTCCAGTACGAGCCGAACGCCATCCAGAGTTTGCCGTCGGCCTGGATGAGCGCGGGGTCTATGGCGTTCCAGGCGTCCGTCGTCTCCGAGGTGAAGGCCTTGCCCTGGTCGGTCCAGGTGCCGGGGAGGCCGGTCGGGGAGGTGGCCACGCCGATCGCGGAGTGGTTGGTGCCCCAGGAGGAGACGGCGTAGTAGAGCCAGTAGCGGCCGTCGCGGTAGGAGAGGTCGGGGGCCCAGGGGTCGCCGGTGGAGTTGTAGTCGTACCACCAACTCGGGGGCGTGGCGAAGGCGTTGCCCGCGTCGTCCCACTGGACGCGGTCCTTGGAGGTGCGGGCGCCGATGACGCCGCCGGTCGAATAGGCGACGTAGGAGCCGGACTTGAGGCGGATGACCGTGGGGTCGTGGATGATCTGCTGGCCGGTGATGGGCTGTGGGTCGGGGTAACTCTGCGCTGCCTGGGCCGTGTTGGGCAGCAGGGCCAGAGCGGCCGCCAGCACCGCTGCGGCAAGACCTCTTCGTATGGTCACTGTCCCGCCAATCCGGTGTGGGCCACGCCCGCGACGATCTGGCGCTGGAAGAAGACGAAGACGATGATCAGCGGCAGGCCTGCCATGAGGCCGCCGGCCATGAGCTGGGCCCACTGGATGCCGTAGGAGTTCATGACGGTCGCGATGCCGTTCGGCATGGTCATCAGGTCGGGGTTGTTGGTCACCATGTACGGCCACAGGAAGTTGTTCCACGAGGCGATGAAGGTGAAGATGCCGACCGCCGCGAGGGAGGGGCGGGAGAGCGGGACGACGATGGTGAAGAAGATCCGCCAGCGGCCCGCGCCGTCGATGAAGGCGGCCTCCTCCAGTTCGCGGGGGATGCCCTGGAAGAACTTGTAGAGGATGTAGACCATCGCGGCGGGCGCGCACTGGGGCAGGATCATGCCCCAGTAGGTGTCGACCATCCCCATCTGCTGGACGGTGGTGAAGAGGGGGACGCCGAGGACGGCCGGGGAGATCATCAGGCCCGCCATCACCACGCCCATCAGGACGGACTTGCCCTTGAACTCGGTGCGGGCGAAGCCGTATCCGGCGAGTGCGGCGACGGTGACCACGATGGCCGTCACGAGGATCGACACGACGAGGGAGTTGACGAACCAGTTCGTGATGTTGCCGGTCTTCCAGAGGGCCTTCCAGGCCTGGGTCGTCCAGACCTTGGGCAGCCAGTGCGGCGGGATCTCGGCGGCCTCGGTCTCCGACTTGAGCGAGGTGAAGAGGGCGGCGGCGATCGGTGCAACGAAGAGCGCGGAGACGGCGGCGCCGAGGAGGGTGAGGACGATCTGGCTGGGTGTCGAGGGCTTGCGGGGCTTGCGGGGCTTGCGTACGGGGGTGGTTGTGGCCGCGGTCATCGGGTGCCCTCCTCACGGTTGCGGAGCAGTGCCATCCGGGCGAGGGCCACGGCCGCGATGATCACGAAGAAGATGACGGACATCGCGGAGGCGTAGCCCACGCGGTAGCTGGTGAAGCCCTGTTCGAGGGTGTACTGGACGAAGGAGCGGGTGCTCAGCTCGGGTCCGGGACCGAAGTCCATCATCACGACGGCCTGGTCGAAGAGCTGGAGCGAGGCGAGGGCCTGGAGCGCGATCACCAGGCCGGTGATGTGGCGCAGCATCGGCAGGGTGATGTGGATCGTGCGGTGCCAGGCGTTCGCGCCGTCGAGCTTGGCGGCCTCGTAGAGGTGGTCGGGGATGCCCTGGAGCGCGGCGAGGTAGAGGAGGAAGCTGAAGCCGACCGTCCACCAGAGGGTCTCGATGACGATGGCGAGCATCGCGTAGGACTTGTCGGTGAGCCAGGGTGTGGTGAGCCCGAAGGTCTCGTTGAACAGGCCGATCCCCTGGGTGAACAGCCACTGCCACATGTTGCCCGCGACCGTCGACGGCAGCAGGAACGGCGCGAAGAAGCACAGCCGCCACAGCCACTTCCCGCGCTCGATGTGGTGCGCGAGCATCGCGAGAAGGAAGGCGAGGACGGTGATGCACGGCACGACGAGCAGGGTGAAGTACGCGCTGTGGCCGAGCGCGTCCCACATCGCGCGGTCGTGCAGGGCCTCGCGGTAGTTGTCTAGGCCGATGAAGTTCGCGCCGTCGCCGGAGATGTTGGCGTCCGTGAGGCTGAGGTAGACGCCGCGCAGCAGCGGCCAGACGACGAACAGGGCGAAGAGTGCCAGGAACGGGGCGACGAACCAACCCCCGTGCTGGAAGCCCTGGTTGCGGCGGACGGTCGCGGTGGCGGTGGCGGTCCTCGTCCGCGCCGGTGCGATGACGGTCCCGGCACTGGTGGTCATACGGCTGCACCTCCCTGTGCGGCGGTCCTGCCGTCCATCGGGTTCTTCGAGGCGAGGAGCTTGGTGAGGTGGTTCTTCATGGTCCGGGCTACGGCGGCCGGCTTTGCGGAGCCCATCGTCGAGGAGACGACCAGGGGGCCGAGGTCCTGGGCGAGGACGCCGGTGGAGCCCGCGAACCACACCTTCGGCTCGGTGGCCTGGTGGTTCATCGCGGAGACGTACTCGTTCTGCGGGGTGAGCTTCCTGTACGCGGCCGTGGAGAGCGTCGGCGTGTACGCGGGGATGTGGCCGCCGGCCGCCCACTGCAGGGCGTGGGTGACGACGTACGCGGCCAGTTCGTGCGCGGCCTCGTTGGTGGCGCCGCCGCGGCCCGCCTGGTGGGGCAGGACGAAGGAGTGCGACTCGGCGTGGGTTGCCTGCCTGCCGAAGACGGGCGGCAGCGGGGTCGCGCCGTAGTCCAGCTTCGCGCCGGAGAAGACCGGCACCGACCAGTTGCCCTCCCAGGTGAAGGGGGCGCCGTTGATGAACTGTTCGCCGGTCGGCGCGCCCGGGATGACGTACCCGTCGGTGACGTGCCGGCGGAAGAACTCCAGAACCTGGGTGGCCTTGTCGACGTCGAAGAGGACCTGGGTGTCGCCGTCGTCGAACCATGTGCCGCCGAGCTGGGTGTAGAAGGCGACGAAGAACCACCACTGGAAATTCTGGTCGTTGGTCCACAGGCCGATGGTCTGCAGGCCCTTCTTCTGGACCTGCTTGGCCTTCTTCAGGACGTCGAACCACTCGTCGGTGGAGGTGACGTGGACCATCCGGCCATCGTCGCCGAGGAGGTCCGCCTTCTTCAGGACGTCCTTGCGGTAGAAGCAGAGCTGCACGTGGATGTCGAGCGGCAGGGCGTACAACTTGCCGTCGATGACACCGCGGTTCCACAGCGCCGGGTTGTAATCGGCCTTCCGTACGCCGTACTTGGCGAGGAGGTCCTCGTCCCACGGGTCGAGGAGCCGGCCCGGTGAGAAGCCCGCGACGCGGCCCATGTGCATGACGCCGAGTTCCGGTGCGTGATGGCCAGCCGCGGCCATGGCGAGCTTGGTGTAGAAGGGGTTGCCCCACTGGAGGGTGGAGTCCTTCACGTCGATGCCGGGGTGTTCCTTCCGGAACGCGTCCAGCATCGCGATCATGTTGGCGCCGTCGCCGCCGCTGAAGAGGTTCCAGTAGCGCACCCGGGTGTCCGCGCCGGAGGCGAGCGCGTCGGCGCCGGTGCCGAGAGCGGCGAAGGCGAGGCTG
Source organism: Streptomyces sp. NPDC048504 (assembly GCF_043200035.1). NCBI lineage: Bacteria > Bacillati > Actinomycetota > Actinomycetes > Kitasatosporales > Streptomycetaceae > Streptomyces > Streptomyces sp. NPDC048504. The sequence goes on from NZ_JBICXA010000009.1 coordinate 322,096, forward strand.
CCCGCGACCGCGAGGCCGCCCGCCGTGGCCAGTAGGTGCCTGCGATTCAGGTCAGGTCGTCCCATTGCCTGCCCTTGCTGTAGAGGTCCTATCGTGTCCGAAATATCGAATGCTGCTCGCAACTTCGAACGGGACCGTAAAATCGAAGCGCTTGCGCGTCAATGGGTTGGACACAGTGCACAGTTCATTCGCGGGGGCGATTTCCGGACACAGCGGTCGTTCCCGGTCCCACAACGGCCACCGGATGACATGACGTTGGCAGTTGTGGGCGCGTAACCTCGGACCGGCTTGTGCAGCGGACGGCGGGAAGGGGGAGCGTACGACGTGGCGACGACCTTCCTCGGCGAGCTGTACACGTCCTTCGTGTGGGTCCCCACGGTGGTCCTCGGCGCCGCCCTCGCGCTGAAGCTGCCGGCGATCATCCGGATGTGGCGGGACCCGCTGCTGCGGGCGGTCGGCGGGCTGCTGCTATTCGCCTGCGCGCTGTTCGTGTCCGTGACGCCGTCGGTCATCGGCTGGACCAACCGGGTCACCGGAGTGCCCAACGTCGCGGCGCCGTGGGTGTATTCGCTGCTCACCGCGTTCAGCGGAGCCGGCTTACTGCTCATCGTGGCCTGGCGCAACGGGCTGTCCGACCGCTCGAACGCGACCCGGCGTGCCAGACGGTGGATCATCTCCGTCTACTCGGGCGTGATCGTGGCGCTGTGGATGCTGTTCGCCCTCGCCGACGTGCCCGTGGAGCGGGTCCGGGACCTGGACACGTACTACGCCGGCACGCCCTTCATGCGCGAGGAGATCCTGCTCTACCTGCTCGCGCACACCGTGGCCGCGCTGATCACCGTGCGGCTCATCTGGAACTGGGTCCGCGCGGACGCCCTGCACGGCTGGCTGCGCTGGGGACTGACGTTCCTGGGCGCCGGTTACGCGCTGAGCCTCGTCTTCGATCTCGCCAAACTCACGGCGGTGACGGCCCGTTGGACGGGACACGACCTCGACGCGCTCAGCACCGACGTCGCTCCGTGCGCGGCCTGCCTCGCCGCCGTCCTGATCGCCGTCGGTTTCATCCTGCCGCACACCGGCCAATTCCTGCACGGCCGCCTGCGCGTACGCCTCGCCCACCACCAACTCCGGCCGCTCTACGTCCTGATGCGCTCCGTCGACGGCGACGGCGTCCCCTTCCTGCTGTGCGCGGCGCCCGAACTGCGCCTGATCCGGCGGGAGACGTACATCCGCGACGTCCTCCTGACCCTCGCCCGCCACCTCGACGAGGACCTCCGCACCCGCGCCCACCGCGCCGCCCTCCGCCTCGGCTGCACCCCGGCCCGCGCGAAGGCCCTCGCGGCGGCGGTGGCGATCCTGGACGCCGTCGACTCCGGCCACGACAACCCCAGCGGCCATCCCGACACCGCCGACCTCCTCCAGGAGATCGGGCCCGTCTCCCGCGCCCTGCGCCACCGCGACGCGATCGACGCGGTGCGGGCGGCGGTGCGCGGCGGAAAAACCGGGGGCGGCGCGCCAGAGCCGGCTGGTGCCGTTCAGGCCAATTCCGCGGCTCGGGCCAACTCCGGGACGGAACCGGCGAGTTCGACGGACCCCGGCCGCCGTACTCCCCCCGTCCATCCCGCGGAGGCGCCCCGCTTCCTGCTGCCGCGGCGACGGTGAGGTGGCTGAGTCGGCGTATGTCCTGGCATATTGCAGCGGTGCGCACGAAGAAGGAGATGCGCCGGTTCGCCGGTGCCCTCATCGACCCCATGCGCGTCCCGGTCCCGGCCGACCCCGAGGCCCTGTTCGACGCGCTGGTCGACTCCGTCACGCGCTGGCGGGGACGTGAGGTCGTCGTCCGCCGCGAGGTGTTCCCGCCGCACACCGCCAGCGGACTGTGGCTGGAGGGCGACACCTACGACGTCATCGTCATCGACAAGCGGGCCGCCGCCTGGCACCAGATCGTGATCTTCTGCCACGAGGTGTGGCACATGCACCAGCGGACCGAGCGGCCCGCCCCCGCGCCGACCGCAGACGGCAGCCCCCGGCCCGTCGCCGCCCGAACCGACTTCAGCCTCGCCGACGAGCAAGAGGCGGACAGGTTCGGCATGTTGATGAGCGGCAGGCTGCGGCCCTGGCTGGAGGCGGCGGCCACGGCGAACCCCGCGCACGACCCCGCCGTGGCGGACGACAGCTCACAGCAGGGTGTCGCCGGGCGGATCGGCGCCGCCCTCAACTACCGCGGGACCAGAAAATGAGCAGCCTGATCGACTACCTCAGCTGCGGCCTGCTGTGGCTGGGCGTGCTGGTGAAGACCCCGGACCTGATACGCCACTGGCACGACCCCTACCTCCGGGTCATCTGCGTGTTCCTCGGCCTGGCCGGGGCCTGCTTCCTCCTCGGCGCGCCGCCCACCGTCGGCGCGGTCAACCACCTCAGCGGCATCCCGAACCTCGCCGCGCCGCTGACCTACGCGTCGGTCACCGCGTACGGCGCCTCCTCGCAGGTCCTGATCGTCTACTGGCGGGGCGGACCGCACGTCCACCGCACCGCCCGCCGCTGGATCGTGGCGTACGCCTTCATCCTCATCGGCATCGCCGTGACGTTCGCGCTGGGCCGCACCCCCGTGGAGCGCCGCACCGACCTGGACACCTACTACGCGACCACGCCGTTCATCGCCGAGATGATCGTGCTGTACCTGGCAGGGCACCTCGCCGCCGTCAGTGTCACCGCGGTGTCGGCGCTGCGCTGGGCGCGCCAGGTGCACGGCTGGCTCCGCGCGGGCCTGATCACGCTGGGCGTCGGCTCGCTGTGCGGCGCCGGGTACAGCCTGACCAAGTTCGCGGCGGTCATCGCCCGTTGGTGCGGCCGGGACTGGACGCGGCTCGGCACGACGGTCTCGCCGGTCGCCGCCGGACTGGGCGCGGTGCTGACCGTCGTAGGCGTCCTGATCCCGCTGACCGGCCCCCGGCTGACCCAGTGGCGGCAGGCCCGGCGGACGTACGCCGGTCTCGAACCGCTGGAGCACGAGCTGGCCGAACTCCTCACCCGCCGCGCGCTACGGCTGCCCCGGCCGCGCTGGTCCTCCCCCGCGACCCGGCTGGTGTGGCGGCAGACGAGCATCCACAACGCGCTCGGCCACCTGGACGCGTTCTTCGACCGGGCCCTGTACGAAAGGACGTTGGAGGCAGCGGCACGCACCACCGGCGACCCGGAGCAGGCCGAGGCGACGGCGTGGGCGGCGGTCGTGGCGGCGGCCGTGGCCGAGGAGCGGAGGCACGACGTCGAGGAACACGACGACAGCCCGCACGTCACGGCCGCCGACGAACCGGGCCGGCTCCCCGACCGCGCCCCCGGCACCGCCCTCCTCGTGCCCATCGCGGACGCGCTGACCCGCTCCCCGCTCGTCGCCCGGGTCCGCACCGGCACGACGGAAGGGAGCACCCGGGCATGAGCCTCATGGTGTACCTCGCCGCCGCCGTCTTCGGGCTGTCCTGCACCGTGCTGCTGCGCCGCCCCTGGCGGATCCCGCGCGACCCGCTGACCGTGTCCACCTGCGCGGCGATCGTCCTCGGCTCGCTGGCCCTGGTCTGCTCGGCACCGCTGACCCTGCGCGCGGTCAACCGCCTCACCGGCGTCCCCAACTTCGGCGCCCCGCTGACCTACGGCATGCTCTCCGCGTACAGCTGCTCCCTGCTCGTCCTGCTGATCCACTGGCGGGGCGGTTCCCCCGCCCGGATCCGCCGCATGGTCCTGCGCAGCATGGCCGCCTACGGCGCGCTGATCGTGACCATCGCCGTGCTGTTCACGCTGGCCGACCCGAGCGCCGAGCGGCTCACCGACCTCGACACGTACTACGCCGACACGCCGTACATGCGCGAGATGATCGTGCTCTACCTGCTCGGACACAGCGCGGCCACCCTCGCGCTGTGCACCGTGTGCGTCACCTGGGCCCGCGAGGTGACCGGCCTGCTCAGGACCGGCCTGCAGCTGATCCTCCTCGGCACCCTGCTGGACGTGGTCGGCTTCCAGCTCGTCAAGTACACGGCGCTGGTGGCCCGTTGGACCGGCCACGACCTCGACTTCCTCTCCACCGGCGTCGCCCCGCCGATGGCTTCCTTGGCCGCCCTGACCTGTTCGGCCGGCTTCGCCCTTCCGCGGCTCCTGCCCATGGCCCGAGCCCACTGGCGCGACCTCAACGACCTGCGCGGACTGGGCCCGTTGTGGTCGGAGGTCCGCTTCGCGTCCATCGCCCCGAAGCCCCCCAGCGCCCTGCGCCAGCTCCCCCGCATGCGCCTCCACTGGCGCGAAGTCTCCATCCACGACGGCCTGTTGGCCCTCACCCCCTACTTCGACGACCACCTCCGCGAACGCACCCGCCACGCCGCCCTCCACGACGGCCACTCCGCCCACGAGGCCCGAGTGACCGCCGAAGCGGCCATGGTCGCCGACGCCGCCCGCCGAGCCGCCGCCCAAGAACAACCCTTCAACACCCCGAGCACGTACCGCCTTTACGCCACGGAAGTCTCCGACACGGGCGGCTTGGTAGAACTGGCAAGGGCACTCGCCCGCTCCCGCCTGACGGCAACACCGGCGGAAAGCAAAACGCTGGAGGCCTTGGAAAGTTCAGGGGACTGAAGGTTCTTTTGCTTTTAGGGGCGCGGGGAACTGCGCGACCAGCCCCCACCGCCCCGCAGCCAAAATAGAACCCTCATCACCCGGCAAAAGCAGGCTGCGCCACTCCCTTCCCGGCCCCCGGCACAACCAACAGCGACCCAGCCACCGGATGCGGCGACGCAAGCCCCACCCGAGCGGTCGTAACGTACAAGTCACTCAAATCCGCACCCCCGAACGCACACGCAGTGACCAGCGAGGCCGGCAAAGAAACAACCCGCTCCAACTCCCCGTCCGGCGTATACCTCCGCACCGCACCCCCACCCCACAACGCCACCCACACACACCCGTCCGCATCAACGGTGAGCCCATCAGGAAACCCCGCGCCGACCTCAACTTCCGCGAACCGCCGCCGCTTCGACACCCGCCCGTCCGCGTACTCGAACACGTCGATCCGACGAGTAGGCGAGTCGATGTAGTACATCAACCGTCCATCAGGACTCCACCCCGTCCCGTTGCTCACGGCCACGTCATCGAGGATCAGCCGCACAGAACCGTCCCCGGCAACCCGCGACAACGTGCCCCCACAAGCCGCCTCGTCGTACCGCATCGTGCCCACCCACAACGCCCCGTCAGGCGCCACGGCCGCGTCATTGGCCCGCCGCCCGGCAACGGGCTCCCGATGCAACCACCGGAACTCCCCGTCGGGATCGACAAGCCCGACCCCGTCCCGCAGATTGAGAACGAGCCCCCCACCGACACGGGGCTTCGCGGCCCCCACATGCTGCTCGGTCACCCGAACCGTACGCACGCCGGACACAGGGTCGTACGTATGCACCCGGGACCCAAGGATGTCGATCCAGATCAACCGCCCGGCCTCCGCATCCCACGTAGGCCCTTCCCCCAGCGTCGCCTCGGCCCGTACAGCCACCTCGTACGTCATCCCACGCTCCGATGCCCGAGCCGCTCCGACAGTTCAGCCGCACCCTTCGCGGCAAGCTGCTCCAACTCGACCCGCCGCTCGTCGCTCCACCGGATCATGGGAACGGAAATGGAAAGAGCGGCGACGACCTGCCCCGTACGGTCCCGGACCGGCGCCGCGACACACGACACATCCGGATTCGACTCACGGCTCTCGACAGCGACCCCGCGCGACCGGATCTCGGCGAGAGCCTCCCGCAGAGCGGCCGGCTCGACAATGCTGTTCGGCGTCATCGCGACCAACGACACATCCCCGGGGATGCGCGCGGTCAGCTCCGGCTCGGGCAGCGAGGCGAGCAGCATCTTGCCCACGGACGTGCAGTGCGCGGGCAGCCGACGCCCCGCCGCCGACACCATCCGCACCGCGTGCGTGGAGTCGACCTTGGCGATGTAGATGACGTCGGTGCCTTCGAGGATCGCGACGTGCACGGTCTCGTCGCAGGTCTCGGCGACGGACCGGGCGACCTGCTGCCCCTCGGCGGCGAGGTCGAGCTGCTCGGCGTATCGGCTCCCGAGCTGGTACGGACGGACTCCCAGCCGGTAACGTCCCGGCTGTCCGGGCACGGGCACGATGTACGACCGGGCCGCGAGGGTGGTGACCAGTTCGTGCACGGTCGTGCGCGGCAGTTGCAGCTTGCGCACGATGTCGGGGGCGGAGAGCGTCCCGTCCCCGTCGAGGAAGAGCTCAAGAATATCGAGAGCCCGGGTCACGGCAGGTACGAGTCGTCCCACAACCGGCCCCCTTCTAGGTGTCTGCGAGTGGCTGTATGGGGTGTCGCACCGACCGTCGTGTTCGAAATTTCAACTGACGATCGGCATGACGAACACAGGCTAGCCATAGAGGGTTGCACGGGCAATGGTCGCGTGACCATGTGACTACCGAGCGGCCCTGGGATCGCCCAGTTCACCACGCAACCGCTGGGCGCGCAGCACGAGTTCGAGCTCGAACCGGCGGTCCGGGTGGTCGATCTCGTCACCCCACAGTTCGCGGATCTGCCGCAGGCGGTACCGCACGGTCTGCGGATGCACGCCGAGCCGCGCGGCCACCTCCGGCGCCCCGCCCCGCGTCTCCAGCCACGCCAGCAGGGTCTCGGCGAGCCGCCGCCGATGCGTCGGCCCGGAGTGCGCGAGCGGCGCGAGACACCGCAGCGCGAGATCGTCGATCAGCTCCTCCGGCTGCAGCAGCACCAACGCCTCGGTGTGCTCGGTGCAGTACAGAACACCCCCGCCCGGCAACAGCCCCCGCTCCATCAGCCCTACGGCCGCCTGGGCCCAGCGCGCCGACTTCACCGCGTCGGCCAGCGGCACCGGCGGCCCGATCGCCCCGGCCCAGCCGGTCAGCGCCCGGTGCAGCAGTTCGGGCCGCCCGGCGGCATCCGGCTCGGGCACGACCATGCGCGGCTGGTCGTACTCCATGTCGAGCAGGACCTCCTGCCCTACGGCGGGGGCGACGGCCTCGCGGGCCGGGCGCAGCAGGACGCCCACGGCGACCTTGTCGGGGAGCGGCCAGCCGATGCGGGCGGCGCGTTCGGCGAGGGCCTCGGTCGGGTCGCCCCGGTGATGCTCGGCGAGGAGGAGTTCCATGAGCCGCCGCTGGAGCCGCAGCCGCTCCCCCGCCTGCCGCGCGGCGGCCTCGGCATACCCGCGCACGGACTGGTCGACCAGCCCGTCCAGATACTCGTAGCCCGCGTCGACGAGCGCGTACATCGCGGGCGGCGGAATCTCGACCCGCTGCCCGATCTCGGCCAGCCGCCGCCAGGCGAGCCGCACGCCCATCCGGTAGATCGCCTGGAGCGAGTCGAGACTGCGGCCGTGCAGGCCCTCGCCGCGCCCGAACTCCTGGAAGACGCCCGGCGGTACGGTCGGGCGGCCCTCGGCGGTCTCCAGGTGCTGGACGAACACCTCGATGGCGCGACGGATGCCGACCAGAGCCATCGGCTCACCCGAGTCGTCTAGAACCAGGGGAAGTTGGGGATGCTCGCGGCGGATCTCCCGCAGGATCTCCTCGGCGAGCGCGGGCGCCTCGGCCATGGCGATCGCCGCGAACTCCCGTACCTGGAGCCGCGGTACGTCGTGCCACGCCGAACGCGCCGTCACGGTCGCCGGACGTGCCGACACGGGGTCAACTCCCCTGGCCCGCTTGCTCGTACGTGACCAAGGGCGTGTTCGGCTGAGCCGGTCTCGCGTCCAGCAGCGCGACGACACCGAGCGCGGCGCCCACGGCGAGGGCGGCGGCCAGGACCATGGTGAGTGCGGCGGCGAGCAGTCTGGGCATCGCGGGATCAGCCTCTCTGTCCTGAGGTCCGTGCGCCCTGCCCCTGCCCGTCGGCCCAGTGTCGGCAGACATTGACACTCCGTCAAGGGCCCTCTACGGTTCCCGGCCCAAGAGCGGCCCGAACTCCGTCACCAACTTTCACTGGAGTGTCCGGATGCGCCGTACGACCTCTCCATTTTCCTTGATCCTGCTGGGACTTGGCACGTTTCTGCTGGTCCTGGCGCCGCTGCTGGCGTGGTACGTCGAACCGCGGGCCGCCGTGACCCCGATCGACATCGACACGACCGCCGTCTACCGGGGCACCGGAAGCTACTTCGACACCGGCGAGCTGCGGACCGTGGACGACCAGCGGATCACCGTCACCCAGCAGGTGCGCGGCGATGTCGCGGACAGCGAGAAGAGCGGGGACGCGGTCTGGGACGTCACCACGACCGTCGACACCGACAAGTCCCTGCCGGCCGCCGATCCGCACGACGCCCTGGAGTTCTTCCCCAACCGCTGGGTCACGGACCGTAAGACCAACAAGCCCGTGCACTGCTGCCACGAGAACCCGTACTTCGAGGGCGACGCCTACCTGAAGTTCCCCTTCGACGTGCGGAAACAGCCGTACCAGTGGTGGGACAACTCCCTCGGCGCGACGGTGACTCTGCGTTACGCGGGGACCAAGAAGGTGCAGGGCTACTCGGGTTACGTCTTCAAGGGCACGGTCCCGCCCACGAAGATCGGCACCCGGCTGGTCCCCGGCAGCCTCGTCGACCAGCCCGCCTCCCCCCAGATCCTGGCCGAGGAGTGGTACTCCAACCACGGCATCGAGCTGATCGTCGACCAGCGCACCGGCCGGGTGATCTACGCCCGGACCGGCCCCCGCCGCACCCTGCGCGCTCCCGGTCACGCCTACGACGCGGTCCTCCTCCTGGACGCCGACAAGCTCGCGTTCACCACGGCCACCCAGAAGGAACAGGTGAAACTGGCGAAGCGGGAGAGCGGCCAACTGCGCCTGGTGGGGCAGTCGTTGCCGATCGGTGCCGCTGTGGCCGGATTCGTCCTCGCCATGGCGGGCGGCGTTTTGGTGCTACGCGGCCGCAGGCGCCCGGAATCCCCCGCTTCACCCGAGTATCCACCCACGATGTGACGTGACGTCAGTTCTAATAACCCCGGAAATTGTCATGCGGGTGAGTAGCCGTCAGGAACGCCGGGGCGAAAACTGTCCACCCCACCCCGGCACAGCCCACCCACAGAACTCCGCACCGCGCCCCGCCCCGACCCGCACCGACCCCGGGGAGTTCCACCAGAGTTCCGCGCCCGATCTGCCCGATTTCCACACCCTGATCCACCAACGTTCCGCACCCTGAGACGAGTTGGAGCACCCATGCCCCAGCACGTGCCCTACACTCCCCCGCCCTCGGATGTGCTCGGGCGGGGGGACCCCCACCGCGCCCCGTTTTCCCCGGGCGTGCAGCACGCCCAGGCGCCGGTGCCGCAACCGCGCCGGATCGTCTTCCTCGCCCACCGGGACCTCGGCAATGTCCAGGCCGGCGGCTCCGAACTCCTCGTGGACAGACTCGCCGACGGCCTGACCCGACTCGGCCACCAGGTCACCCTGTTGTGCGGTGGGCCTGCTGCCTACCGCGACTACCGGGTCGTCTCGGCGGGTGGCGCCTACGGCCACTTCCTGCGCGCCCGCAGCGCTTTCACCCAGCAGATCGGTGACTGCGACCTGTTGGTCGAGGTGTGCAACGGGATGCCGTACTTCGCGCCCGTGTGGCATCGCGGACCGACCCTGTGCCTGGTCAACCATGTCCACACGGATCTGTGGAAGATGCGGTTCGGCGGGCCGATGGCGCCGGCCGCACGGATCGGGCGAAGACTTGAGCACTGGGCGCTGACCGGGGCGCAGCATCGTGGGCTGCTGGTCGCGGTGTCTCCCTCGACCGCGGACGCGCTGCGCGGGATCGGGGTCGCGCGGGAGCGGATCCGGGTTGTCCATAACGGAGTCGAGGAACCGGGGCCCCGGGCCGAGCGTTCCGTCGAGCCGCTTTTCGTGGCTGTGGGGCGGTTGGTCGAGTACAAGCGGATCGATCTGTTGCTGCGGTTGTGGGAGCGGGTACGTCCCGTTGTCGGCGGGCGGCTTCTGATCGTCGGGGACGGGCCTGAGCGGGAGCGGCTTGAGCAACTCGCCGGGCCTGGGGTGGAGTTCACCGGGCATGTCTCCGAGGCCCGGAAACACGAACTGCTGTGTGCGGCCTGGCTGTTGCTGCACCCTTCCGCACTGGAGGGGTGGGGCTTGGTGGTGACTGAGGCTGCGGCTCGGGAGACTCCGGCGATCGCGTTCGACGTGCCTGGGCTGCGGGACTCGGTCGTGGACGGGGAGACGGGTGTGCTGGCTCGCGGGGAGTCCTCGTTCGCGGCGGCGTGGTGTGCGTTGGCCTTGTCCGGGGAGCGGCGTGAGGTGATGGGCCGGGCTGCGCGTGATCTGGCGGGGCGTTATCGCTGGGATCGGACGGTCAGACAGTTTCGTTTGGTGGCCGCTGAGGCGGTGAAGGGCTGGGGGTCGTGAGTTGGCTGCGGGTGCGTGGGGGCTGGTCGCGCCCCGCGGCGGAGCCGCATATCGATACAGCCCCGCGCCCCTTCAAAACTCGCCGGGATTGGAAAGATCCCTCTCTCCAGCGCTCCCTTGCCCTGTTTCGCGCCTTTCTGCATGAACAAGACGACCCGGAATTCTGCTACTCCCTCCTTGCCCGTGATGCTGCCGATCAAGTCGAGGCCTACTACGGGCCCGTCGTCGGTCGTACCGTCGTGGATGTCGGCGGGGGCAGCGGGTATTTCACCGAGGAGTTTCGGCGGCGCGGGGCTCACGCCTACCTTTTCGAGCCTGACGTACGGGAGTTGGGACAGAAGCCGCCCGACGGGACAGTCATCGCGGACGGGTATCTGCTGCCCCTGTCCGGCGGGATCGCAGATGTCACCTTCTCCTCCAACGTCCTTGAGCACGTGGCCGATCCGGAGACGTTTCTCAGTGAGTTGGCTCGGGTGACCCGGCCCGGTGGGCTGATCTATGTGTCGTTCACCAACTGGCTGTCCCCGTGGGGCGGTCACGAGTGGGCGCCCTGGCACTACCTCGGTGCCGAACGAGCCCGCGCCCGCTACCGGCGCCGTACCGGAAAGCCGGCCAAGCACACTCTCGGCGAGAACCTGTTCGCCGTGCACATCGGCGCCACCCTGCGGCAGGTCCGTGCGCGTGACGACGTCATGGTCGTCGCGGCGCGTTCCCGCTACTGGCCCTTCCTCGACCGAGCCATCGTAAAAGCGCCCGGGATAAGGGAGTTGGCCACCTGGAACCTCCTCCTCATCCTCCGGCGGTGTCCACCATGACGGCGACCACGGTCCAGGCTCCGCCCCCGGCGGCCGACCCCACCATCACGACCGTCGCGGGTCCCCCGGAGGGGCCGAGGTCATGGCGCTGGCTGCTGGGGTTCTGGGCCGTGGTGTTCGTGCTGTTCCTCGCCGTGCATCCGGGGCGGCAGACCTTCGACACCAAGCTCGGCGTCACCGTGGACCCGGGTCAATTCCTGTCCGACCTGGGGCAGTTGTGGCACGACCGGGGTTCGTTCGGCGGTATCCAGGACCAGTACGCGGGCTATCTCTGGCCGATGCTCCCGTTCTACTGGCTCGCCCACGCCGTGCGGTTGCCGGTGTGGCTCGCGGAACGGCTGTGGCTGTCGCTCGTCGTGTCGGTCGCCTTCTGGGGCGCGCTGCGCCTGGCCGAACGGCTGCGCGTGGGCAGTCCCGCGTCCCGGCTGCTCGCCGCCGTGACGTACGCGCTGTGGCCGGTGTTCACGATCGTCGTGGGGTCCACCTCGGCCGCCGCCCTCCCCGGGGCCTTTCTCCCCTGGGTCCTGCTGCCGCTGACCAACGAGCGCTACACGGCCCGCATCGCGGCCCTGCGCTCGGCGTTGATCGTCCCGTTCATGGGCGGCGTCAACGCGGCCGCGACGCTCGCCTCGCTCCTCCCCGTCGGCCTGTATCTGCTCTCCCGGCCACCCGGACCACGGCAGCGCAAGCTGCTCGCCTGGTGGGTGCCGGGGGTGATCCTGGCGACGGCGTGGTGGTGGATTCCGCTGCTCATGCTCGGGGTCTACGGGGAGAACTTCCTTCCCTACGTGGAGACTTCGCAGACCACGACCGACACCATGTCGGCGACGGAGGGCCTGCGCGGAGCCGGTGACTGGGTCGCCTATCTGCACCTCGGGGAGGCCTGGATACCGGCCGGCTGGACGGTCGCGTCCTCGGTGATCGTCATCGTCTGTTCGGCCCTCGCGGCAGGGCTGGGTCTCGCCGGGCTGGCCAGACGGGACATGCCGGAGCGGCGCTGGCTGGTGCTGATCGCGGTGTCGGTCGCGCTGATCCTGTTCGCCGGGTACGGCGGCTCGTTCGGCGCGCCGTTCCACGGGCTGGTGCAGGACTGGCTGAACGGCCCGCTCGTCCCCTTCCGCAACATCTACAAGTTCCAGGCGGGCCTGGCCCTCGCGCTCGTCCTGGGCCTGGCCCACCTGGTGGGCGTGGCCGCCGAGACACGCGGGGCCCGCCCGGTGCCGGGCCGCCGACTCGCTCCGCTGATCGCGGCGATCCTCGTGCTCCCCGGGCTGGCGTGGCCGTATCTCAACGGGTCGATCCTGAACCCGGGTTCGTTCCAGCAGCTCCCCAAGTACTGGCAGTCCACGGCGGACTGGCTGCACAAGTACTCCCCCGACTCCCGCGCCCTGGTCGTCCCGGCGACCGCGCACGGCATCTACACCTGGGGCTCCCCCATCGACGAGCCCCTGGACGTCCTCGCCGACTCCCGCTGGGCGGAACGCGATTACGTCCCGATGGGCACCCCCGGCAACCGCCGGGCGATGGACGCGGTGGAACAGGCGCTGGCCAGCGGCGGCGAAGTCCCGGGCCTGGCCGACTACTTGAGCCGAGCGGGCATCTACTACGTCGTCGTACGCAACGACCTGGACCCCGACCAGATCGGCTACGTCCCGACCACCACGGTCAAACGCACCCTTGAGCAGTCCGGCTACCAACGGGTGACGGGCCTCGGCCCGGTCATGACCGGCGGCCGCATCGCCAATGACACCCCGCTCCAAGTCGAGGGCCTCTACCCGCGCCAACGGGCGGTGGAGATCTACGAACCGACGAGCAAGGACGTGATCCGCCCCGGCCAGGCAGGCCTGACGCCGGTGTCCGACACGGCGGTGGTCTCCGGCGGCCCGGAGTCCCTCCTCCCCCTCGCCACCGAACTCCGGGGCAGGGCAACGGTGTTGACGGGCGACAACCACCCGGGCCTTGGCTCACCCACGCTCCAGGTGGTGGGCGACGGACTGCGCCGCGCCGACACCCGGTTCGGCCTGGTCGACGCCAACACGTCGTACACATACACCCCCGACGAACGCAACGCGCCCGACGCGGTCCAGGACGCCGGCAAGAAACCGAAACAGATCCTGCCGACGAAGGGAATCGCCCACCAGACGGTGGCGCAGCTGCGCGGCGCCCGCTCGGTGACGGCGTCCTCCAGCGGCAACTGGCTGTTCTCCCTGCCCCAGTTCGACCCGGTGAACGCCTTCGACGGCAACCCGGACACCGCGTGGGCGGAGGGCTCTGCGGGCTCGGCGAACGGGCAGTGGCTGCGCATCGGCTTCGCGGGCGGGTCGTACGACATGCCGGGTTCGTTCAAGGTCACCCCGCTCCCGCAGGAGAGCGTGCGGGCGGCGGCGACGGAGGTGAGGGTGGAGACGGCGCAGGGTTCGGCGACCAGCTACCTCCAGCCGAACGGCATGACGCAGACCATCAAGGCACCCGCAGGCACGACGAGTTGGATGAAGCTGACGATCGTCGACTCGGTCGCCCGCCACACCGGCCTGACCGGCGCGGGCTTCTCCGAGATCGCCCTGCCTCACGTCCAGGTCACCCGGCTCCTCAAGCTCCCCACCGACGCGAACACGACCGACGCCTCCGCCGAGATCGTCTCCCTGCACCGCACGGCCGACCCGACGGGCCTCTCCCCGACAGGCACGGAGGCGGGCCTGCACCGCACGTTCTCGACGTCCACGGCGGGAACGTACGAGATGAAGGCGACCGCGGTGGCAACGCCCGGCGAGGAGTTGGACAAGCTCCTCTACGAAGTGGCCCCCGCCCAACAGCACCGCATCACGGCAACAGCGGACTCCACAGCCGCACTTGGCACGGGCCTCTCCGCCCGCAACCTCACGGACGGCGACCTGACGACGGGCTGGATAGCGGGCGACCGCCCGACGATCCACCTCAGCTGGACCGGCAAACAGGCAGTCGGCGAAGTGGTGTTGGCCCCCGCGGGCGGCCTGTCGACGCGCCCGACCGAGGTGGACATCACGTCACCGGACGGTTCGACGATCGCGGGCGTGGACGAGAACGGCGTAACCCGCTTCGACCCGATCACCACGGACAGCCTGACCATCACGATCACGAAAACGGCCCCTCTGACCCTCCACAACCCGATAGCCGACGACAACCTCCAACTACCGGTGGGCCTGACCGAGGCCTACATCCCGGCCCTTGACCAGTACCGCACCCCCCAGCCGGACCCGTCCCTCCCCTTCACCCTGCCCTGTGGAAAGGGCCCGGTGGTGGCGGTGGACGGCGAGCTGTACCCGACCAGCGTGAAGGGAACGGTAGGCGACCTGACGGCACGGCGAGAGGTGGAGGTGACGCTCTGTCAGCAGGGGCGGACTGACGCCGGGTTGGAGCTGACGTCGGGCACACACCGGGTGGAGGCAGGCGACGCAGGCCCGCTGACCCTCACGGACGTGACGCTGACCCGGGGAACGGTCACCGAACCCACCGCCCAGACACGCGAGTTGACGATCAAGGACTGGCTGGGCGACCGCCGAGAGGTGACGGTCGGCTCGGGCACGGCCTCGTACCTCAGCACGTACGAGAACTACAACACGGGTTGGAAAGCCACCCTGAACGGCAAGGAGTTGACCCCACTCCGCCTGGACGGCTGGCAACAGGGCTGGCGCGTCCCGGCAGGAGCGGGCGGCACGATCAAGCTCACCTACGAACCGGCGACAGCCTACGAGGCCGGCCTCATAGGCAGCGGAGTCGCCCTGGCCGCCCTCCTGGCCCTGGTGATCTGGCGCCGACACGAACCGAGTTCCGACGAGGTGCAACCACCCCCACCCTTGCCCGGCCTGTGGCTCGGCACGGTGGCGCTGACGCTGGTCGGAGTGGTGATAGCGGGCTGGTTCGCCCTCCTGGTCCCGGCATTGGCCCTGCTCGCCTACCGCAGACACGCACTGCTGGTCCCGATCGCGTTCGTGGCACTGGCGGGGGCAGGCATCGCGGCGGCAACGGGCGCGGGCGAGCCAGTAGGCGCAGGCGAGGGAGCGTTCAGCCGCACGGCCCAACTCCTCGCACTGATCGGCTTGTTCGCGGCACTGGTAAGCGTCCGGGAGTGGAGCGCCCCGACAGGGGCGCGGGGCCGTGACATTGGCGGCTCGGAACCGGAGGCAGACAACGGCGCCCCTTCAGGGGCGCGGGGAACGGCGCGCTCAGCCCCCACCGGACCGGAGACCGGCAACGGCCCGACGCCCCACGGCGAAGACCCGCTAGGGGCGCGGGGAACTGCGCGACCAGCCCCCACCGGCCCGCACCAAAAGGACGACCCCCAATGACCACACTCGACCAACCTCCCCGCACCAACACCCCCACCCGCATCCCCTTCCCCACAGTCGACGAAATCGCCCGCCACTGCCACCAGTCCGCCGAACCGGAAACCGTCCACATAGAGGTCCACCTCCCGGGCCCCGTAAACGCGGAACGCCTCCGCACGGCATTCACCGAGGCCCTGCACCACCACCCCCGCATCCTCATGCGCGAGGCCCCCGGCCCCTGGTACCGCCGCCGCTACGAATGGGAGCTGACCGACACCCCCGACCTGGAGGTGGTCACCTTCCCGCCCCCCACCCGAGACGCCCTCAAACACGCCCGCACGCGCTCCCTCACCCACACCCCACCCCTCACCGCATCCCCACCCATCCGCCTCGAAGCAATCGAACTCCCCCACGGAACCGCCCTCGTCCTCACGGTCAACCACACCGCCCTGGACGGCCCCGCCTGCCTCCGCATCCTCGCCACCGCAGCGGAGCTGTACGGCGGCAAGGACAATTCCCCGACCGCCCCACCGACCCGCCCCCCGGACACCCCGGAACCCCCCACGGACACCCCCTCCGTATGGACCCCACCCGCCCGAGTCGCCCCCGGCACCCCCGCCCCGACCCCCGGCGGCAACGGCCTGCTCCTCACCGAACTCCCGGTCCCGCACCGCCCCAAGGGCTCCCCGTACACGGTGAACGACCAACTCATGGTCACCACGGCCCTGATGATCGCCCACTGGAACCGCGAACACGGCGCACACCCCCGCCCGCTGCGCATCACGATGCCCGTGGACGACCGCCCCCGCGGCACGGACATGCCCATCGGCAACGGCACGAGACTCGTCGAAGTCACCTTCGCCCCGGACGAGTTGACCACCGCCCCCGACCATCGCATGGCCGGACTGCTCCACCGCACGGCAACCAGGACCCGCGCCCTCAAGGCCCTCCCCCGCCCCCAACTGGGCCACGGAGCAACCCTGTTGACGGCCCCGGTCGTCCCCGTCGCCTGGCGAGCCACCCTCACCCGAGGCCTGCGCCGGGCAGCCGCCCCCTGGACCTCGACCACCCTCCTCAGCAACATCGGCCGCATCCCCTACACCCTGGACTTCGGCGACCCGGCGGGCCGCGCGCACGCGGTCTGGTTCTCCGCCCCCGCCCGCATGCCCCGCGGCCTCACCGTGACGACGGCGTCCACCGCGGGAAAACTGCACGTTGCCCTGCGCTGGTCCCGCACCCTCCTCGGCCCCGGCGACGGAGCCCACCTCCGCGACCTGTTCGAGCACTACCTGCACACGACGGAGGAGCACCCGACATGACGACCACCACTCCCCCGAACCAGGTGCGCCCCGACCTCCGCGACTTCTACGAGAACCCCGCCGTCCCCGTCGCCTCCGGCCCCTCCCGCACGCTCCGCCAGGCCCGCATCCTCGCCACCGCGCTGGGCCCGGCCACCGAGAACCCCCGCACTATCCTCGACATCGGCTGCGGCGACGCGACGGCCGCCGCCACCGCCGCACCCCTCCTCACCGGCCACCGCGTCATCGGCGTCGACTGGTCCCAGGACGCCCTGACCCGCGCTCGTACCCACCTCCCGTACACGGTCCGAGGCGAACTCACCGCACTGCCGCTCCGCACAGACGCCGCCGACGCCGTCCTGTTCAGCGAGGTCATCGAGCATCTCGTCGACCCGGACACCGCGCTCGCCGAGATCCGCCGCGTGCTGCGCCCGGGAGGCCATCTCATGCTGTCCACCCCGAACTTGGCCGCCTGGTACAACCGCGCCCTGCTGCTCGCCGGCGTCCAGCCCGTGTTCTCAGAGGTGAGCCTGCGCGCGATCCACGGCCGCCCGGGCAAGGAGGTCGTAGGGCATCTGCGGCTCTACACCCCGCGTGCGTTACGGGAGTTCGTGTCGGCGGCCGGCTTCGAGGTCGTAGGGCTCAAGGGCGCGCCCTTCCACGGCGTACCGCGACCGCTCCGCCCCCTCGACCGACTGGCCTGTGCCAGACCGCAGTTGGCGTCGATCCTGCTGCTGCACGCGCGGAAGACGTAGGGGGCGCGGCCGTGTGGTGGGGAGTGGCGGCGGCCCTGTTGGCGAACGTGCTGTACAGCACCGGCTTCGTCCTGGAGAAACGGGCGCTCGCGGCCCTGCCCGAGGTGACGGTCCGTCAACCGGCAAGGCTCCTGCGGCTGGTGCTGGGCAGCCCGTTGTGGATCGGCGGTTCCCTCGCGCTGGCCTCCGGGTTCGGCGCGCAGCTCGCCGTGTACCGGACGCTGCCGATCGCCGCCGCGCAGGGCATCTTCGTGTCCGGCCTGGTGCTGCTCGTGCTGCTGTCCGCCCGCATGCTCGGCGAGGAGACCAGCGGCCGCGAACGGTACGCGCTCGGCGCGATCCTCGTCGCCCTGCTGATGGTCGTGCTGTCCCTCAAGGAAGGCTCGGACCACGTCAGCCGCAACGCGCCCTACCCGTTGATCCTGTTGGTCTGCGTGCCCTCGCTCGCCGCCGGCGTCTGGCTGTACCGGTCCACCGAGCGCAGCGCCGGCCACCGCCACCGGCTGCCCACCACGGGCGTCGAATACGGCGTGGCGGTGGGCCTGTTGTACGGGGTCAGCTCGCTCGCCATCAAGGGCGTGTCGAGCTACCTGACGACAAGTGACCTGGGAGGGGCGGTAGTCGGTCTGCTCCGGTCCCCGTACCCCTACCTCCTCCTCTTCACCGGCGCGTTCGGCCTGGTCATGTCCCAGGCGGCGCTGCAGCGTTGCCGGGCCTCGCTGATCGTGCCGGTGTGCACGACGGTGACCAGTCTGTTCACGGCGGTGCTCGGCACGCTCGCGTTCGGCGAGGCCCTGCCGCACGACCCGCTGCGGCTGGCCCTGCGGATCGGGGGCACCCTCCTGGCGGTCACCGTGCTGCTGACCATGCCGAAGCACGACGACGCGCCTCAACCACCGGTCGAGGCCAAGGAGTTGACACCCCCATGAATCCGGACGACCCCCTGCTGAAGATCCTGGCCTGCCCGCTCGACAAGGGCCCGCTGCACCTGCTCCCCACGGACGCGCTCTACAACCCGCGCCTACGCCGCCGTTACCCCATCGTCGACGGCATCCCGCAACTGCTGCCCTCGTCCGGGGAGCAAGTGACCGACGACGCCGAGCACTTGGAACTCCTCAAACGGATGGCCCCATGACCCCCACAAGCCCTGGGAAGCCCGCTCCCCGCACCCTCACCGCCCGCCTCGCGCCCCTCCTCCCCACCCGCCTGGTCGCCGCCACCGCCCGCGCCGTCTACCCCCGCTTCGAGCCCGAACTGGCCCGTCTGGCCGACCTGTTGCCGCCCGACTGCGGCACGGCGGTCGACGTGGGCGGCTGGTACGGCCCCTGGACGCACCGGCTCTGGAGACACGCGCGCGAGGTGGTGACCGTGGAACCCGTTCCGCACCTGGCACGGCTCCTCGCCGCTGCCGCCCCCGCGCACGCCCGGGTGGTCCCGGCCGCCGCCTCCGACCGTCCCGGCACGGCCCGTCTGTGGCTGCCGCCGGGCGACGAGGGCGACCGGGGGGTGTCGTCGCTGGTCCGCCGGGACATCCACGCCCGCGCCGTGCACGTCCAGTGCGTCACGCTCGACGGGCTGGGGCTGCGGGAGGTCGGATTCATCAAGATCGACGTCGACGGCAGCGAACTAGCCGTCCTGCACGGCGCGACCGGCCTCCTGACCCGCGACCGCCCCGCGCTCTTCGTCGAACTGGAGTCCCGTATCCAGCCGATCGCCCCGGTGGTGAGCTATCTGTCGCTGCTCGGCTACGAGGGCTGGGTCCTCCCGGACAGGGACAGGGACTGGGTCCGGCTCGCGGCCTTCCCCCTGGAGGAGCACCAGGCCCGGACCTCGTACGTCGTCTCCCAGGGGCTGCTGCGCCGGGTCCTGCCCTTCGCGCGCGGGCCCCGTTACGTCAACTCGGTGCTCTTCCTCGCCGACGGCCGCACCCCCGGTGCCAGGCCCGATGTCAGTGCCGTGCGCGACGATGGATCGCATGCCCGAGACGAAACGCCCCGCGAGCCCCTTCGGCCCCCTCGACTTCCAACTGGTCCTGCTGCGCCGCATGGCGGACCACAACCCGGACCTGGTCGAGAACGCCCGTCATGAGCTGGGCGTCTCGATCGCCGACATGCGCGAGGCCAACAAGCGCTGGCAGGCGATGCTGCACTCCCCGCGCGGCCGGGCCGCCGCCTCCCGGTACCGCTCGATCCTCGGCACCCCCGAGTCGACCACGAAGCGCAGGATCGGCGACCTCGACTGCGAGGCCTGGCAGTGGCCGGTCCCCCTCTGGCCCGACCTCCGCTTCGAGGTGCTCACCGCGCCGAACGGCGCCGTGTGGAACGAATGGCTGGTCCGCGCCCCCGGCGCCACACCCCCGCCCCTCCACACCCTCGACGACCTGACCCCCTGGTCCTGCACGGTCGACGAGGCGGCCCGCGCCTTCGCCCCCGCCCGCCCCCTGGAGGGCACGGCCCCCACCCGCTGGGGCCTCGCCTTCACCGCCCCGGACGCGCAGGGCGTACGCCGCCAGTGCGCGGCCGAGTTCACCTGGGGCCTCCTCCAGCGAACGGCGGTCAACGACTGACGATCAGCGACTGGCGGCCGCCCCGAGAACCGCCTCGACCACCGCGGCCAGCGAGGACTCCGGATGCAGATCGAGAAAGAGGTTCGGCTCGACGAGTTCCAGCTCCATCACACACGGCTGTCCGTCCGGCCCGTCCACGAGGTCCACGCGCGCGTACAGCAGCTCCGGTGCGTCCGGTACGGCGGCCAACGCCCGCTCGGCGACGGAGAGTTCGGCCTCGGTCGCGGTCCACGGCTCCAGGTCGGGGTGGGACACCTTGTCGTCGTCGTACGCCGTCCCGCGCGCCAGCACGGCCCCCTTCCGCGAAGCGTGCACGAACCGCCCGCCGAAGAACAGCAGCGCCCGCTCCCCGCTGACGTCCACGTTCGTCAGATACGGCTGCACCATCGCGGTCAGCCCCTCCGCATGCATGCGCTCCAGCTGTCGTACGGCGGTCTCGTGCTGGTCGGGCGTGTAGCGGGCGGCGAAGCGGGCGCCCGCGCCGGAGGTCGGCTTGACGACGTACTCGTGGTCGTCGGGGAGGTCGGCCGGGTCGCCGGGGGCGAGATAGCGGGTCGGCACGACGGGCACGCCGGCCGCCGCGAGGTCGCCGAGGTACCGCTTGTCGGTGTTCCACCGCACGACCCGCACCGGGTTCGCGAGCCGCGTCGCCTTCGCGGTCCGCTCGGCCCACGCCATGAACTCGGCCGGGCGCCAGCTGTAGTCCCAGGTGGAGCGGATGAGCACGAGGTCGTACGCTCCCCAGTCGGCCCCGGCGTCGTCCCACGGCAGCCCGACCGCCTCGGCCCCGGCCGCCCGCAACGCCTCCACCAGCACCGGGAGGTCACGGTCCTTGCTGGGCTTGGCTCCGGGGTCGTAGGTGGCGAGCGCGATTCGGGGCACGGAGCCTCCATCGTCGTACGGACTGCGGACAGATCCGCAGGTTAACCGGCCGCCCCGCAACCGCGGCAACCGGATTGACCTTCCCCTTTGGTGAAGCCCCAGCATCGGTGACGGAACCGAGAAGAGGTCGAGGCGCACATGGGCGGTACGGGGAACATGCTGACGATCGGGGCCTTCGCGCGGGCGTGCAGGCTGTCGCCGAAGGCGTTGCGGCTGTACGACGAGCTGGAGCTGCTGCGGCCGGCGCGGGTGGATCCCGACAGCGGATACCGGTACTACGCGGTGGCACAGCTGGAGCGGGCGCGGCTGGTCGCGTGGCTGCGGCGGCTGGGCATGCCGCTGGCCGGGATCCGTGCGGTGTGTGCTCTCGAACCGGCCGCCGCCGCCCGCGAGATCCGTGCCTTCTGGGCCCGGGTCGAGGCGGAGACGGCGGTGCGGCGGGATCTCGCCGGGTTCCTCGTCGACCATCTCGCGGCCGCCACGGCCGCACCGGGAAAGGACACCACCATGCTGGAACTGCGTTACGCCGCCCACTCGGACCGCGGCCTGGTCCGTCCCTCCAACCAGGACACCGCGTACGCGGGCACGCGGCTGCTCGCGGTCGCCGACGGGTTCGGCCCGGCGGGCGCGCCCGCGAGCGGCGCGGCGGTGGAGGCGCTGCGTTTCCTGGACACGGAAGAAGTGCCGGCGGGCAATGTGCTCAACCTCCTGGAGGAGGCGGTACGGGGCGCCACCGACGCGGTCCGTGACGTGGCCGATCCCGCCGAGAACGGCACGACCCTGACCGCGCTGCTGTGGACGGGCTCGAAGCTGGCGCTCGTGCACATCGGGGACTCGCGCGCGTATCTGCTGCGCGACGGCGGGCTGTTCCGGATCACGCACGACCACTCGGTCGTCCAGTCACTGATCGACGAGGGCCGGCTGACGCCGGAGGAGGCCGGCTCCCACCCCCAACGCGCCATGCTGCTCAAGGCGTTGACGAACGGCACCCCCGATCTGAAGCTCCACGACACCCACCGCGGGGACCGCTACCTCCTGTGCTCGGACGGCCTGACCGCGGTCGTCCCGGAGCACCGGATCCGCGAACTCCTCACCGCGAGCCCGGAACCGGAGGAGGCGGTACGGTCCCTGGTCGACGCGGCGAACGAGGCCGGGGGTCCGGACAACGTCAGCTGTGTGGTGGCGGACGTGGTGTAGGAACGGGGGTGTCCCCGGCACCTGGGGACCGTTGCCCCGACGGCTAAGGAGTGCGCCGCGTGTCCACCCTCTTCCCGGCCCTGACCAACCCGGGCGAGCAGCCCGCTCTCCGGTTCGGTGACCGGTCCCTGACGTACGCGGAGCTGGGCGCGGCGGCGGACGCCCTCGCGGCCCGGTGCGCGGGCACCGGCCGGGTCGCCGTCTGGGCCACCCCCTCGCTGGAGACGGCCGTCGCCGTGATCGCCGTACTGCGGGCGGGAGTCGCGGCCGTCCCCCTCAACCCGAAGTCGGGCGAGAAGGAACTCGGCCACATCCTGGCGGACAGCGCCCCGACGCTCGTGCTGGCGGCTCCGGGTGACGAACTTCCGCCTCCTCTACGGCACTTGGAGCGCGTCGACGTCGAGGTGCGGGCTGCCGGAGTGGACGGTCCCGACGTCTCGCCCGACGACGAGGATCCCGCCCTCGTCGTCTACACCTCCGGCACCACCGGCCCGCCCAAGGGCGCCGTCATCCCGCGCCGGGCGATCGCCTCCACCCTGGACGCCCTCGCGGACGCCTGGCAGTGGACCGGCGACGACGTCCTCGTGCACGGGCTGCCGCTGTTCCATGTGCACGGGCTGGTGCTGGGCATCCTGGGCCCGCTGCGGCGCGGCGGCTCGGTGCGGCACCTCGGCAGGTTCAGCACGGAGGGCGTGGCACGGGAGTTGAACGACGGCGCGACGATGCTGTTCGGCGTGCCGACGATGTACCACCGCATCGCCGAGACCCTCCCCGACGACCCCGGACTCGCCAAGTCCCTCGGCCGCGCACGCCTGTTGGTCTCCGGCTCGGCCGCGCTCCCGGTCCACGACCACGAACGCATCACGTCGGCGACCGGCCGCCGCGTGATCGAGCGCTACGGCATGACGGAGACCCTCATGAACACGAGTGTCCGTGCGGACGGCGAGCCGCGCGCCGGGACGGTGGGAGTCCCGCTGCCCGGCGTGGAGTTGCGGCTCGTCGAGGAGGACGGCACACCCCTCCCCTCCTACGACGGTGAGAGCGTCGGCGAGATCCAGGTGCGCGGCCCAAACCTCTTCACCGAGTACCTCAACCGGCCCGACGCGACCGCCGCCGCCTTCACCGCCGACGGCTGGTTCCGCACCGGCGACATGGCCGTGCGCGACCCCGACGGCTATGTCAGGATCGTCGGCCGCAAGGCCACCGACCTGATCAAGAGCGGGGGTTACAAGATCGGCGCGGGCGAGATCGAGAACGCGCTCCTCGAACACCCCGGGGTCCGCGAGGCCGCCGTCACCGGCGAACCGGACCCCGACCTGGGCGAGCGGGTCGTGGCCTGGATCGTGCCGACGGACCCCCAATCCCCGCCGGAACTAGCCGAGTTGGCCGACCATGTGGCGAGCCGCCTCGCCCCGCACAAGCGCCCGCGCGTCGTCCACCACATCTCCGCGCTGCCCCGCAACGACATGGGGAAGATCCTGAAGCGGGCCCTGACCCGTGACTGAACGCCTGACCGCGCGCGAGACCCTGGCCCTCGTCACGGACGACACCACCTTCACCGAACTCCCCTACCCCGCACGGGAGTCCAAGCCCGACGGCCCTCTCGCCTGGCAGGGCTACGACGCCTCGCGCGCCCGCGCCGCCGACCGCACGGGTGAGTCGGAGTCGGTGATCTGCGGCACGGCGACGGTGTCGGGCACCCAAGCGGTGCTGATCGCCTTCGAGTTCGGCTACCTCGGCGGTTCGCTGGGCGAACGCACCGGGGACCGTCTTGAGGCGGCGTACACGTACGCCCGTGAACACCGGTTGCCGGTCGTGCCGTTGGTCGCCACCGGGGGCAGCCGGATGCAGGAGGGCATGGTCGCCCTCACCCAACTCCAGCGCGTGGCACGCCAGTCGGCGCTCACCCGGGAGGCCGGGCTGCCCCAGATCGCGGTACTGCGCGACCCGACCACGGGCGGCGGCTGGGCCACGCTCGGCGCGGGCGCCGATGTGATCCTGGCCCTGCCCGGCGCCCAGGTCGGCTTCGCGGGCTCCCGCGTCCGACCCCCGGGCGCGGACCCGACGGCGTACACGGCGGAGGCCCAGGTGGCGGCGGGCGCGGCCGACGCGGTCGTAGAACCCGAGCAGTTGAAGGAAACCCTGGGGAGGTGGCTACGGCTGCTGACCACGCCGTGGGCGGGACAAGCGCCGGTGCCCGCGGCGCTGGACCGGTCAGCTCAGCACACGCCGACTGGCCCGCCGGCGACCGCGCGAGACGCGGTGCGGGACTCCGGACCGGCCCGGCACGCTGAAGCCGGCCTCCCGGGCACCGGACGGGACGGAGCGCAGGAATCCGGACCGGCCCGGCACGCCGAGCCCGGCCTCCCGGGCACCGGACGGGACGGAGCGCAAGACTCCGGACCGGCCCGCCACACCGAGCCCGGCCTCCCGCCGACCGCGCGAGACGCAGTGCAAGACTCCGGACCGGCCCGCCACACCGAGCCCGGCCTCCCGCCGACCGCGCGAGACGCAGTGCAAGACTCCGGACCGGCCCGCCACACCGAGGCCGATCTCCCGGGAACCGGGCGGAAAGCAGAGCAGCGCGACCGGTCGACTCAGCACACCCCGGCCGGCCCACCAGTGCCCGCGCGAGAGGTCGTGCAGCGTGTCGCGGCCGACTTCCCGGGCACCGGCTGGGAGGCCGTGCAGCGCGCCCGTTCCCCCCAACGCCCGCGCGCCGACCGCTACTTGGACAGCTACTTCACCCACCGGCTCGCGATCAGCGGTGACCGGTGCGGGGGCATCGACGCGGGCATGCTGTGTGGGTTCGGGGAGCGGGAGGGGCGGACGATCGCGTATGCCGCGCAGGCCGGGACGGCGACCCGGCCAGCCGGTTATCGCACCGCCGCCCGGCTGATCCGGCTCGCGGACCGGCTCGGTATCCCGGTGCTGACGCTGGTGGACACCCCGGGTGCGGCGAACGACGCCGAGGCGGAACGGCAGGGCGCGGGCGCGGCGATCGCCGACCTGTTCGGCGCGGTGGCCTCCGCCCGGACGCCGCTCACCACGTTGCTGATCGGCGAGGGCGGCTCCGGCGGTGCGCTGGCGCTGGCCGCGCCGGGCAACACCTGGGCCACACCGGACAGTTATTTCTCGGTGATCGCCCCGGAGCTGGCCGCCGCGATCCTGAAACGGCCACCGGAGGAGACGGAGTCGACGGCTGACCAACTCCACATCCGGCCGCAGGACTTGGCGGAGTTGGGCGTGATCCGGACGCGGCCGGTGTGAGCGACGGCGCCGTCTCCCCTCCCAAGGAGACGGCGCCGCCCGTCTGAAGTGCCGGACGCCGGCCGGCCTACCGGACTCCCACCGCCCGGATGATCTCCTGTGTGACCGAACCCCCCTGGTCGTCACTCGCGGAGGCCCGCAGCGAGATGTACCGGGTGCCGCTCGGCACGGTCAGCGTCCCGTGCCACGTCGCGCCCGCCCCGCCGAGTTGTACGGACCGCCACGACTTCCCGTCGTCGTACGACACTTGGAGCGTGCCGCCGACGATCGTCCCGGTGTCCGGCGCGCCCGCCACGTACGAGGCGCTGATCCCGACCGGTACCCGGCCGCCGCCCCGCACATCGCCCGCGAGGTCGGTGTCGACGTCGAAGGCGAGGTTGAGGAGGGGCAGGAAGGTCCACCGATCGGCAGGCGTGGCCGCCGAGTTGAAGGTCCACTCGGCGTGGCCCTCGGTGGAGAGTTCCCAGCGGTCGGGGTCGAGGGCGGTGTCGGTGACGACCTTGTAGGTGTGTTCGTCGGCGGGGGCGTCCCAGTCGTAGGCGCCGGAGCTGGTACGCCGGTCGACCAGGGTGCCGTCCCGGTACACCTCGGTGGTCTGGGTCATGCCGCTGTCGGCGCTCCACGCATCGCCGAATCCGGTGTGGTCGGGCCCGGAGTCGCCCCAGCCCGGGGTGTTGAACTGCAGCTGGTTTCCCGACCGTTGCTGTCCCCAGCCGAGCCCGGTGCCGAGCCACGGATGCCACACGGGCTTGAACCAGTCGAGGGTGCGATGCGTCCCGCCCGTGTACTGCACCAGCCCGCTGCGTTCCTCCAGCGTGCCGTCCCCGACCGTCACGGACTCCGACCAGCGCTGCCCGGGACCGGTCGACACGTAGTCCGTCCGCTCGGCCGGATAGTCGATGCGCTCCCGGAAGCCGAGCCCGATGGGGAAGGCATCGGTGATCGAGTAGCGGAACTCCCCGCCGCTCACCGGCTTCACCGCGTGGAACTTCGTGTCCAGGACGGCGAGTTGACGGCGGCTGGGCGCGTAGGTCAGATCGGCGTCCGGGATCGCCCCTTGGTGTCCGGCCGAAAGGTCGTACGTGTAGGGCGTGTTGCGCGTCCCCGTCATGTCGACCGTCTTCGCCGCCCGCAGCCGTGCCGCGTCGGCCGCGTTCACCGAGGCGATCTGGAGCGTGCGGTCGGAACCGTCGTCCGCTCCCCACCAGGCGCTGAGCCGCCCGGCCACGTCGTCCGTCACGAACAGCGCCTTGGCTCCCGCGTCTTGGGCGGCCTGCGCGAGCGCGACCGGATCGGCACCGTCGCCGTCGGCGAGGTGGGCGAGCACCGCGCGTCCCCGGACGGCACTGGTGATGGGACCGTCCCCGACATCCACCAACGGCAGTCGGCTGTGCCCCTCGATGAGCGTGCCGCCCGACTGCACGACGGCCTCGCCGATCCCCTTGACCTCCAACAGGGGCTTGCCGAGCCGCCACACGGTCCGGTACTCGAAGCTGCCCTGGGTGACCTTGTCCGTCGGGGCGGCGAACACGCTGTCGTACGTCACCGGCACCTGAACGGCGTCGAAGAGATCGGAGCCGTTCGCGTCCCGGTCGTACTCCATGACCAACTGCCGTGTCTCCGTGCGCCGTTGAACCTTCGCGCTGACCTCCCTGAGCCGCCGCCCGTCCAGGGTGACCTCGCGGTCCCGGTCGAGGGTGATCTGAGGTGCCGCGAGGAAACCGAGCCCGAGCGAGTCGGCACCGCGGCTGCCGCGCACGTCGAGGAAGGAGGTCAGGCTGTAAGTCCCCGGCTGGAGGCGGAGTTTGAGCGTCCCGGAGTCGCCGACAGCCTCCGGGTAGGGGTCGTAGCCCTGCGCCAGCCGCTGCACCACCAGGTCGGCGGCCGTGGCAGTCCCGTCCCGGTCCTTCACGTGCACGGTGAGCGTGTACCGCTCGTCCTCCTTGACCAGCCCGAATGCCGTATGGGCTACGGGAGTTCCGTCCACGGAGGCGACGATCTGCCCGCTGGTGTTCCCGACCTCGGCCTTCGCACCGTCGCCGGTCACTGTGGTGGAGGCGGTGCCGTGCGCGGGCACGGTGAGGGTGGAGTCGGCAAGGGTGGCGACACCGGCCGGGGCTCCCTGGGCCACAAGGCTCAACTGGATGGCTTCGTCGGATGAGTTGGCGTAGGCGAGGGTCTTGGTGACCGGCTTGTTGCCGTCGTACGGCCAGCTGTAGAAGCCGAGGTCGGCGCTGCCGGTGGCGGTGACGCGGGCGTCGACGGCATCGGGCACGTTCACCCGACCGGCCCCCAACTCATAGACGGACGAGTCGAGTTGCTTCGACGTGGACATCAACGCGTCCTTGATCTCCGCGCCGGTCCAGTCGGGATGTTCCTGGGCGAGCAGCGCGGCCGCCCCCGCCACATGCGGTGTCGCCATCGACGTACCGCTCATGGATGTGTAGTACCCACTGCCGTCGACGAGTTGGGAGCGCGCGGCGAGGATGTCGACGCCGGGGGCGGAGAGGTCGGGCTTGAGCGCGTTGTCGCCGTGGCGCGGCCCGGCGCTGGTGAAGTAGGCGGCCTGGTCGTCCGCGTCGACGGCACCGACGGTGAGCGCGGAGTCGGCGGCGCCGGGTGAACCGATGGACGAGGGGGTGCCGGTGTTGCCTGCGGCGATGACGAAGAGGGCGCCGGTTTCCTGGGACAGGGTGTTCACGGCTTGGGCCATGGGGTCGGTGCCGTCGCTGGGTTCGGTCGAACCGAGGCTCATGGACACGACTTTGGCGTGCACGTCCCGCGCGGCCCACTCCATCCCGGCGATGATCTGCGACTCGCTCCCGGACCCCTGGTCGCTGAGCACCTTGCCCACGGCGAGGGTGGCGTCCGGAGCAACTCCCTTCTCCTGCCCGTCGGATGCGGCCCCGCTCCCGCCGACGGTGGAGGTGACGTGGGTGCCGTGTCCGTTGCGGTCGGCGACGTCCTCGCCGTCGATGAAGCTCTTGGTGACGGAGACCCGTTGGGCGAGGTCGGGGTGGGAAAGGTCAACTCCCGTGTCCAGTACGGCGACTGTGACGCCCTTGCCGGTCAGCCCGGCCTCCCAGGCGTGTGCCGTACCGATCTGCGCGTTGCTCTCGGCCATGTCGGCGGTCACCCGCCCGTCCAGCCAGACCTTCCGCACCCCGTCCTGCCGGGTGAACGCCCCCCAGAACCCGCGCCCCTTGTCCGCGTCGACGGCGGCCCCGCGCACACTCGCGAGGGTCCGCGTCCGCTCGGCGCCGCGCGGGGTCACGGCCTGCGCCCCCTTGTCGTACGTCACGATCAGCGGCAGCTCGTCGGTCTTCTGGTCGGCGAGCCCCTGCCGTATCAGCTCGCTCACGTCGAAGAGGCGGCGGTCGAGGGTGCCCGTCCGCAGATAGGGGAGCGCCTCGTCCGGTACGACGGTGATGTCGCCGTTGGCCGTCTGGGTGCGGACGGCTCCGGTGGCGCCCTGGGGGCGCTCGACGCTCACGGTCTTCCGGCCGCCCGCGAGGTCGGTGACGGTGACCTTGTCGCCGGTGACGAGGGTGACGGTGCGGGTGGGGCTCGCGGTGGGGGTGGTGTTCGTGGCCGGGGTGGCGGTGGCCGCCTGTGCCTGTACCGCCGGCAGCAGTGCGACCACGAGCCCGGCCGACAGCAGTACCGCCCCGCGTCTGACTGGTCCTCTGCTCATGCACGCCCCTCTTCGTCGAATCGCGGAGTCGTCGAGTGCTGCGAAGAGTGTCGTGTGCCTTGTGGCGCAAGGGAGTTGAATGGAGCTGGCGGATTGACGCCCCGGCGGTTTCCCGCCAACGCGGCGTCACGAGGACGCCCCCACTGCCCTTTACGCACTCTTTAACTCTGGCATTGCGGACAAATACCCCCATTCAGCGGCACCCCGCCCGGCCCACCACAAGGCGCGCCCGCTCCCTCACCCCCGCACGATGCGAAAGAGGCCCGCCACCCGGCGAAGCCCCGGTCCGCGCTCTCGGGAGAACCTGCCATGACCGTCAGTCTGGAGCAGTTGCGACGCTGCCATTTCGCCGTCGACCTGGGTGCCGCCCGTACCCGCGTCTACGTCAAGGGCGCCGGGCTCGTCGTCGACCAGCCGTCCGCCGCCGCCGTGAACACCCGGACCGGCGCGCTCATCGCCGTAGGAGAGTTCGCGGAGAAGATGACGGGCCGTACGCCCGACTACATCCGGGTCGTCCGGCCCGTCTCCGGCGGCACGGTCGTCGACATCGAGATGGCGCAGCGCATGCTGCGGCACCTGATCGGCGACAAGGTCCGCCGCGCGCTGCGCCGCAAGCCCCGGCTGCGGGCCGCCGCCTGCACCCCGCACGACGCCGATCCGCTGGCGCAGCGGGCCGCGATCGAGACGCTGGTCGGGCTCGGGGCGCGCCGGGTGGAGCTGGTCGACACGCTGATCGCCGCCGCCGTGGGCTGCGGGCTGCCCGTCGAGCGGCCCGAGGCCACCATGATCATGGTGTGCGGGGCCGCCGCGACGCAGGTCGCCGTGCTCTCCCTCGGCTCGATCGTCACCGCCGAGCGCATCCCGGTGGGCGGCGAGGCCGTGGACCACGCGATCGTCCAACACCTGCGCCACGAGCACGAGTTGATGCTGCCGAGCCAGTCCGTACGGCCGCTGCAGGTCGCCCTGTCCGGCAACGGTCTCACCCCGCACGGCCCGACCACCACCGAGATCCACGGGCGGGACGTGGCGAGCGGCCTCGCGCGTTCCGTACGGGTCGACACCGCGGCCGTACGGGACGCGATCGAGACCCCGCTGACCGCCGTGCTCGACGGGATCGGCCGGGTGCTGCGCAACTGCCCGCCCGACCTGGTGGCCGACCTCGCCGACCGCGGCATCATGATGGTCGGCGGCAGCGCGCTGCTCCCCGGCTTCGACCAGATGCTGCGTACGGCGACCGGGATGCCGGTGCACATCGCCGAGCGGCCGGACGTGTGTGCCGTACAGGGTCTGGGCTACATGCTGGAGGGCAAGATCGAGCCGCTGGTCCTGGACCCGCTGGCCACCACCTGAGCCCCGGCCCGGCCGAGGTGGACGACGGCGTCCCCGACCTCTCGCGCCTCCTCGAAGCCGTCCTGAGCGTCGGTTCCGAGCTCGAACTGCGCACCACGCTCCAGCACATCGTGGACGGCGCGGCCGAGCTGACCGGCGCGCGGTACGCGGCGCTCGGGACCACGGACCCCGGGCAGGACGGGCTCACCGAGATCCGTACGGGCGGTGCCGAGCCGCCGCCCGCGGGGGTGCTCAGCGTGCCGATCCACGTCCACGACGAGGTGTTCGGCCACCTCCACCTCGCCGGCAAGCGGCACGACGCCCCCTTCACCGCCGAGGACGAGCAGCTCCTGCACGTGCTCGCCGCCCAGGCCGGCATCGCGATCGGCAACGCCCGCCTCTACGAGACGGCCCGGCAGCGCGAACGCTGGATCGAGGGCGCGGCGGCCGTCACCACCGCACTGCTCACCGGCGAGACCGCGGCCGACGCGCTGAAGACGGTCGCGGAGGGCGCGCGGGCTCTCGCCGACGCCGCCGCGGGCGTGATCCTGCAGCGCACGGCGGCGGGCGGCATGGAGATCGTCACCGCGTCCACCTACGAGGACCCGGGCGACATCGTCGGTACGACCATCGAGCCCGGCAGCCCCGTCCTCGTCCAACTCCTGGGCGGTGAACCGGTGTTCATCGACGACTCGGCGACCGACCCGCGCATGACGACGCATGTACGGCACCGGTTCGGCCCGAGCATGATGCTCCCGCTCCAGGCGGACGGCCGCCTCATCGGCACCCTGGCTCTCCCCCGCCGCCCGGGCGACCGCCCCTACACGGCCGTAGAACGCCTGCTGGCAACGCAGTTCGCGTCCCAGGCCGCGCTCGCGCTGGTCCTGGCCGACGCGCAGCACAGCCGTGAACGCCTCGCGGTGTACGAGGACCGCGACCGCATCGCCCGCGATCTGCACGACCTGGTCGTCCAACGCCTGTTCGCCACGGGCATGTTGCTGGAGTCCACGCAGCGCAGAACCGAGGACACGGACCCGGCCCACGAGCTCCTCGGCCGCGCGGTGGACGAACTCCAGTCGACGATCCAGGAGGTCCGCACCGCGATCTTCGCCCTGCAGCAACCTCCGGCGGAGGCCCCGACGAGCGTACGGGGCAAGGTACTTCGCGAGACGGCCGCCGCCTCCGCCGTCCTGGGCTTCCAGCCCTCGACCCACTTCGTGGGCCCGGTGGACACGGTGGTCCCCGACCAGGTGGCGACCCACCTCCTCGCCGCGCTCCGCCGCGCCCTCACCGCCGCGTCCGGCCGCGCCGACGTGTCCCGCCTGGAGATCACCATCGACACGACGACGCCCCTGCCGGACGGCAGGGACGCCGTGGGACTGAGGGTGTACGACGACGGAGGGACCGGTGACGGCGACGGTGGCGGCACGACGGTCCGGTGGCAGTCGCCGCTGTGAGAGCGACGCCGGAGGGGTGTCAGTGGAGCAGGAGGCGGGGTGTCAGTAGGGCAGGATCCGCCCCGACGGCGTCCTGCGGTCGATGGTGTCGTCGCGAGGCGTGATGGGCCGGCGACTGACGCGAACGCGGATCTGTCGGTTCATGGCGCCCTCCCGAGGCTCATATCTCCTATGCCCCTCTCCTATGCCCCACACTCGCCCTCGCGACTCCCAACAACATCAAGTCCGTACCGTGAGGCCCATGACGACCACCTTCACGCTGCTGCATCCCGGCGCCATGGGCGCGAAAGTCGGCGGCGAGGCGACCCGTACGGCCACCCGAGTCCTGTACGTCCCGACGGGCCGAAGCCCCGCCAGCCTCCAACGTGCCCGCGAGGCAGGCCTGGAGCCCGCCAAGTCCCTCGAATCCGCCCTGGCCGCAAGCGACTTCGTGCTCTCGGTCTGCCCGCCGCACGCGGCGGAGGACGTGGCGCGAGAGGTCCTCACCCACCCCTTCCGGGGCGTGTACGTCGAGGCCAACGCCATCAGCCCGGACCGTACGAGGCGTATCGCGGCGGCGTGCGCGGATCGCGGTGTGTTGATGCTGGACGGCGCGATCGTCGGCGGCCCGCCCGGCCCGGGCAGCGCCCCGCGCCTGTACCTGAGCGGCGACGCAGAGCAAGTCGCCCGGGTGGCAAGGGCGTTCAGGGACACGCACGTCATGGCCCGCCCTCTGAACGCCTCACTCGGTGCCGCGTCGGCGCTGAAGATGGCGTACGCCTCGTACCAGAAGTCGGCGCGGGTCCTGGCCGCCGTGTCGCACGCCCTCGCCGCGCACCACGGCGTGGCCGCCGAACTCGCCCGCGAGGCACGCTCGTTGACGTCCAACATCCTCGCCGAGACCGACCAGCTCCCCAGCGTCGCCGCCCGCGCCTGGCGCTGGGCACCGGAGTTGGAGGAGATCGCGGCCACCCTGCGCACGGCGGGACTGCCGGCGGACATGGCGCAGGGCGCGGCGGCGGTGCTGCGCCGGTGGACGGACGACAAGGACGCCTACGACCTGCCGCTGGAGGAGGTACTGGCCCACCTCAGGACGGAGGGGTGACTCAGGGCGCCGTCGTGGGCGCGACGGGACGCAACTCCCGCACGGTCCCGCCGAGTCGGGAACGGAACCCGTCCAGCAGCTCCGGCGACGCGCTGACGACCCAGCGGGTGCCGACGAGGTACTTGCCGCCGTACATCGCGGCGGTGTCGAGCCAGGTCTCCTTGAAGCGCTCCTCGGGGAACGTGGTGATCCGGTACTCGCCCTGCTCGGTCCGGCACTGGCCCTCGCGCAACTCCTCCGCCTCGATCCGGATCTCGGCGGTGCACCCGGTCAGCCCGGCGATCACCTCGACCTTGGCGGGGGCGACAACTCCGGCCTCGGGGGCGGCGGTCACTGCGGTCGGAGTCGCCTTCCGCCTCTCTTCGGCTCTGTCCTCGCCCCCGCCGCAGGCCACGGCCAGCGGGAGCAGGGCGAGTGCGGCGCTGCGGCGCAGGCGGGCGGTGTGGGCTCGGGGTGTTGACTGCGGTGTCTGGTGGGTCACGACAGGGGGTACGGGTGTGCCGCGCCGCCTGTTCACCCCTTCACAGTCAGCCCTGGGCCAGCACCACGATCCCGCCCAACAGCAGAAAGACCCCGCCCGCGAAGGCAAGACCGGCGAGACCGGCCAGCACCGCCGGCCGCAGGATCACCGACGAGGACGGCGCCGCTGCCGCGCTCAACTGCCGGCGCCGCAGCCCGAGGGCCCGGACACCGGCGAACACGGCCATCAGGCCGATGATCAGATACGCCATGACGTCAGTCTTCCAGGTTTTCGAGCAGTTCCGCGAGCTTGGTGATCACGGTGGACGGGGGGCCCTCGTCGAGGGGGTCGGGGTGGCCGGGGGCGTAGAGCCGGAAGTGCCCCGGTCTCTGGAAGGTCACCGACGCCAGCATGTCGCGGGTGAACGGGTTCGGCATGAAGAGGAAGTCGTGCCCCAGGCCCGGGAAGAACCTGCGCACCGTGGGATTCTCCGCGGCGAGTTCGACCACGTCGCGGTAGTACTCCGTAGCGTCACGGCGGATGATCCGCCACTGCGTCTCCAGCGCGTCGCCCCGCTCATAGGCCAGTTGCAGCTCCGAGAACTCCACGAAGGGCCAACGCGCGGCCATCTCCTCCAGTCCGGTCCCGGCGAGCCAGGCCCGGGCCGCCTCCACTAGCTGGTGCCGGTCCTGGGTACCTCCGTGGGCCCAGCCCCATTTGTCCCGGAGGAACGAGAGAGCGTACGCGTCGCTACCGGTGATCACGTTCACCTTCGCGCGGCCGTCGGTAATGAACGCCAAGGTGCCCGGCCGTTCCTGGGGAGCCTGGAACCGGTGTGGGGAATCCGCGCCGAGTTCGGCGTTGAGTGCCGCGGCCAACGAACGGCCGACCTCGGCGCCGGGAAACTTCGTCATGGCCGGTAGTCCTTCATTTCGTCCGTGATGTCAATCCCGTTCCTGAACCATTGGATGCCCGACCAGGAGCGCGCTTCGTCGACGAAGACCTGGTATTGAATCCTCCCCCTCGTAAACAAGGGGGATTCCTGGCTCAGGCCGCCTCCTGGAGCGGCGCCCCAGGAGGTCTTCTGCCATCGGCACCAGCCGGGTTGAGACCAGCCCGGACGAGCATGACGCGTGCGGAGTTCTTGTCCCTGGGGGTGGAGACTCCGCATGCGGTGCAGGTGTAGGTGCGCATCCCCAGCGGCAGTGCGTGCTTGGCTCTCGCTCCGCAGTGCGCGCAGTCCATCGTGGTGTGCGCGGGGTGTACCAGGTGCACGGCGCGGCCGTGCTTGCGGCTCATCTGGATCAGGGCCTGCTTGGTGGCGCCGATGGCGGTGTCGGCTGCCTTCTTGGCCATGGTGGACTTGGCGAGGAACTTCGGCTTGAAGTCCTCGACCGCGAGGGCGTCGTGGTCGCGGACCACCTTCTTGGCCCACTTGCGGCCGGCGTCCTCACACTGCCGGGCGGCCTTCTTGTACGTCTTGGCCCGCAGCCTCTTCGCCCCGCGGTAGCCCTTGGAGGCGGCCTGCCCCTTCTTGGGCTTGCGGCGGGCCATCATCCGGTCGTACCGGGTCAGCTTCTGCCGCGCCTTCTTGCCGTGCTCGGCGTGGGGGAGGTCGTGCGCGTCGGATGTGGTGGTCGCGGTCTCCGTCACGCCCCAGTCGATGCCGATCACCGAACCGGTCCCGGGCAGCGGCTGGACCTCGGCGGGAACAACGAAGGAGCAATACCAATGGCCGATACCGTCCCGGAACACCCGTACCGAACTGGGCGGCCCGGGCAGTTCCCGCGACCACACCACGGTCAGCGCGATGCCCCCGGCCAGGTACAGGAGCCCGTCCTTGAGGCGGAAGCCGCGCTGTGTGTAGTTCAGGCTCGGGTCGGCCTCGTGCTTCTTCTTGTACTTCGGCATCCCCGCGCGCTGCCGCTGTGGCAGCCGGGCCCTGATGTCCTTCTGCGCTTTGGCACGGGACTTGGCGAAGTCGCGGATGATCTGCTGCTGCGGTACCGAGCTGCCCTCACGCAGCCACGCGTTCGCGGTGCGCGCCCCGGTCAGCATCTTGTCGAGTTGAGCAGGGCCACACGTTCGCTTGTCCACGCCTTCAGGGCGGCTCTTGTTCCACACGTGGGCCTGCTGGGACTTGGCGCAGCTCTCATTCCAGATCCATCGGCAGCGCGCCCGTTCCGCTTCAAGGGCGGCGAGCGCGGTGGACGACACACGAAGCCGGAAAGTCCACCGGGCGCGCCCGGTGTCCTCGGCTTCCTTCACTGTCGCCATGGCCCCATGATGGCCCTATTCTGAGGGTATGGTCAAACTGAACCTCAGACTCCCCGACGCACTTCATGCGCGGCTGACCGCTCGCGCCGCTGCCGACCGGCGGTCCCTCAACGCCGAGATCCTGCACTTCATCGAGGTCGCCCTCAACTCTCGCGTGCTGGACGCCGAATCGCCCGGCGGCGATTCGGCTTCTCCTGCCCCGCTGCGCGGGAAGCCGGATTCCTCCCCGGCGTGAACGCCGGGGCATCCTCCGGTTACTCGGTGAACAACGGCTTCCAGCTGTACTACTCCGCGGGCACCCAGTCCTGGGCCTTCGGCCGGCACAGCACCGACACGACCGCCGCCGCCTGGCGAGCGGTCTACGGCAGCAAGGCGACCGCGAGCCAGTGGACCCACCTGCTCGGCGTCTACGACGCCGGCGCCAAGGAGATCCGCCTGTACGTCAACGGCAGGCTGACGGGCACCAGGGACTGGACCTACACCCCCTGGAACGCCACCGGTCCCCTGGAGATCGGCCGCAAACAGTCCTCCGGCGCCTACGGCGAATACACCAACGGAGCGATCAGCGGCATCCGTGTCTATCCCACGGCCCTGCCCCCGGCGGACGCCGCGTCGGCCGGCGACACCCCGAAGGTCACCCAACTCGACTGACCACCCTGACCGGAGACTCCGCCCCGATCCCCGCCCCGGCTCGACCGGGGCGGGGATCACGCTCTTGGGCCGCTCAGCCGGGGACCCGATTCGGACGGAAGTGCCAAGGGTGAAGTCACCGAACTCCCACCTGGCACAACCCCGGTCGCTGACACGCTGGTTGAGGTGATCACCGGTCGGGGTGATCGGATCAGCTCGATGAGCTGCGCTGTCGGGGGGTGGGCGTGACAGTTCGGCAGGCCGTCGGGGGTTCTGGTGCCGGCGCCGGGCGGGCGGGCGGCGAGGGGCCGCGCGCGGTGCCGCGGCATGTCGCGTGCGTGATGGACGGGAACGGGCGGTGGGCGGCTCAGCGGTCGTTGCCGCGTACGTCCGGGCACCGTGCCGCGGAGACGACCGCGATCGACGTCATCGAGGCGGCGCGGGCGGCCGGAGTCGAGTGGCTGAGCATGTACGCGTTCTCGACCGAGAACTGGGGGCGCCCGAGCGCCGAGGTCGATTTCCTCATGCGGCTGGTGCGCCGGGTGGTGCGCAAGCACGCTCCGCTGCTGCACGCGCGGGGCATCCGCTGTCGCTTCCTCGGTGTCACCGATCCCCGCATCCCCCCGGCGCTGGCCCGGGACTTCGCCGACCTGATGACGCTGACTGCCGGCAACCGCGGTCTCACGCTGACCGTCGCCTTCGATCACGGCGGGCGCCGGGACATCGTCGAGGCCGCGCGGTCGCTGATCCGCGACGGCGTGCCGGCCGACGGCGTGACCGAGCAGACCTTCGCCGCCCATCTGCCCTTCCCGGACACCCCCGATGTGGACCTGGTGATCCGTACCTCGGGTGAACAGCGCATCTCCAACTTCATGCTCTGGCAGGTCGCGTACGCCGAGTGGGTCTTCCCGCCGGTGCTGTGGCCCGACTTCCGCGCGCCGCACTTCCTGGAGTGCCTGCACACCTACCGGCAGCGCGAACGCCGTTTCGGCGGCGTCGTTCCCATCCTGAACGGAGAACCTCGATCGTGACCGACACAGGTTCCGGCATCCCCCAACAGCCGCGCCCGGCTGGAGACTTGGCGCCGGTGTTCGGCCCGGGCTCGCAGTTCGACGAGTCCTTCAGCGATCCTCGCTGGGCCCTGGCCGTGGTGCGGGCGACCGTACTGGAGGCCGCGCATCCGCAGATCGGCGCCGCCCTGATCGACAGCTCCACGTTCGTGGCCCACCCCTGGCGCAGGCTGTACAACACCTTCCTGAGCCTGCAGCGCATGTTCGGCGCCGACGACGACGTACGGCAGCGGGAGGCGGCGCGGCTCAACCGGCTGCACGCGCGGCTGAACGGGACCGACGCCCACGACCGGCCGTACGACGCGCTGGACCCCGCGGCGCGCGCCTGGGTGGTGGCGACGCTGTTCGAGAGCACCGTCACCATGTTCCGGCTGAGCGGACAGCCCCTGGAACAACGGGCCATGGAGAGGCTGTACGCCGAATTCCAGGCGTTCCTGGGCGCCTTGGGGGACGAAGCCGGTCAACTACCCGCCACGCTCCACGAGTTCTGGCGGTACTACGACCGGGTGGTGGAGGAGGAGCTGGAGAACACGGAGGCGATGCGCATCATCCTCTACAAGCTCTTCGACCACCTTCCCGCTCCGCCACTGCTGAACGGTCTGCCCACCCTGTGGGCACTCGGCCGCGCGGTCGGCGGTCCGGTCATCGGAGCCATCACCGTGGCCTCGCTGCCCGAGCCGTTCCGCCGCCGGGCGGGACTGCCCGAACTGCCCGGCGCCCAGACGCTGATGCAGAGCGCCTACCTGACCGTCGGCCTGGCCCGCTTCCTGCCCGACGGCTGGATCCGCGCCGAGAACATCGCCGACCTGCTGTCACTCTCCCCCGACAGCGACGACCCCCGCGCGCGGACCGTCCGCGCCCTGCACCAGAAGATGAGGCGAGCCGGAGCCTTCCTCCGGCTCGTCACGCCCTTCGCCCCGGAACCGGGACCCGAGCCCACCGCACCCGGAGGGATGCGGCGCGACGCGGAGGAGTTCTTCCGGGAGGTGCTGGACCAGACCGGCGACGGCTGCCTGGACTGGCCGGACCTCGCCGCCATGGCCCGCGAACTGTCCACCCGCCTCGACCTCGACGAGCCCGAGGAGACCAGGCTCTACAACGCCTACGCCGACTGGTGGCGGGAACTCCAGAGCGCCCTCGACACCGACGGCGACGGCCGGGTCAGCGCCCAGGAGTACGCCGCGGCCGCCCCGTCCCTGGCCGGACCCGCGCTGATCAGAGTGGCGGAGGTCCTCTTCGACGTCACCGACAAGGACGGCGACCAGCGCATCGACGCGGACGAGTACCGGGCCCTGTTCCGGACGGCGTTCCACCGCGACACCACCGGCACCGACACCATTACCGGCGGCGCGTACACCCGCAGCGCGTTCGTCAAGGACTTCCTGTCCTTCATGTCAGGCCGCCGCCGCTCGACCCCGTACGACCCGCTGCTCGCCCAGGCGTGAAGCCGACAGAACACCAGGGACCAGGCGCGGCCTCAGCGGCTGAAGACGAGTTCGGCCTGGTCGCGCTTGGTGGTGTGCAGGTCCCAGTAGACCGGGGAGATTTCCTCGGGCTGGGCGGTCGGGAATCCGGGGACGGCCGGCGTGCCGATCGACACGTCGATGCCGACATGGGCTGCCTGCACACCGGTGCCGTCCAGTTCCTTGTGCAGGTTGAGCACCCAGTTCCGCAGCGCGGCAGCGGCGGCGTTGACGTTGCCGACCTGTGGGACGGGGTCGATCGAGCCCGCGCCGGTGGTGTAGAGCAGGGTGCCGGCGCCGGCCTCGCGCATCGCCGGCAGGACTGCGCGGGTGGCGGCGATGGCGCCGTAGAGCTGGAACTCGACCTCGTGTTGCACATGGGCGGGTTCGGTCTCGATCGGCGTGGTCAGCACGGTGGAGCCCATGGTGCCCACCGGGGAGTACTCCAGGACGTCGATGCCGCCGAACTGCGCGGCGGCGTCTTTGAGGGCTTGAGCGAGGGCGTCGCGATCGAGTACGTCCGCGGGGAACGCGGCAGCGGTGATGCCCTCAGCGGTGAGCGTGCCAACGAGATCGTCGAGCTTGGCGCGGTTCCGGGAGATCAGGGCGACGTCGTAGCCCTGGGAGCCGAAGGTGCGGGCGATGGCCAGGCCCAGCTGGGGGCCGGCTCCGATGATGGCGATGCTGGTCACAGCGATCCTTTCGCAGAACGCCGTCTAGGCGACGGACGCGTCAAGAGGACGGGACGTTATGGAAAGGGCTATCCGTTTCGTGATTCCGATACGGATAGCCCTTTCCATTTCGGTGCGACCACCGTAGCACAGGAAATGGATAGGCCTTTCCGATTGCTAGACTGCCCGTCATGAACCCCGGCCACCGACACCCCGACGCCCCCGGCGCCCAGCCTGTGCGCAGCGACGTCGAGCGCAACCGCGGCCGGATCCTCGCCGCCGCGCGCACCGTGTTCGGACGCGACGGCCTGGGCGCGTCCATGGCCTCCGTGGCGCGCGAAACGGGCGTCGGGATCGCCACCGTCTTCCGTCACTTCCCCACGAAGGAGGAGCTGGTCGCCGCCGTCTTCTCCGACCGCATGGACGCCTACGCCGACGCGGTCGCCACCGCCCTCGAAGACCCCGACCCCTGGCACGGCTTCGCCGGCTACATCGAGGCCGCCTGCGCGATGCAGGCCGCCGACAACGGCTTCGCCGACGTCCTGACCATGACCTTTCCCACCGCCAGGGCCATGGAGGAACGCCGCAACGAGGCGTACGAGGGCATGGTGGAGCTCATCGGCCGCGCCAAGGACACGGGCCGGCTGCGCGAGGACTTCGACCCCTCGGATCTGGTGCTGCTGCACATGGCGAACCTCGGCGTCGTCAACGCCTGCGGCGATGCCGCTCCCGATGCCTGGCGACGCGTCGTCGCGCTGATGATCCAGTCCTTCGAAGCCCCGGCGCGAGCCCCCCTGCCCTCGCCGCCCGAGCACGACGCCCTCTACAAGGCCATGCTCCGCACTGCCCCGGCGGGCAGGACCGCACAGAAGCCCGACCAGAACCGCTGACCCTGAGCACCCTCCGTCAGCTGACGGAGGGTGCGGAACTGGTCCGTCCACACCGACACCACTCCCCCGGCGGACTTGAAGCCGCTCCGGGAGTCCCCCCGGTCCCCGGCGACCGTGCTGTGCCGCACAGATGGGCCTGCTCGACAAAATGGCCGAAGGCCGCGGGTTCGGGTGCTTCGACACGCCCCCTAGGCGGCCTACGCGGTTGTGGCGATGCCGCCGTCGACGGGGATCACGGCGCCCGTCAGGTATGCGCCTGCCCGGCTGGCGAGGAACACGGCGACACCCGCCATGTCGTCGTCGCGGCCGATCCGGCGTAGTGGGGCCGACGCCGCGATCGCCTCGCCGAACTCATCGAGGGTTGCAGCCATCATCGCCGACGGGAACGGTCCCGGTGCCACGGCGTTCACGGTGACGTGCTGCGGTCCCAGTTCCTTGGCGAGCACTCTGGTGAGTTGATGCAGCGCGGCCTTGCTGCTGGAGTACGAGTAGTTGGGCCGCTGCGGGATGTGGATGGCCGCGATGCTGCCGATGTTGATGATCCGCGCCGGATCGTCGGCGGTGCCCGCCTTGCGAAGTGCGGGCAGCAGTTCCTGGACCAGCCAGAACGGCGACTTCAGGTTGAGGTCGACGACCGTGTCCCAGGCCGCGTCCGGGAACGTCGCCAGCGGCTCGTCCCACAGGGCGCCCGCGTTGTTGACGAGGATGTCGAGACGCTCCGAGTCGGCGGTGACGAGGTCGGACAGTCGCCGACACTCGTCGTGGCGGGACAGGTCGGCGGGGATGGCCCGCACCTCACCGAATGTGGACAGCTGTTCCTGTGCCTGAGCGCACGCTTCCGCGTTGCGTGAGCTGATGACCACGCGGACGCCCGCCTGGAGAAGGCCACGCGCGATCATCATCCCGATGCCTCTGGTGCCACCGGTGACGAGCGCGCGCTTTCCGCTCAGATCGAAAAGTTCCGCGTGCGTTGTGAATTGACTGTCTACCACTTTCCGTCTTTCTCGTTGGTCGTGCGGGATGACGCGTCGACGCGTCGGGGGTTCGGTTCAGAAGAAACTCATGCCCATGCAGCCGGTATAGAGGTCAGGCAGCTTTCCGGGACACCGGCGAGACCCTGGCGATACCGGCATGCCCGCAACGCTATGGCCTTGGCGTGCACTCCAAGCAAGCGGAACAGACAGGCAATCGGCAGGGCGCTCCCGCGGGGCGGCGGCCGCACCCCTGGGCGCCGTCGAGCCGTGGGGCCGCGCGGACGTGGCCTCGACTGCCTGGGTACCGCTGTGCGGCATGAGGGGTCAGGAAATTCCTCTTGCCCTGTCCCGCCACGCCGAATCCGCTCACGCTCAATATCGGCAGCGATTCGCGCACGCTCCGTATCGTTCTCTTCCTTGATGACCGTTCGTTTCGTCTCGCGTTCGCTTCCGCGACTCGACACCAGCGACTTCGCACCACGAAATCGAGCGCCTGCTGACCAAAGCGCGGAACCGCATTCCCGTCTCCGTCAGCAGTACGCCGAAACCGCCAAACCAGCGAGCAGCGGATTGAGCGGATTCCCTGTCCAACGAGATGATGGTCGAACACGAACAGCAACCGCACTTCCGTGCCCCTGCCGAGCCTCCCCGGCGTTGTTGTTTGTTCCGCTTCGACGACACCGAGGTTCTGGAACAGGTCGGCCAGGAGGCCAGGAAACCCTTTCCGTGCTGTCAGTGGGCTCTGTTAGCTTCAGGCACTCGTGTGATCCACGAGCATCAAGTACTCACAGGGGAGGGCCACTTGACCAGGTTCACAAGGACAGGCAGACGCAGACGCACGGTGGTGGGGAGCTGTGCGGCGGCGCTGTTGGCCACGGCTGCCGGGACGGCGTACGCGGTGGACAACCTGCCGCCGAATCAGCCGCTTGTCCAAGACCTCCAGTCGGGAGGCAAGCCGTGCGCGACCGGTGACAACACGCCCTACGTTTCGACGCCGC
Organism: Streptomyces sp. NPDC048504; assembly: GCF_043200035.1. NCBI lineage: Bacteria > Bacillati > Actinomycetota > Actinomycetes > Kitasatosporales > Streptomycetaceae > Streptomyces > Streptomyces sp. NPDC048504. The sequence goes on from NZ_JBICXA010000009.1 coordinate 364,589, forward strand.
CCAGGCTCAGTGCGGTGCTGTACGACCCGGAGGAGGACAACCAGCCCTCCGAATCCAGCCCGCTCAGTGGCGAGTTCGAAGCCTGGTGGACGGACGCGGCCGGAGTGGAACAGCAGCGTACCTACACCACCATCACTCTCTCCTCGGGGTCGCGCCAGTACTGGACGATGCCGAACGACATCCCAGCGAACACCGTCGTCTCCTGGCATGTCCGCGCGAACGACGGCAAGGCGACCTCCCCCTGGAGCGACGAGGGTGACGGCTCGGTCTGCTCCTTCGTGTACGACGACGTGAGCCCGGAGAAGGCGACGATCACCTCTCCCGAATACCCCAACCCGGAGGACGTGTTCTGGGTGGACGGAGTGGGCGTCTACGGCCACTTCACCATGGACTCGCCTTCCGACGACGTGGTGTCGTACACGTACGGCTTCACGGGCGGCCCTTACGGCACCGTCTCCGCGGAACGGCCGGGCGCGGCCGTGACCATTCCGTACCTGCCGCTCTCCGAGGGACCCAAGTCGCTGACGGTCCGCGCGATCGACCGGTCGGGCCGAAGCAGCGGGGAGTCGCGTTACGACTTCAACGTGAAGGCCGGCCACGCTCCCGTCGCCCGCTGGAAGCTGGACGACCCGGCGGACTCCAGCTCGGCCGCCGCCGAGACCGGCACCGCCGCCCGTGCCGGGACCGGCGTGACCTTCGGCGGCCCGGCGCCCACCGGCACCACGGCCACCACCACGGTCGGCCTCGACGGCAGCGACGACGCCTTTCTCACCCCGGACGCCCCGGCGACCGACATCCGTAAGACCTTCGCGGTGAGCGCGTGGGTACGGCCCGCCGAAACCGACCGGAACATGACCGTCGTCAGCCAGGACGCCGACGGGGCGCCCGGCTTCGGCCTCGGGCTGCGCCACCAGGACTCCGGGCCCGCCTGGTCGTTCGCGATCGGCGGCGCGCAGGTGTCCGGCGGCGCCCCCGAGACCGGCGAGTGGGCCCATCTGCTGGGGCTGTACGACGCCGAGACCGGAAAGGCGCGGCTGTACGTCAACGGCCACGAGGCCGGGACCGCGGCCGACGCGACTCCCGCCGAGGCGGCCGGCGCTTTCCAGATCGGGCGCGCCCTCGGGGCTGCCGGCTATGGGGACCAGTGGCACGGGGACATCGGTGACGTACAGGTTCACGACCGGGTCGTGGTGCCGGACGAGGTAGCCGAACTGGCTTACCGCAAGCCGAAGCTGCTCGGCCACTGGTCGCTGGAGAACGCGACGGACGGTGTGAGCCCCGAGCAGTCGGACGGCGCGCCGCTGCGGCTCGGCGCGGGGGCTTCGATCTACCGGGGCTCCGACAGTTCCTGTATCCCGGACATCGACCCGGACTGCACCTACGTGCCGCCGCCACTCGTCGGTGACGGGCATCTCCTGCTGGACGGCGAGAGCGGGTACGCCGCTGCCGACGGGCCCGTCGTGGACACCGGGGACAGTTTCACTCTCGGCGTCGTCGTACGCCTCGCCGACTCCGAGCCCGCCCACCCGATGGCCGTACTCTCGCAGGCAGGCGAGCACACCGACGCCTTCAAGGTGCGCTACGAGCCGTCCACGCACGCCTGGCAACTGGTGATGCCGGAGAAGGACGAGGCCGGAGCCCCCGAGAAGGTGGTGTCCCAGATCGTGGGCGCGGACGGGGGCGAGGGCCAAGGCCATCGCCTCGCCGTGGTCTACGACGACGCCACCGACACGATCAAGCTCTATCTCGACGGCTACACCAACGCCCAGGCGACCGCGAGCCTCCCCAACGGCTGGCACAGCACCGGTGCCCTCCAGATCGGCAGGGCCAGGTCCGACGACGGCTGGGGCGAGTACCTGCATGGCGCCGTGGACGAGGTACAGGCCTACTCCGGCGCGCTGAGGGACGGCGACATCTCGGGCCTGGGGTGGGGTACGGATCCTTGTCTGTGCTGAGACGTCATCCGCTTGTCGGTCACAGGACTGGCCTGGTCGAACGGAACTCCTGATCGGGTGATCGCGTGAGGGCCGATGCATGACAGCAGGGCCTCTTGACAGTTCGGGGTTGCGAACCAAACCGATCACCAGGAGGCCCTGCTACCGCAGTCTTTCGCATCCGCGCGCGTGGACTCCAACTCGGCGTCCCTGTCGTGTGACTGCCTCGCGCACAGGTCCGGCATCGCGGCGGACGGACCGGACCACATCCCGAGTCATGGCTCCGCATGACGGAGGCGGAGTGGCGGGTGGTGCGGCCGCTGCCACCGGTTCCGGCCTGGCTGTTGGACGGCAGCGTCTCGTAGTCACGCACCAGGTGACGCAGCCCCTCCACCTCGCCGGGACGGCCTCCAGCCCCAGGGCTGCGGCCAGTTGCCGGCAGCGCATGCCCTCCCGGCCGGCTTCCGACTCCAGCACCGCCACGATCCGCCGGTAATCCGGCGCAAGGACCGACGCCGCCATGCCGTCCACCCGCCGCGACACCCACAACCGCGCTGCGGGCAGCCAGGGCCCGCTACCGGGGCCTGCGGGCACTCGGCGAGGCCCGCGAACTGGTGGCCGTGGGCGCTCTGGACATCAGCCTACTGCTGGACAAGCGCGTATACCGCCCCACGAACTGGAGGTCCTCTACTCGGCCCGCTCCGCTACGGGCCGCGCCCACTTGAAGACGGCCCTCGACGCTCACTACCCCTGGTGCTCCATGCTGAAAGCGACGACCTCCCGTCCTCCCGACTTCCGACAGGGTCGGAAAACAGCACCCAGCGCCTCCTCGACGGGCGCGAGCTCCGGATCCAACGGAGGCCGGGTGGTCAGCCGCGTTGCCGGCGGGCGCGCAGAGCGGCCCAGTGGCGCAGGCGCTCGGTGATCTGGGCTTCGTAGCCGTTGCGGGTGGGCTGGTAGTACGTCTCGCGGTCCATGCCGTCGGGGAGGTAGTCGGCGCCGGAGAAGCCGTCGGCCGTGTCCGGGTCGTACTGGTAGTCCTTGCCGTAGCCGAGGTCTTTCATCAGCCGGGTCGGGGCGTTGAGGATGTGGGCGGGCGGCATGAGTGAGCCGGTGTGCCGGGCAGCGCGGTGTGCGGCGTTGAAGCCGCGGTAGACGGCGATGGACTTGGGGGCGGTGGCGAGGTAGACGACGGCCTGGGCGATCGCCAACTCGCCCTCGGGGGAGCCGAGTCGCTCGTACACGTCCCAGGCGGCGAGCGCCTGCTGGACGGCGTGCGGGTCTGCCATGCCGACGTCCTCGTTCGCGAAGCGGACCAGGCGGCGGGCGACGAACAGCGGGTCCTCGCCGCCGTCGAGCATGCGGGCGAGCCAGTACAGGGCCGCGTCCGGGTCGGAGCCGCGCATCGACTTGTGCAGCGCGGAGATCAGGTTGTAGTGGCCCTCCTGCGCCTTGTCGTACAGCGGGGCGCGCTGCTGGATGTGATGGGCGAGCCCGGCGGTGTCCAGGGTGGTTTCGGTGACCGGGAGGGCTTGGAGCTGTTCGGCCATGTTGAGGAGGTAGCGGCCGTCACCGTCGGCCATGGCGATCAGTGCGCGGCGGGCGTCGTCGTCCAGGGGCAGACGCTGGCCGGTGAGCTGCTCGGCGCGGTCGAGGAGCGTGGACAGGGCGGCTTCGTCGAGGCGTTTGAGGACGAGGACCTGGGTGCGGGAGAGGAGAGCGCCGTTGAGTTCGAAGCTCGGGTTCTCCGTGGTGGCGCCGATCAGGGTGACGGTGCCGTCCTCGACGTAGGGCAGGAAGCTGTCCTGCTGGGCGCGGTTGAAGCGGTGGATCTCGTCGACGAACAGCAGGGTGCCCTGGCCGATGCCCCGTCGGCTGCGTGCGGCGGCGAACACTTTCCGTAGCTCGGTCACGCCGGAGAAGGTGGCCGACACCGGCTCGAAGGCCAGGTTGCTGCCGTCGGCGAGGAGCCGGGCGATGGTGGTCTTCCCGACGCCGGGCGGCCCCCACAGGATGGCGGAGCCGAGGTGCTGCTGGGCGACAGCGCGGCCCAGTGGAGCATCTGGGGCAAGGATGTGGTCCTGCCCGACGACATCGTCCAGCCGGGTGGGGCGCAGGCGGTCGGCGAGGGGCCGGGAGGGCTCCTCGTCGAAGAGCGGCAGGGTCGCTTCGGTCGGTTCCATCGGTCTCTCGAGTGGTGGGAGGCGGGCGTCTGCGGATGTGACGAGCCTTGCACGGGACACTGACAGGCGGGGGCTCAGCCGCTCTCGGGGAAGCTCGCGGCGCTCATCGGGCACCGGGGCGGTCGCGTCGCGGCAGCCGCTTGGTGACCAGGTCGTAGGAGTTCTCGACCGCGTCGGTGACCAGTCGCTCGGTGATGCCAGGACCAGGACCGAGGGAGATCCAGTGCCGTTTGTCGAGATAGCGGCCCGGTGTGATCGAGGCGTAGCCGCCTACGTGAGCGCGGGCGTGTTCGGGTTCGCACTTGACCGTGATGATCTGGTCGTCCGGGTCGTCGGTGACGATCAGGAACACCTTGCCCGCGACCTTGTACACGTCGAGTCCCGGGGTGAAGGGGTACCCGTGGCTGACGTCGGGGAGGGCCAGGGCCGCCCGGCGGGCGGTGTCCTGGAGCCGGTCACCGGCCGCGCTCACCGGGCCGCCCGTGCGCCGGTGCCGTAGGTGTGCGGGTCGACGGGCCGCTCGGCCCGGGGGAGTTGAGCGACGACGAGCAGGTAGGAGTCGGTGAGGAGCTCCCTGACGAGCTCCTCGTCGACGCCTTCCCCGCCCTCCAGCGTGATCCAGTGCTTCTTGTTCATGTGGTAGCCCGGGGTGATGTGGCTGTACTGCTCCCGCAGGGCTTGGGCCTCACCGGGGTCCGCCTTGAGGATCACTACGGAACGCCCCGGGACCTCGGTCATCAGCATGAACACCTTGCCGCGCACCTTGAAGACCTCCCAGTCGGGGCCGAAGGGATGCTCCAGCGCTGCTCCGGGAAGCCCTTCGGCGCAGTCGACGGCGGTCTTGTGCAGGTCCGTTCCGTTCATGGGGCGGTGCCTTCCTCAAGAGGGTGGTCGCGGCAGCACGTCCCATCCTTCCCTCGAACCCGACAGGGAGGGCGGTAGGCTGCGGACACGTGATGGTCGACAAGCGACACTCCGGGCCGAGCAGGCGGGCCGGACCAGCTGCGGTTCCGCGGTACGGTTTCCAGCCCCCGGTCGGTACTCCCTACGGCCTTGAGGTGAGTACCGTCGAGGACTTCTTCGGCCAGCACGACGACTGGCCGTGGAACCCGCCCCGTCCGGGCCGTGCCACCTTCCACTACCTCATCGCGGTCACGGAGGGTGAGCTGCGGCATGACGTCGACTACGTCACTCGGACGGTCGCCCCCGGCCAGTGGCTGTGGGTGCGTCCTGGGCACGCGCAGTGCTGGCATCCGCCCGGCGCGGCCCGCGGCCCGTTCATCCTGTTCGAACCGGACGTGCTGCGGCCCGACCTCGCCCGTCTCCTGGCCCCGCTCACCGCGCACGAGGCCCCCGCCGTGCTCAGCCCGCACCCCGACGACACCGCCTGGCTCCAGCAGACGGCACTCCAGCTCCTGGACGAACACCGCGCACTGGGACGCCGCCCCCTCGACGTCCACCACGCCCTGCGTCGCAGCCTGCTCGAATCTCTGCTGCTGCGCCTGGCCAACTCCCCGGACATTGCCCTCGATGGCACGGCCGCGGCCGGCACGGGCCGCACCGACCGGTACGGACGCTTCCTGGACGCCCTGGAACTGCACTTCCGCGAGCTGCACCAGGCCGCGGACTACGCCGAGCTGCTCGGCTGCTCGGTCCGCACCCTCAGCCGTGCAGCCCGGGACGCCACCGGCAAGGGGGTGCGTGAACTCATCGACGAGCGGCGCCTCCTCGAAGCCCGGCGCCTGCTGGGAGCTGCCCGGTGGGATGCCCGGACGGTGGCCGTCCACCTCGGCTTCACCGACCCCGCGAACTTCGGCCGCTTCTTCCGCGACCGCACCGGCCTCACCCCGGCCGCCTTCGCGGCCCGCGAAGCGAGGTCCGACGCGTGACGCAACGCGGCGGAGGCGCCTTGCCCGTCGGGAGGAGATGGCCGCCTTCGCGGTCTGCGCGTTGTCGCACCGCTCACTTGTCGAGAGCCCGCCGGATGAACTCCTCGCGGATCGCGTTGGAGGCACACGACACAGCCGCGTGGCCCACCGACATGCCGAACCCGTGGAAGCCTCCGCCCCACATGGGGAAATCGACGCCCACGCCCGCCTCGGACAAGCGGCCGGCGCAGATCAGGCTGGCTGAGGTCCTCGGCGCGGGCCGGCGCGACGTACCGCGACACCTCCGGGCCGCCGCGCCGCTCGCCCAGTACGGAGGGCCACGCGTACAGGACTCACGCGGAATGGCCGACGACGCACTACGGCCCCCCCTCATGGCCCAGGAGCCGTTCAGTCACGCGGCCACATTCCCCGCGAGAAGGGCGACCCGGGTCACGTCGGCCGTCGAAGGGCGAAACCTGCTGGACCGTGAGGTCGTCACGCAAGCACAGGAAGCGGACAGGTGGCGGTACCGGCCCTGAACGACCGCTCGTCAGCAGGGAACTTCACAACCAGACCGGGCCGTACGGGGCGCCAGGCCTCCTGCCGGAACAGCCGGACACCGAGCCGTTGGCTCGACTGGAGGAGAAGGACGCGGAGCTGGAGGCTGTCCGACGGCCAACCGCGAGCCGCCCTGAGCCCTGGGCCCTGGGCCAGGAGGAAGCCGCGCACCGCCGACCAGGGGCCGCCCGGCCCGTCTTCCAGCTTCCAGTCGAGGTAGCCCTTGGCCGCGGAAGGTGCACTCCGGCGGGGCGCCTCCCACGTCGACCGCCGCCCCGAAGAGACCGGCGCGACCACGACCGCTCTTTGCGCAGCCCGAGCGACGGCAAATACTTGGCTAGCCACATGTTTGCTGTTACGGTAGTTATGTGTCCAGCCACCTAAATGGGTGGCGACACGAGAGGAGTCGTCATGAAAGCCATCCTGTTCGACCGTTTCGGAGGCACGGACGTGCTGCGCGAGGCGGACATCGAGGTCCCGCAGCCCGGCCCCGGGCAGATCCGCGTCCGCGTCAGGGCGGCCGGGCTGAACGCGCTGGACGGCAAGATCCGCTCCGGGGCGATGGAGGCCGCGTTCCCCACGCCGCTCCCCGCCGTCCCCGGTGCCGAGCTCGCCGGCGTGGTGGACGCCCTGGGTGAGGGCGTCCAGGACGTGCAGGTGGGCGACGAGGTGCTGGGCTGGTCGGACACCGGCTCGTACGCCCAGTACGCGCTGGCCACCACCGTGGCCCCCAAGCCCGCGGGCCTCGACTGGCAGCACGCGGTCGCGCTGCCGGTGGCGGGCGAGACGGCCGAGCGGGTCCTGGACCTGCTGGGCGTCGCCGCCGGGGAGACCGTACTGATGCACGGCGCGGCCGGAGCGGTCGGCACCCTGGCGGTCCAGCTCGCCACGGCCCGCGGAGCGCGTGTCATCGCCACCGCCGGCCCCGCCAACCAGGACTACCTCACCTCGCTCGGCGCCACCGCGACGGTCTACGGCGAGGGCCTGGTCGAGCGGGTCCGGGCGCTCGCCCCCGACGGCGTGGACGCGGTGTTCGACCTGGCCGGGAAGGGAGCCCTGGAGGACTCCATCGCCCTGCGCGGCGGCACCGAGCGCATCGTCACCATCGCCGACTTCCGCGCGCACCAGCTCGGCATCACCTTCTCCAGCGGTGGCCGGGAACGCTCGCCCGCCCGCCTCGCCGAGCTGGCCCAGGACGCCGCGACCGGCAAGCTCGTCACCACCGTCACCGCCTACCCGCTCGATCAGGCCGCCACGGCCCAGCAGGTCAGCGACGCCGGGCATGTCCGGGGCAAGCTCGTCCTCACCCTCGACTGATCACGCCCGCCTTTTCCTCCTGTTCCGATCACCACCGCACCGAAGGACCACTCATGCTGAACGCCCTGTGGACACCGACCACCGTCGGTGACATCTCTCTCCCGCACCGCCTGGTCATGGCCCCCATGACCCGTGACCGTTCCACCCCCGAAGGCGTACCGACCGAGCTGAACGCCGAGTACTACGCCCAGCGGGCCTCGCACGCGCTCATCATCACCGAGGGCACTCAGCCCAACGCCGACGGCCAGGGCTACCTCCTCACCCCCGGCGTCCACAACGACGATCAGATCGCCGGGTGGCGCAAGGTCACCGACGCCGTGCACGCGGCCGACGGCCGGATCGTCATCCAGCTGATGCATACCGGACGCATCTCCCACCCCGACAACACCCCTCACGGCCGTCAGCCGGTCGCCCCCTCGGCGGTCCAGCCGCAGGGCGCGATGTTCACCGCGTCCGGGCCCCAGGAGATGCCGACGCCGCGTGCGCTGTCGACGCAGGAGGTCGTGGCGACCGTTGACGACTTCCGCCGCGCCGCGGCGGCGGCCGTCGCGGCAGGCGCCGACGGCGTGGAGATCCACGGCGCCAACGGCTACCTCGTGCACCAGTTCCTCGCCGACAACACCAACCAGCGCACCGACCAGTACGGCGGCTCCATCGACAACCGCATCCGCTTCGCCGTCGAGGTCGCCACCGCGGTGGCCGACGAGATCGGCGCCGACCGCACCGGCCTGCGCATCTCCCCCGGTAACCCCTTCAACGACATCGCCGAGTCCGACACCGCCGAGCTGTATCCGGCGCTCCTGCGCGCCCTCGGTCCGCTCGGCCTCGCCTACCTCCACGTGATGCACGCGGGCGACGAGGAGCTGCTGGGCACCCTGCGCGCGCTGTGGCCGACCACGCTCATCCTCAACCGGGCCGGCACCGACCTGCCCACCCGTGCCAAGGACATCGACCACGGCACGGCCGACCTCGTCTCCGTCGGCGCCCTCGCGCTCGCCAACCCGGACCTGGTCGAGCGGCTACGCTCTGACGCGCCGCTGAACACCCCCGACCCGGCGACCTTCTACGGCGGCGGAGTGGCCGGCTACACCGACTACCCCACCCACACCGTCTGAGGAACCTCATTCATGTCTGCGCCCACCCACCGCACCCCCTCCACGGCCAGCGAGGGTCCGATGAGCTACGCGATCTTCCAGCTCGCCCGCGCTCACCGCGCCCGCGCCGCCGCCATGCTCCGCGAGGTGGACCTGCATCCCGGTCAGGAACTGTTGCTGATGCAACTCCTCGACCGGGACGGCCAGACCCAGTCCGAGCTGCTCGAAAGCGTCGGTCTGGACCACTCCACGGTCTCCAAGTCCCTGCGCCGCATGCAGGACGCCGGCCTGCTCGTGCGCGAGCCGGCCGAACACGACCGGCGCGTCATGGTCGTCCACCTCACCGACAAGGGCCGTGCCATGCGCGAGCCCATCGCGGCCATGTGGCAGACCCTGGAGGAGACCTCCGCGCGGGACCTGTCGGCGCAGCAGGCGGAGTCCTTCGTCCGCATCGCCTACGCCATCGCCGACGCGATCAACAGCCGTGACGTCACGGCGGAAGAGTCCGAGTAACTCCCCTCGGCCAGCAGGATTGAACGGCGGGTTCCGCCGCATCCGCCGGCTCGGCTCGCCGGGCTTCTTCCGACAGTCGGGGAGCCTGGCTCCGTTCAGTACGGCCTTCGAGGGCCGAGTGCGCTGCGGCACTGTCCACTTCGCGGGAACGCCGGAGACGATTCGCACTCCAGGCCGGAACCGGGGTCGATGGAAGAGGCTCACCCCAAAGGCTCATCGGGCGATCCGGTAGCGGTGTTCGGGGCGGCCGGTGGCTCCATAGCGGAGTTCGAGCCGGACCATGCCCTCCCGTACGAGATAGGAGAGATACCGCTGGGCCGTGGCGCGGGAGACGCCGGTGAGTTCGGCGGCCTGGGCTGCGGACAGCGGGTCGTGGGCGGTGCGCAGGACCTGGTGCAGGAGGGCGAGGGTCGGTGCGGAGTGCCCCTTGGCCGGGACCCGGGGGACGGCCGGCGGCCGGGCGGCGCTGAAGAGGGCGTCCACGTCGGCCTGGTCGGTGCGTGGGGCGAGGCCCAACGCGGCTACTCGGTGCTGGAGTTCACGGTAGGCGGTGAGCCGTTCGGCCAGGTCGGCGGAGCCGAACGGCTTGACCAGGTAGCCCACGGCGCCGAGCTTCATGGCGGTCCGTACCGAGGTGATGTCCCGGTCGGCGGTGATCATGATGACGTCGGGGCGGGCTCCGCCCTCGTCCGAGCTGAGCCGCCGCAGCACGTCGAGTCCGCTGCCGTCGGGCAGGAAGACGTCGAGCAGCAGCAGGTCGGGGTGGAGGGTGCGCACCGCGTCCAACGTCTCGGCCACGGTCGCCGCCCGGCCGACCACCTCGAAGTCCTCGATGCGGGACGCGTAGTCGCAGTGGATGTGACTGACCCGGAAGTCGTCGTCCACCACCAGGGTCCGGATCATCCGCGGTCACCTCTTGTCGGCGAGGCCGTTGTGAACTGTGCGTCGCGTGGTACGGGAGTGGCGTCCGGCAGGGGCAGTACGACGGTGAAGACCGCGCCCGGCCCCTCGCTGACCGTGATCGTCCCGCCGTGCCGCTGGGTCAGCCGGTGGACGAGGGCCAGGCCCAGCCCGCGCCGGGCGGTGCCCCGGTCGGGCCGGGTCGACCAGCCGTCCTCGAAGATCGACTCGGTGGCGCCCGGCGGAATCCCCGGGCCACTGTCGGCGACCCGCACCATCACCAGGTCGACGGCCTCGACCAGCGAGAGCAATACCTCCCGGCCGCCTGCCGGGGGCGGTCCGCCGGACGCCGCGTCGATCGCGTTGTCCAGCAGGTTGCCGACGATGGTCAGCAGCCGACGCAGATGCGGCGGGTCCTCGCCGAGCGCGGAGTCCTCACTGAGCACCATCCGTACCCCACGTTCCGCGGCCACCGTGGTCTTGGCGACGATCAGCCCCACGAGCAGCGCGTTGCCGATCCGTTCGCGCACGGACTCGGTCAGCGCCTGGTCGGCGCCGGCCGAGTCGACGGCGTACTCGAAGGCGGCGTCGTGGTCGCCGATGTCCAGCAGCCCGGCCACGGTGTGCATGCGGTTGGTGAACTCGTGCTGCTGGGCACGCAGGGCATCGGTCAGCCCGCGCACCGAGTCCAGTTCGCGCAACAGCCCGATCAGCTCGGTGCGGTCGCGCACGGTGACCACCGCGCCCAGTTCGCGGCCGTGCAGCGTCACCGGCATCCGGTTGACCACCAGGCAGTGGTCGTCGGTCAGCACGTTGAGGTCGGTGCCTGTCAGGGTGCCGTCCAGGGCGCGGCGCAGCCGCCCGTCGGGCAGCACCTCGTCGAGCCGGCTGCCGAGCGCCGTGCCGAGGCCGAGCAGAGTGCGGGCCTCGTCGTTGACCACGGTGATCCGGCCGTCGGGAGCGAAGGCGAGCACGCCCTCCCGGATGCCGTGGAGCATGGCCTCGCGATCCTGGAACAGTCCGGCGATCTCCTCCAGTTCAAGCCCGAAGGTGGACCGCTTCAGCCGCCTGGCCAGCAGGAACGCGGCGGCCGAGCCGAGTGCGACGGCGATCGCGCTGTACAGGCCGAAGGTGGGCAGCTCCCGCCACAGCTCGCCGAGCACATCGCGTTCCGGGATGCCGGCCGAGACTTCGCCGACCAGCTTGCCCGTGGGCCCGTACAGCGGAGCCTTGCCGTTGGCGGACCGCCCGGTCGCGCCCTGGTCGGAGCCGACGTGAGGACGGTTGTCCAGCACCACGATCGGATCGCCCACCGGCTCGCCGATCAGCGCCGGGTCGGGGTGCGAGTGGCGGATGCCGCGCAGGTCGATCACGACCACGTACGACGCCCCGGACGCCTTCCGCATCCGTTCGGCGACGGTCTGCACGATGCCGTCGCCGCCCCCGTGCGCCATGGCCTGCCGGATCTGCGGGTCGGCGGCCGTGGTCTGCGCGATGTCCAGTGCCCGCTGCTCGTAGGCGCGGTCGATCTCGGCCCGTTGGGCGAACGCGAACAGGACGAAGCCGATGGCTCCGGTGAGGGCCAGGATGGCGAGCTGATTGGCCAGGATCCGCGCGGAGAGCCTCCCCTTCCCGCCGCGGCCGATCCGGATGCGGATGGGCGTCACAGGTGTCTTTGCCCTTGTCGTGCTGCCGGGCCCGGCCCCTTCGCCGTACCCGTGGTGGCGTGATTGTGTCCCACCGCGGACATTCTGCCCACCCCCCGAACCGCTGAGCAGAATGCGCAGAACCCCTGTTAACACGACTAACGCGGGATACGTCTGAAACAGCGACGTAACACCGCACGGCCTCTAGCGTCTGCCTTCCTCGACCTCCGAGGACCTCCGAGAGGGGAAGGAGACAGCCTCAGATGGCTTCGCGAAACGACGTCGCGACGGGCCCCGTCGCCGAGACGACCGGCCAGGACAGCGCCCGAGTCGAGATCTCAGGGCTCACCAAACGATTTCTGACTCCCGCGGGTGAGGTGTTCACGGCACTCCAGGACGTCTCGTTCACCGTGGAGCCGGGCCAGTTCTGTGCCGTGGTGGGCCCGACCGGCTGCGGCAAGTCGACGACGCTGAGCATGGTGTCGGGGCTCGACCGGCCCAGCGAGGGCTCGGTCAAGGTCGGCGGCCGCGAGGTGGACGGCGTCACCGACGGCGTCAGCTTCATGTTCCAGACCGACGCGCTGCTGCCCTGGAAGACCGTTCTCGGCAACGTCCTGATGGGCCCCGTCTTCCGCCGGGTACCCAAGCAGCAGGCCCAGGCCTCGGCACGCGACTGGCTGCGCCGGGTGGGCCTGACGGGGTTCGAGGACCGCTACCCGCACCAGCTCTCCGGCGGCATGCGCAAGCGCGTGGCGATGGCCGCGGCGCTGATCAACGAACCCAAGATCCTGATCATGGACGAGCCGTTCGGCGCCCTGGACGTGCAGACCAAGGCGATCATGTCGACCGAACTCCTCGGCCTGTGGGAGCAGATCCGTCCGTCGGTCATCTTCATCACCCACGACCTCGACGAGGCCGTGGCGCTCGCCGACCGGGTCGTCGTCATGACGTCCAGCCCCGGCTCGGTCAAGGCGGTCTTCGACATCGACCTGCCGCGCCCGCGCGGCGCCGTCCAGGAGATCCGCTTCCAGCCCCGCTTCATCGAACTCCAGCACCAGATCTGGGACTGCCTGCGCGAGGAGGTGGAGCGCGCCTACGCACGCACCGCAGGAGGTACGGCATGAGTACGACGTCCGCTGTTTCCACCGCCCTGGCCGCGAACGGCTCGCAGGTCTCGGCCGCGGCTGCCGCCAGGAGCGCCGTCCGGCGGCGCACCGCGCTGGTGTGGGCGGGGCGCATCGGGCTCGCGGTCTTCGTCCTCGGCGGCTGGCAGGCCTTCACCGCCTGGGGGATCGTCGACCCGTTCTTCTTCGGGCAGCCGTCCGGCATCGCCAAGCGGCTGGTCGACCTCTTCCGGCACGGCACCGAGTTCGGGTCCTTCTACTCGAACATCTGGACAACGATCCAGGAGGCGCTCGTCGGCTTCGCCCTCGGGGCCGTCACCGGAGTGGTCTTCGGCGTCGCTCTCGGTCAGAGCCGCTTCCTCGCCGACGTGCTCGGCCCCTACATCAAGATGGTCAACGCGATCCCGCGTATCGTCCTCGGCTCGATCTTCATCGTCGCGTTCGGCATCGGCGTGCTGCCGAAGATCCTGCTCGCCGCGGTGCTGGTGTTCTTCATCGTCTTCTTCAACGCCTTCCAGGGCGTCCGCGAGGTCGACCGCAACATCCTCGCCAACACCAGGGTCCTGGGCGCCTCGCAGCTGCAGATCATCCGGCATGTCACCGTGCCCTCCGCGCTCACCTGGATCATCGCCAGCCTGCACAGCGCCTTCGGCTTCGCCATCGTCGGCGCGCTGGTCGGCGAGGTGCTCGGCGCGCAGAGCGGCCTCGGCCTGGTCATCAAGACCGCGCAGAACAACTTCGACCCGAACGGTGTGTTCGCCACGATGCTCGTGATCTCGGTCATCGTGCTCGGCGCCGAGTGGCTGATCGGCAAGCTCGAACACCGGCTGCTGTCCTGGCGTCCGCCGGCCCCGTCCGAGGCCGCCAACACCATCTGACGCCTCCTCCCCCGCACCCCTTACTTCACCCCCAGAACTCCCTCAGCAAAGGAATGTGGTCAGCCATGTCCAGACGACCCGTCGCCGTCGCCGCGTCTCTGCTCACCGTTCTCGCCCTCGGCGCCACCAGCGCCTGTTCCGGCAACTCGTCGGCCTCGACCGGCGGTTCGGGCTCCACGCCGACCGTCAAGCTCATGGCCGGCGGCCTCGACAAGCAGATCTACCTGCCGTACCAGCTCGCCCAGCAGCTCGGCTTCTACAAGAAGTACGGCGTCGACGTGCAGCTGAGCACCGAGCAGGACGGTGGCGTGGGCGCCGAGGAGGCCATGGCCTCGGGGCAGGTGGACATGGCGGGCGCCTGGTACAACCACACGATCGAGTTCCAGGCGAAGGGCAAGGCCGTAGAGGACGTCGTGCAGCTCTCCGGCGCGCCGGGCGAGCGCGAGATGTGCACCGCCAAGTCGGGCGTCCACTCGGCCGCCGACTTCAAGGGGAAGACCCTCGGTGTGACCGACCTGGGGTCGGGCACCGACACCCTCACCCAGTTCCTGGCCGCCAAGAAGGGCATGAAGACCAGCCAGTTCCACCGGATCGGGGTCGGCGCGGGCTCCACCGCCATCGCCGCGCTGCAGAACGGCAAGGTCGACTGCGTGATGACGACGCAGCCGACGGTGGCCGCGATCCAGAAGAAGGGCGTCGGCACGTCGGCGATCGACCTGGCCACCACCTCCGGCGCCACGGCGGCGATGGGCGGCGCCTATCCCGCCGCCAGTGTGCTCGCCCGCACCGACTGGGTGGACTCCCACAAGGCCACGGTGCAGAAGGTCGTCGACGCGCTCGTCGCCACCATGCACTGGATCAGCACCCACAGCGCGGCCGACATCGCGAACAAGCTGCCGCAGTCGTTCGTGCAGAACCAACTGGTGACCAAGGCCGACTACATCGCGGCCCTGAACGAGGACAAGGGCCAGTTCCTCCCGGACGGTCTCATGCCGGCCGGCGGCCCGAGGACCTCTCTGGCGACGGAGAAGCTGGTCGGCAACGTGAAGGGGTCGGTGGACCTGAGCAAGACCTTCACCAATGACTTCGCCGTCCAGGCCAACAAGACCGAGGGCTTCAAGACGACCACGACCCCGGCCGGGCCGAACGGCTGAGCGTGTGCCATGCCCAAGGCCGCCCAGCTGACTGCCAGTTGGGCGGCCGTACGGCTTTCCCCGCCGAACGGGTCAGCGGACCGGCAGCACGGTGGTGTGTTCTTCGCGGACGGCCTGCAGGGAGCGGGGGTCGAGGCCGAGAAGGTTCAGGATCGTCGGGGCGATCTGCTTGGTCTGCACGTGCGCGGAGTCGCGCACACCGGCCGGGACGGAGGCGCCGGACACGACGAGGGGTACGGCGAGGTCGTCGGAGTGGCCGCCGCCGTGCTCGGCGATCTTCTTGGTGCCGCCGGTGTAGACGACGCCGTACTGCGCGACACCGAACAGGTCCGGGACCCGGGCGTCGCCGGCCTTGACGTGGAAGTAGTCGGCGGCGGCCTTGCCGGCGTAGACCTTGCTGAGCCCGCTGTGGGTGTAGGCCTTGGGACTGGCGTTGATGTCGGTGCCGGTGCCGTTCTGCGCGAGCAGGTACTTCTTGGCGAAGGCCGTGGCGGCCGGGGAGCGGTCGGAGAGCCACAGCAGCATGGCGTCGTCGTCCACGGCGTGGGTCACCAGGTCGGCGGCGCCGGGGTGGAGCTTCTTCCAGGCGGCGTTGAGGCCGTCAAGGAGCGGGCCGTCGGCGACGCGGGTGAGGGCGGCGGGGTCGGTGGGCGACTGGCCGTGCTTGGCGGAGAGGATGACGGTGGTGCTGCCGGAGAGGTGCCGTTTGCCGATCTCGGCGGTCAGGGCGCCGATCTCCGTGTTGACGAAGTCGAGGTTCTTCACCAGCAGCGGGCCCGGGACGTTCTTGGCGGTGTAGCCGCCGGTGAGGCCGTCCGAGGCGGGCAGCTTCTGCGCGGTGGAGACCGACTGGAAGTTGAGGCCGAAGATCGCCGGGGTGCCGACCTTGTGGGTGCGGCTGTGGTCGTAGCCGTCGATCTCGTTGAGGACGGCCTTCACCTTGTAGCCGTCGTACTGCTCGGTGGCCTTGTTGTCCGTGGTCCAGTCGTTGCCGGCGGCGTAGCCGAGGGCGTCGCTGTTGATCTCCGGGGTGAACAGGTCCTGGACGCCGGTGCCCGAGGGGCCGTCGAGGATCTCGTAGGCGGCGTGCTTGTCCGACCAGGCGGTGCGCAGACCTGCCTGACGGGCCACCTCGAAGATCGTGTTCACCTTGAGGTAGGAGTGCGGGTACACCGGCTTGCAGGTCTTGGGGTCGACGGGCAGCTTCGACGCGTTGATCAGGCTCTCCGGGTGGCCGGTCATCGACAGGATGCTGTCCGGCAGGCCCGCGAGACCCTGGCCGGCGTCGATGGAGGCCTGGTTCCTGTCCAGGTCCTCGGTGAGGTCCACCTCGACTCCGGGCTTGACGCCCTTGCAACTGGTGGTTCCCGCCGGGAGGAGCGCGGCGTTGTAGGTGTCGTCGTAGTAGACGCCCGTGGTGCCGGGGCTGCCGCCGGTCGCCTGGGCGACCATGCCGGGAAAGGAGTCGGACGGCGTGGTCGTGGCGGCGTGGGTGAACTCCACACCGCCGCCGACCAGTCGGGCCAGCGCGGACTTCGGGTGCCGGGCGACGTACCAGGCCAGGTCCGACTGGTGCAGCCCGTCGACCGACACCAGCAGGACGTGCCGGGTGGCGGCCGGGTGGTGGGAGGCCGCGAACGCGGCGGGCTGGGCGGCGGTCACCCCGGCGAGGACTCCGGTGGCGGCGAGGACGGCTGCGGGCCTGACGTGGCGTCTGGACATCTGGTCTCTCCCGGGTGTTCGGGGCGGGCGGCGGGTGCCGCGCTCATCAGAGTCGCGCCTTGTGTACCGGATGCGGCGCATGTGTGAACACGTCCGGAATGAGCGGTCGGGTCTTCACCAAGCAGGCCTGGTTTTCCCCAAGAAGAGACGCCCGACTGATCCATGGCGGATTCGACCGCTCCTGAACACCGGGCCACTTTCTTATGACGCTCTCACCTCATTCGGACGAACCTGGAGTGCCAACCTTCCTTCTACATGATGTAGTAGCTGAGTATGGAGAAGGTGGACATGGCCGCTCATACCGTCGACACGGGAGTGTGGCGGCGCTACACGCGCCCGCCCGTCGCCGGCCGGCCGCGGGTTTCCGGCGACTCTGACAGCCCCCAGCAATGGCACCGGGGCATGACGCTGATCGGCACGATCAGCCTGTTCATCGGCACGCGCTCGGCCTGGACCCAGGCGATGCTCTCCGATCCGCCCGTCGCCGCGGTCATCTCCGTCTGCTACGCCGGGATCCTCGTGTGCGGGGTGCTCGCGCTGGCCGTACGAGGCCGACGAGCCCTGGTCCGGGTGGACGCCGGAGTTCTCGTCCTCGCGGTGGCCCTGGTGGTCTGCGGTTACTGGCTGAACCACATCGGCACCGACGAGGGCGTACTGACCGCACAGGCCGCGAACCAGATCGCGCACGGCCGCCCCGTCTACGGACAGCCCTGGCCCTGGCTGTTCGGCACGCCCCATTCCGGCCTGACCAAGACGATGTCCGGCTCGGCGGACTACACGTACGGCTATCCACCGCTGACCGCCCTGCTCGCCGCGCCGGTCCACGCCCTGCTGCACACTCCGGCAGCCGCCACCCTCGTCACCACGGGGGCGCTGATCGCCGGAACGGTCACGCTGTGGCTGCTGCTGCCCGCCCCGTGGCGGTCGGCGGCCACCGCCGTGTGCCTCGGTTTCGGCATCCTCCCCGGCTACGCCCGCTCCGGCTACCCGGCGATCGTCGCCCTGGCCCTGCTGATCCCGGTGACGGTCTACTGGCCGACCACCGGAGCGGGCGGACGCCTGGGACGGAGCGGCGTGCTGCGGGCCGTGTGCCTGGGTGCCGCCTGTGCCACCCAGCAACTGGCCTGGTTCTACGCCCCGTTCCTGCTGATCGGCCTGTACGCGGTACGGCGCGGCGAACTCGGGGCCCGTCCCGCGGCCGCCGTGCTGGCCCGTTTCGCCGGGGTCGCCGCACTGACGTGGGCGGGCATCAACGCCTACTTCGCCGCCCAGGGCTTCTCCGCCTGGCTGCACGGACTGCTGCTGCCCCTCACCCAGAAGGCGATCCTGCACGGCCAGGGCCTGATGGGCATCTCCTACTACTTCACCGACGGCAGCAGCCGCCTCGACTACTACTCCTACGCCAGCGAGCTGCTCCTCGTCGGCCTGCTCGCCGCGACCCTGCTGTTCGCCCGCCGCCTGGGAACGGCGCTGACCGTCCTGCCCTGGCTGTCCTTCTACCTCGCCACCCGCTCCCAGGACGGCTACTTCCTGATGATGACCCCGCTGTGGCTGGCCGCCGCCGCGACGGTCCCTTCCTCGGCCCTGGCCCATGCCTGGCAACCACGTATCCCTCGCCTCATCGGCCGCCCCGCGAAGGCCGCCGTGGCGCTGGCGCTGGTGACCCCGGCGCTGCTGTGCGCCTGCATCGCCGCAGCCAGCCCGCCGCCCCTGCGTATGGCCCTCACCACTCACCTCACCGGCCGATCCCACCCCGCCGTCACCTCCGTCACGGTGCGCGCGGCCAACACCACCGGCACCGCCCTCACCCCGCACTTCGCCAGCCGCCTCGGCCAGGGCGCCTCCGACTGGTGGACCGTCACCTCGGGCCCCGCCACCCTCGCCCCGCACAGCACGGCCGTGTACGTCGTACGACCGGCCGGCGGCCACCGCGCCCTGCCCGGCGCGAACCGACGCATGTACCTCATCGCCGTGACCGGCACACCCATGACGATCAGCACCGCACGCATCGAGGTCACCACGTAGGCCCCTGAACCGGTGAGGAGCAGCCGAACGGGGAACTCGGCGCCTGCCGGGGAAGCAGCGATCCACGGCCCACCCGCCGGGCCGGTCAGCCCGGCCGCCGAGTGCCTCAGCCGCGCCCGCCGAACCGCGGAGGCTACGACGGAGACGGGGCGGGGCGCCGACGCTCCTGGACATGGGCGTACGCCATCAGACCGATCAGGACCGTCAGGAGTACGGCCGACGAACCCGGCGTGCCGAGGTCGAGGCCCTGCGGTCCCCAGCCCGGTGAAGTGGCGCCGTTCGCAAGGTACTTGGTGCCGGCGTCGCGGTTCATGAAGTCGGACATCGTGGTACCGGCCGTGCTGGTCGACAGGATGACCGTCCAGTAGAAGAACGGGTGGTAGCGCCGGGAGCGCAACTGCACGACCAGGGTGACCACGAAGCCGTCTCGCCCAGGGTCGTCGCCGCGATCTTCATGATCCAGGTGTCGGTGAGGGCTTCCGGAATCTCCAAGGTGACGGACACTCCTGTGTTCTGTGTCGGGGGTGTGGAAGGGCGCCCGTTCCCGTGAAGGAAACAGGCGCCCTGTCAACGCATGGTCCGGCCGCGGAAGACAGCCGTGATGTCCGACTCTGTCGATCAATTCCTGAACGCTTCCTGAACGCCTCCGCGCTGTTCAGGCCACCTGTCCCGCGACGGGCTCGCGGTCGATGACGTCCTTTCGGGTCACCGTCAGATACACCACCATGCCGAGGATGACCGCCAGGAAGAGGACGCTCGTGACGACCGTGCCGAGCCCGAGGCCGCCGTCACCGGTCGGCTGGGAGAGGTAGTCGCCGATCGATGCGCCCAGGGGGCGGGTGAGGATGTAGGCGATCCAGAAGCTCCACACGGCGTCCAGGCCGAGGGTGAAGTGGGCGATGCCCACGGCGGCGATGGCGAGAGCGAACAGGACCGCGGACAGCCAGTAGCCGAGGTTCATGCGCTCGGAGACCAGGTCTCCGGCCGCCGTGCCGAGGGCGAACGTGAACAGCACGGCCAGCCAGTAGAAGGCCTCGCGGCTGGTGGTGTCGATGCTGTGGATCGACAGGGTCCGCTCGCGCCGGTACCAGACGACGAACACGACGGCGAGGATGATCCCGAACACCGTGGTGGTGGTCTCCAGGGCGACGCCCATGTTGTCGGTCAGGTTGTCGCTGATCAGGGTGCCGACCACGCTGATCAGGGCGACGGCGAGCCAGTACACGCCCGCGCGGTAGGCGGTCGTACGGAACTGGACGACCAGGACGACCGCGAGCAGCGCGCTCATCAGCACCGAGACGCCGGTCAGGCCGAGCCCGGCCTTCTCGTTGAGCAGGTCGGCCGCGGTCTCGCCGACCGTCGTGCACAGGACCTTGATGATCCAGAAGTAGACGGTGATCTCGGGGACTTTGTTCAGGCGAAGGCGGTGTGCGTGCCGGCTGGGGCCGTTGGCGTCCCGTTCGGCTTCCGGTGTGTCGGACAGTTCGTAGGTCATGAGACACGACCGTGCCAGTGGATACCTGAACGCATCCTGACTGCGCGTGCTGATCACCCGCCCCACACGTACCGTCCGAGAAGGATGCCCTCATGTACATCCACCTGTCCCACCTGCGTATATCGGCGTCCCGTCCCGCCCCTGACCTCGTGACGGAAGAAGGCCGCCGTGAACCCTCCCGCTGTTTCCCACTCACCTGTTGACCGTGCGACGAACTGGCTGCGCCGTCGGCTCGGCCGCGCCGTCCTCGTCTCCTACGTCACCGCGCTGCTCCTGCCGGGGGCGGGCCTGTGGCTGCGCCGCCCGCACGCCGTGCCGCTCGGCGGACCGGCCCACCTGACGCTGCGCACCACCTCGCTCCTGCTGTCCCTGGTGCTGTTCTCGGCCGGGCTCCAGGTACCCGTCCGCGCGCTCGGCCGCGTGCTGCGGCGCCCCAAGGCCATGCTGGCCGGCCTCGCCCTGCATCTGGCGATTCCGCTGCTCGTCGTGCCGTTCGTCGCCTTCCTGCTGCGCGGCACCCCCGACTCCGACGGCGGCAGTGGACTGCTCACCGCGATGATCCTGATCGTGGCCATGCCCGTGGCCGCCGGAGCCACCGTATGGACCAGCAAGGGCGAGGGGGACCAGCCGACCATGGTCGGACTCGTCCTCGCCTCCACCCTGCTCAGTCCCCTCACCACACCACTCCTGCTGGCGGCCCTGGCACCGCTGCTCAGCGGCGGCTACGCACAGACACTCACCAGCACGAGCGGCTCCGCCCAGAGCGGATTCACCCTCGCCACCGTGGTCCTGCCCTGCGCCGCAGGTCTCCTGTGCGCGCTCGTGCTGCCGCCGTCGTGGCAGGCCCGTCTCCTGCGGGCCGTGGTGCCCGCGGCCCTGGCCGGCTCGCTGGTCCTGACCTACGTCAACGCCAGCGGCGCCCTCGGCTCCTTCCTGGCCCACCCGCGTCCGCTGCTGTTCACCGCCGCCCTCGCCGTGGCCGCCCTGGTGTGCGTGCTGTCCTTCGTGCTGGGCCGGCTGGCCGCCCGCGTCCTGCGGCTGGACGCCCCGGTGGCCTCGTCGCTGACCCTGGCCTGCGGCATGAACAACAGCAGCGCGAGCGCGGTACTGATCACGGCCTCGCTGCCCGACAAGCCCCACCTGCTGCTGCCGGTGCTCGCCTACGGGCTGTTGCAGAAGACGGCCGCCAACCGGGTCGTCGCCAGACTCCGGCCCGCGGCCCCCGCGGTGTCCTAGGCCGTGTCCGCAGCGGAGGAACGCCCGCGGCGCCGGAGGGCGGGCAGGGGTGGCGGGGTGAGGAAGCCCTCGGCGCGGGCGCTGGCCAGGCCGATGCGGGGGATGTCGCCGCTCTTGGCGAACAGCAGGAAGCGGGGCTCCCACACGGGCCGGTACTTGGCGTTGGCGCGGTAGAGCGACTCGATCTGCCACCAGCGGGAGAAGAAGGTGAGCATCGAGCGCCACAGCCGCAGTACCGGGCCCGCGCCGAGGCGCGCGCCGCGTTCGAAGACCGAGCGGAACATGGCGAAATTCAGCGACACCCGCGGTACGCCCAACTCCTCGGCACGCAGCAGCAGTTCTACGACCATGAACTCCATCAGGCCGTTCTCGCAGGCGCGTTGCCGGCGCATCAGGTCCAGGGAGAGGCCGTGCTCGCCCCAGGGGACGAAGCTGAGCAGGGCGCGCGGTTCGCCGTCGGCGTCGCGGCATTCCAGCATCACGCAGCGGCCGTCGCCGGGGTCGCCGAGCCGTCCCAGCGCCATGGAGAAGCCGCGTTCGGTCGGTCCGTCGCGCCAGTGGTCGGCCTTGTCGATCAGCAGCGCCATCTCGTCGTCCGCGATGTCCTCGTGGCGCCTGATGCGCACCGTGTATCCGGCCCGGCGCACCCGGTTGTGCGCCTGCCGTACGACTCGCATGGCACGTCCTTCGAGGGTGAAGTCGGCGATCTCCACGATGGCCTCGTCGCCCAGCTCCAGGGCATCGAGCCCATGCCGGGCGTAGATGGTGCCGGCCTCCTCGCTCGCGCCCATCACCGCCGGGGTCCAGGCATGCCGGCGGGCCTCTTCCAGCCAGGCGTCGATGGCACCGGGCCATGCCTCGGGATCGCCGATGGGGTCGCCGGAGGCCAGGCTGACGCCGCCGACCACCCGGTAGGTGACGGCCGCCTTGCCGCTGGGCGAGAAGATGGCGGCCTTGTCGCGGCGCAGGGCGAAGTAGCCGAGGGAGTCCCGCTCACCGTGCCGGGCCAGCAGGGCGCGCAGCCGCTGTTCGTCGTCCTCGCCGAGCAGGGCGCGACCGCGCGGGGCACGGAAGCAGGCGTACAGGACGAGCAGGAAGGTCGCGGCGATCAGGATGTTGACGAGGACGTCGACCCAGCGCGGTGCGTGCACGGCGTCGACGCGGTCGGCGAGCGGACCGACGCTGATACCGCGCAGCAGGGTGTAGGCGATCTCGTCGGTCGGCGTGGCGCCGGGCAGCTTGTTGGTGGCGGCGACCAGCAGCGTGCCGATCGTGCCACTGACGAGGAGACCGCCCGCTCCCGCGGCGAAGGCCAGCTTCGGGTTGGAGCGGTCCCCGATGGCCGTGAACTCCCCCCGCCCGACCAGCAGCGCGGCCACGAACAGACCGGTGAGCAGCAGGGAACCCCAGTTGGTGACGTGCTCGCGGTACGCCTCCTGGGTCATGGCCAGCGTGTAGAGCGCGAAGAGCCCGCCGGCCAGCAGCAGGTTGAAGATCCACGCGGCCCGTTTGCGGCGCCGCATCACCATGGCGAGGAAGAGTGCCAGCGCCGCCGAGATGAGCCCGGCGGTGGCCAGGTACGGGGTGAAGTACTCACCGACGTTGTGCTCCTGGACCTCGTCGCGGAACGACAGAGAGACCACGGCGGCCAGGTTGAGCACGGCCAGCAACCGGAGGTACCAGACCGTGGCCGACGCCGCGGCCCCTCGGAGCCGTGTGCGTGGGCGCGGTGGCCCGGTCGGGGAGGGAACGCGGTCCGTGGGCGTGTGCTGTCGGAGGTTCGAGGGCGAGAGGTGTGCGGGCACCGTGGAGGTTCACCTCGGAGGGAGGCCGGGGTCACCGGCGTGGACGGGGACGGAGGAGAGGCCGAGTCGGCGGGGGAGGACAAGAGGATCCGCTGCATGACCTGGGCTGTTCGCCCGGCTGCGGATCGTAGGGGTTCCCAGGCACGGCGGTCGTCGGCGGCGGGCTGGACCAGGTCCCCCTCGCGAAGTCGCCGGAGGACGGCCCGCGCCGGGCCGACGGGGACACAGCCGCCGCGCCCTGCTGGATATCGACCGGTGCCAGGGGCCGCCGGTGGCCCACGGTGCGTCGAGGAAGTCGCGCTCAAGCCGTCCTGTTCGCCGAAGGGGCGTCACACCGGGCGGAGTCGGGGGCGCTGGAGCCGGCATGGCGGCTGGTCTCACCGCTTCTCCTCCCGCGCGCAGGCGATCGACACGTTGTCCGAGACCGTGCAGTACAGCTGCACCCGCACCCCGGCCGCATGCTGCGCCGGACAGAGGAAGACGTTCTTCCCGCCGCCGATGCCGTCCTGATGCCTGCCCAGCCGCAGCGGCTCCTCCTCCGTCCCCGCGTCCAGATAGAGGTCCCAGGTCCAATCCCGTGCGGTGCACGCGGTAGCGAGGGCGCCCAGCGGAATCCGTACCTGGAACCGGTCGCCGTAACCGTCGGCGGGCAGCCGCATCTCGGCCTGGCCTCCGTCGCGGGCCTGAAGTATCAGGGTGGCCTTGTCGGCGACGATTCCGACCAGGGACAGCCGCAGCACGATCCATCCCCGGCGCGGCCGAACCTCGTCGACCTCCGCGGTGCGCTCCGGATGCGTGCGAGCTAGTTTGACCATGTTTGGCCCAGCTCCTGCAGATGACCCTACAGCCTGTAGGGTAAGGGCCAGCCTACACACCGTCAGGGGCGAGGGACGGACGATGACCAGACCCGTGCACACCGTGCCCCTCGACCGCATCGGCGGCCAAGAGCCGCTCGGCCCGCCCACGGGACGGGGCCGCAAGGGCCAGTGGTGGCTGGCGGGGGTCGCGGGCGCGTTCATCCTGGCCCAACTGGTGGTCGTACGACCGGGGATGGGGCTGGGCTGGGACGAGTCGGTGTACGTCAGCCAGGTCAGCTCGCACGCCCCGGCATCGTTCTTCAGTGCCCCGCGCGCCCGTGGCATCTCGCTGCTGGTGGCCCCGGTCGCCGGATGGTCGTCGTCCACCCCGCTCCTGCGGGTCTACCTGGCTTTGCTGTCGGGTCTCGGGCTGTTCCTGGCGCTGCGCGCCTGGCGCGGCCTGTTCCCGGTCCGGGTGCTCGCGCTGGGCGGCGCCCTGTTCGCGAGCCTGTGGGTGACCGTCTTCTACGGTCCCCAGGCCATGCCCAACTACTGGGTGGCGGTCGGCGCCCTGGCAGGGGTCGGCTGCTTCCTTCAGGCCCAGACCGACCGCACCCGGCGTGGTCCGGTGTGGGGGCTGGGGGCAAGTGCCCTGCTGATGGCGTGGATGCGGCCCACGGACGCGGTGTGGGTGACCTTGCCGCTGCTCTTCGTCCTGGTGGTTCTTCGCCGGTGGCGGCATGCGCGGCTGCTCATCGCTCTGCTGTGTGGCCTGGTGGCCGGGGCGGCCGAATGGGTGATCGAGGCGTACGTCCGCTTCGGTGGGCTGAGTCAGCGGCTGTCCGAGGGATCCGACATCCAGGGCGGTCTGGGCTGGCACATCGCCATCGGTGACCAACTGCGCAGCCTGGGCGGCCGTTCGCTGTGCCGCCCGTGCACCGGTGCGATGCCGAACCCCGTGGTGACGGCCTGGTGGTTCGCCCTGCCGGTGCTGGCGGCCATCGGGCTGGCAGTGGCCGTGCGGGGCCGGCGTACGCCGTCCACCGCGCTGCCGTTGGCCTGCGCGGTGACGGCGGCGATCCCGTATCTGTTCCTCATCGGCTACGCCGCGCCCCGCTTCCTGCTGCCCACCTACGCGCTGCTGGCCATCCCGGTCGCTGACGCGCTCGTCTGGCTGGTCACCGCGCCGGGCAGGGCCTGGCGGCCGGTCGCCGTGACGCTGGTGGCGGTGGGTCTGGCCGGGCATCTGGCGGTGCAGTACGCGGTGCTGGCACACACCGTTCAGCGCACCACGGCCGCACACAAGGGCTGGGAACGCACCGCCACCGCGCTGCGCCGGGTGGGCGTACGCCCACCGTGTCTGCTCACCGGGCCGTCGGCCCTCCCGATCGCCTTCTCCGCCGGGTGCGGCTCCGCCAGCACCAACGGCCCCAACGCCAACACCGACGCCGCGGCCATCGCCCGGGCGGCCCAGCGGATGCCGATCGCCGTCCTCACCACCGGCGCGACCCGTCCGCCGTCCTACGCCCGCGGCTGGAGACTCGTCCGGCTGGAGGGTGCCGGGTACGCCTACATCGCCCCCACCGCACGACAAGATCACGGTGACTGACCGCTCCACCCCGGCCCCGTTCCTCGCGGGCCGACGCGTCCGCCGGCACACAGCCGCCACCCTCCTCATGCTGTCCGCCGTAGCTGCGCTCGCGGCCCTGCACCGGGCCGTCGTCGACGCCGGCACCGAGCGACGGGCCGCGGCCGACCGCGGCTGTCTGCCGATGGCGCCCCTTGCCGCCGCTGTGCCTTGGGGGTGCGCGGCTGTGGCCTACTGATCTTTTCGGGCTGTTGTCGAGTGCTGATCCGTGCGGCAGGCCAGTGGTATGCGGCCGTACGAGCATGAGTACATCACGCTCGGCGCAGGCGGCGGCGATGCGCTGGGTGCGGTCCGGGCCGATGGCGTCGGCCTCGACGTACACGCCTCGGAAGGGGTGTGAGAGGACCTCGTGCGCCACGTCCTCCGCTGTATGCGGCGGGCAGGCCGACAGGACGAAGTCGCTTGCGGCCCTGGCCCGTTCGAGGCCGACGAGGCTTCGGCCGGTGGGGACGTACCGCACGCGGGCGTCCGTACGGGTCGCCTGGCCGCCGTCATTCGCGCCCATGGCGCAGGGCCGCAGATGCGTCGACGTGGTCATGGGGCTCACGTGACAAGGGGCCGTCACCGGGCCCGGCGCGCGATGCCGACAACCAAGCGCGGGCCATGACTTCCCCTCCGCCAGTCCCGTTGTACTAAAACATTCAACAAAGGGATCTTCGGTCCCGGCAAAGGCTCTACCCGCATAGATGATCCCGGTGCTGTCATGCTCACGACCGCCCGGAATCCTTGCCGGGCACCGCTCCGGGAGATCCCCCCATGCCCCGAATATCCCGCTCCCTGGTCACCGCCCTCTCCTCCCTGGCCCTCGCCGCCGCCGGCCTCGCGGTCGCGGCCGGCACCGCGCACGCGCAGAGCTGCAGCCAGGCCTACCTCCCTCTCCCCGACCCCACCTGCCAGCCCGGTGCCTTCAACGCGGACGTCACCCAGTCCACCATCGACACCACGATCTGCGTCTCCGGGTGGACCGCGACCGTCCGGCCGTCCAGCTCGTACACCACCGCGCTGAAGAAGACGCAGATCGTCGAGTACGGCTACACCGACACCAGCACCTCGGACTACGAGGAGGACCACTTCGTTCCCCTCGAACTCGGCGGCTCCCCCAAGAGCGCGCTGAACCTCTGGCCCGAGCCGGAGTACGGCACCAAGACCGCCGCCAACAAGGACACCGTCGAGAACAAGCTCAAGAAGGCCGTCTGCGCCGGCACCGTCACCCTCACCGACGCCCAGGACGCGATCGTCACCGACTGGACGACCGCACTGTCCGACCTCGGCCTGAGTTGATGTCCCGCGCGTGAATCAGGGGCTGGTCTCCTCCCTCGGGAGTAGTCGGCCCCTCCGTGCTCCTTCCAGGGAGACGGACCAAGTGCCTCCGCAAGGGCGATAGTTCAACCACACGTTCGTCGCACTCCATGGCCCGGCACGCGGGAGACTGCCAGGGCCCGCCGCTGGTCCTACCAGCCGTGTCCGGCGGATCCGAGGGCCAACTCCTTCCCTCACCCTGCGAACTGGTCGGCGGACAGCTTCGGCACCTTCGGCGGCCCTGCGGTGGTGAAGGCATCCGTCCCGCCTTCCCCCGAGGCACGTCGCCGGCGTTCCACCGACGCCCGCTCACCCGCAGCTGCGCTGACGGCGGCGTCGGGTGCGGCCCGACGAGGCCGCCCTCAGCGTTGCACCCGGAACACCCAGGTGCGGTAGGACCAGAAGCGGAAGAGGGTCGCGCACGCGATCCCCGCGATCTTGAAGAGGTTGCTCTCAAGCGCCGAGTCCCAGCCGAAGTCGTACGTCGCGACGTACAGCACCCCGTTCTCGATGACCAGGCCGACGACGCTGAAGAGACAGAAGAGACCGAACTCCACGGCACGGCCCCGGGGGTCCCGGTGCCGATAGGCGAAATACCGGAAACCCAGGTAGTTGAAGACCATCGCCACGCTGGTCGCGATGACGCTGCATCGCACCACAGGCATCGACGTGACCGCTCGGCTGAGGTTGAACACGGCGAGATTCACCCCGACGCCCAGCCCGCCGACGGCACCGAACCTGACGACCTCCCGAAGCAGCGCGGAATGCTCCATGCGCTTCGTGTCCGCCTCATCCGCTGTGTTCACCGGACGCACGGGTGCCGAGCCTCCTCCCGTGGCGTGATCTTCCGCGGAACCGTATCGCGGACGTCTGCGCGGGACCGTGATATCGCACCGGCGTGCCCGACAGGTGTGGTTCGAGGGGGCCGCCGTTTTCGAGCGTGGGGGTGCGGACAGCGTGCGAGGACGGCGACCAAGCGCCGGGCGAGCATCGGCCGTTCACTGCGACCCACAGGCACCACAGCTCCATCGCTCCGGTCGTACCGGCGTCGTCAGTCGCTGCCGTCCCCTGCCTCGTCCTGACGGACCGGCACCAGCACGGTGAAGGTGGTGGGGCGGCGGCTGGTCAGCGAGAGTCTGCCGCCGAGGGCGACGGTCAGGTCCCGGGCCAGGGCGAGGCCGATGCCCTCTCCTTCCCCGTCACGGGTGTGTCCGCGCTCGAAGGGCCGGGTCGTCTCGATCCCGCCCTCGTCGGCGACGTCGAAGGCGAGGGCATTGCCGAGGTCGCGGACCGTGAGGTGGACGGTGCCTCGGCCGTGCACGCGCGCGTTGTCCAGCAGGATGCCGAGGATCTCGGCGACCGGGGCACCGGGGACGCGGGCGTCGTCCGGCGTGTCACCCGTCGTGCACAGCAGCCGCCTGCCGTCGCGGGCGAACAGCCCGTGCCAGTGGTTCTCGGTCTCCCTCAGCAGCCGTGCGACCGGCACGGAAGGGGCCCGAGTGCCGGGCATGCCAGGGGATCGGGACAGTCGTAGCACCTCCTCCACCGTGCCGTGCAGGCGACGGGTGGTGGCCAGCGCCTCCTCCAGCGCCGGGCGCAGCCGGGTGTCGTCGTCCTGGGCGAGGCCCGCCTCCAGGGTGAGTTGCAGTCCGGTCAGCGGGGTGCGCAGCTGGTGGGAGGCATTGGCGGTGAAGTCCCGTTCGTGGCGCAGGAGTTCGGTGAGACTGTGCAGCATCTCGTTGTGGGTGCGGGCGACCTGGTCGATCTCGGCGATGCTGCTGGGCGTGGCGCGTGCGCTCAGGTCGCCGGCGGTGACGGCCCGGCTGTGGCGGGAGAGGTCTTCCAACGGGGCGGCCAGGGCCCGCGCCTGGCGGCGGGCGACCAGGACCGCCACGGTCAGGGCGAGGGCACAGGCACAGGCGAGGACGGCCCACGCGGCGAGGACGCGGGCGCGTACGGCGTCGGTGGGCGAGGAGGCGCGGACTACGCCGATGACCTGCTCGGCGTGCGACACCGGCACGGTGACGGTGAGGTCACCGCCCGAGTGACCGCGCACCACCGTCGCGCCGAAAGCCCGCCGCACCGCCGCGTCACCGGTCCTGGGGCCGCTGCCCGCCCGCAGGCTCAGGTGGGTGTCGTACAGACCGAGACGCCCTCCGGCCGGCGGCGCAGGCAGTTCGACCGGATCGCCGGTCGTGTAGTCCGGACTGACCCGCACGGCACCCGACAGAGCCGCGCGCTCCAGGGTGTCGCGCTGGTCGGCGTACAGGGACGACCTGATGGCCAGGGCCAGCGGGACGGCGAGGAGGACCACGGCGACCAGGGCGGCGGTGAGGGCGACGCGCACCACACGCTGTCTCATGCCTTCATCCTGCGGGCCGCCGGCCTGCCCGGAGGTGGTGCGCCACGCGCTTTTGCCGTCGTCTAACCGTCGGCGTGCCGGGCGTTAACCGGCCGCCTCCTAGCGTCGGTGCCATGACCGATCCCCGGTCGCAGGCTTTCCGGGAGGGCAGTGGCCATGGCTCCTGTACGCACATCCGCCGCCGTAGGGCTGGTGCTGGTCGCGGCGGTGATCAGCGGGTGTTCGGGCTCCGGCTCGCACTCGGGTTCGGGTTCTGCCCCGTCCGCTTCGGCAGCCGGGGGTGGCGGCAAGCAGGCGAATCCGGCGCCCACCGAGTCGAATCCGCCCGGCGACATCCCCGACAACCAGGTGTACGTGGCCTACCGTCCCGCCGGCGGCTTCACCGGTTTCACGGTGAAGGTGCCCGAGGGCTGGGCCCGCACCGGGCAGGGCGCCACGACCGTGTTCACGGACAAGCTGAACACCGTCCGCGTCACCACGGCCGCCGCCTCCGCGACGCCCACGGTCGGCTCCGTCACGAACACCGTCGTGCCCCAACTCAAGGCGCAGGTACCGAAGTTCGCGGCGCCGAAGGTGACCGAGGTGACCCGGCACGCCGGCCGTGTCGTCCGGCTGACCTACCAGGGCGACTCCGCCAAGGACCCGGTCACCGGCAAGGTGGTGCGGGACGCGTTCGAGCGGTACGCCTTCTACCGGCAGGGCCACGAGGTGGACCTGACGTTGTCCGGTCCGGTCAACGCGGACAACGTCGACCCGTGGCGGATCGTCAGCGACTCCTTCGCGTGGCGGTGACCGTCATGCCCACCCGGTCGTACAACGACGACGCCCTCACCGCCCGCGAGCTGTACCGCTTCTACCGCGCG
The DNA here is from genome assembly GCF_043200035.1 of Streptomyces sp. NPDC048504. Classification (NCBI taxonomy): domain Bacteria; kingdom Bacillati; phylum Actinomycetota; class Actinomycetes; order Kitasatosporales; family Streptomycetaceae; genus Streptomyces; species Streptomyces sp. NPDC048504. The sequence continues at coordinate 395,010 of NZ_JBICXA010000009.1, forward strand.
GGCGAGGAGGAGACCCTGGCCCTGCGCGGAGTGTCGCTGACGGTGCGGCGCGGCGAGACGGTCGCCGTCGTCGGCCCCTCGGGAGCGGGCAAGTCCACCCTGCTGGCGTGCCTGGCCGGACTCGACGAACCCTCCGGCGGCGACGTCCATGTGGACGGTGTCCGTATCAGCCACCGGCCGGAGACCGAGCGGGCCCGGCTGCGCGCCCGCCACATCGGCGTCCTGCTCCAGAGCCGCAACCTGCTGCCGCACCTGACCGTGCGGGACAACATCCGCCTGGCCCAGCGGGCCGTACGCGGCCGTCCCGCTGTCGCGGCCGAGGCGCTGCTGGAGCAGGTGGGGCTGGGTCGGCGGACCCGCGCCCTGCCGCGCCAGCTGTCCGGCGGAGAACTGGCACGCGCCGGGCTGGCCGTGGCCCTCGCGAACTCCCCCGCCGTACTGCTGGCCGACGAACCGACCGGTGAACTCGACGGCTGCACCGAGCAGTTGGTACTGCGGATGGTCCGGGAGCGGGCCGCGGACGGCTGCGCGGTACTGATCGTCACGCACAGCGCGGAGGCCGTCCGGATCGCCGACCGGGTGATCGCCCTGGAGGACGGGCAGGCCCGGGAAACACGGGAGGCGAGCGATGTCCGGCACTGAGGTACTCCTCGTCGCTTGCCAAGACGCGGCACCGACCTTCGGACGCGGCCAGACGGCAATGGTGCTCATGCACACGACCGACCGGCTCATCGCCCTGACCGACGCGCGAACGCGGGAAACACCGGAGGCAAGCGATGTCCGGCACTGACACGCTCGTCCTCTGCCAAGACGCGGCACTGACCTTCGGACGCGGCACGACGGCGGTGGTGGCCGTGCACGGGACCGACCTGAACGTCCGGCCCGGCGACCGGCTGGCGATCGTAGGCCCGTCCGGGTCGGGGAAGTCGTCCCTGCTGCATCTGCTGGCCGGGCTCGAACGCCCCACCAGCGGCGCCGTCTCCTGGCCCGGCCTCGACGGGAGCGCCGACATCGGGCTGGTGTTCCAGGCCGACAGCCTCGTCCCCGCCCTGGACGTAGCGGAGAACACGGCGCTTCCCCTCGTCCTCGGCGGCCGGTCGGAGGCACAGACGCGTCGTCCGGTCGCCGAGGCCCTCGGTCTGGTCGGGGCGGCCGATCTCGCCGACCGGCTGCCCGAGGAGATCTCCGGCGGGCAGGCCCAGCGGGTCGCCGTGGCCCGCGTACTCGCCCAGGAACCACGCCTGATCCTCGCCGACGAACCCACCGGCCGCCTCGACCACGCCACCGGTACCCGCGTCCTGGACGCTCTGCTCACGGCGGCGGACCGCACGGGCGCCGCCCTCGTCGTCACCACCCACGACCCCGCCGTCGCCGCCCGGCTCACTGTCCGGCGGGCCATGCGCGACGGACGGCTGCTCGCACCGGAGGACACGCCATGATCACCTCGTGGGCAAGGAGTCTGGCCCGCCATCGAGCCGGCCGGCTGCTGGCCGCCATGACCGGCATCGCGCTCGCCGTCGCCCTGGTCGCCGCCCTCGGCTCCTTCCTCACCGCCTCGAAGGCGACCATGACCCAGCGCGCCGTCCGCTCCGTCGCCGTGGACTGGCAGGTCGAGGTGCAGCCCGGCGCGGACCCCAACTCCGTTCTGCGGCAGGTCCGCACCGACCCCGGCACCCGGGCCGCCCTCCCCGTCGGATACGCCCACACCACCGGCTTCACCGCCCGGGTGCAGGGCAGCACCCAGACCACCGGCCCCGGCATGGCCCTCGGCCTGCCACCCGGCTACCGCCACCTGTTCCCCGACGCGATCCGCACCCTCTCCGGCTCGCCCGACGGCGTGCTGCTCGCCCAGCAGACCGCCTCCAACCTGCACGCCTCCCCCGGCGACACCGTCACGATCCAACTGCCGGGCACCGGACCGCGCCAGGTGCGCGTGGACGGCGTGGTCGACCTGCCCCAGGCCGACTCCCTGTTCCAGAAGGTCGGCGCGCCCACCCAGTCCCAGCCGACCGCACCCCCCGACAACGTCATCCTCCTGCCCGCCGCCCGGTTCGCCTCCCTCACCCGCGGCGCCACCGCCCTCACCACCCAGATCCACGTCGCCCGCGACGCCGGCCTGCCCGCCGACCCGGCCGCCGCCTTCAGCACCGTGACCGGCGCCGCCCACCACCTCGAAGCCAAGACCGCGGGCGGCGCCCTGGTCGGCGACAACGTCGGAGCCGCCCTCGACTCCGCCCGCCAGGACGCCCTCTACGCCCAGATCCTCTTCCTCTTCCTCGGCGTCCCCGGCGCCGTCCTGGCCGCCGCGCTGACCGCCGCGGTCGCCTCGGCGGGCGGCCAACGGCGCCGCCAGGAACAGGGGTTGCTGCGGCTGCGCGGGCTGCGCCCCCGTCAGATCACCGCGCTCGCGGGCCTGGAAGCCGCACTCGTGGGCGGCGTGGGCGGAGCCGCCGGTCTGGGCATCGCGGCACTGACCGGACGCCTCGCCTTCGGCGCCGCCTCCTTCGGCGCGAACGCGGCCAGTTGGGTCATCTGGTACGGCATCGCCTTCGTCCTCGGCGCCGCCGTGGCCGCCTGCGCCGTCCTCGTCCCCGCCCTGCGCGACCTGCGCTCGGTGACCGTCGCCGACACCCGCAAGGAGAGCGGCGTACGGGCCACCCGCTCCCCCTGGTGGATGCGCTACGGCCTCGACTTCGCACTGCTCATCGGCTCGTGGCTGGTCTTCCGCGCCTCCTCCGGCAACCAGTACGCCCTCGTCCTGGCCCCCGAGGGCGTGCCCACCCTCTCCGTCTCCTACTGGGCCTTCCTCGGCCCGGCCCTGCTGTGGATCGGCGCCGCCCTGCTGCTGTGGCGCCTGACCCTGCTCGCCCTCACCCACGGCCGCCCGGCCCTGGCCCGTCTCGCCCGCCCGCTGACCGCCACTCTCGCCGGCACCACGGCCGCCGTACTGTCCCGGCGCCGCCGCCCGCTGGCCCGCTCCGTGGTGCTGCTCGCCCTCGCGGTGTCCTTCGCGATCTCCACCGCCGTCTTCAACGCCACCTACCGCCAACAGGCCGAGGCCGACGCCCGGTTGACCAACGGCGCCGACGTCACGGTCACCGAACCCCCCGGCGCCCACGTCCCGCCCGCCGCCGCGAACACGCTGAAGGTCTCCGGCGTACGACACGTCGAGCCCGTCCAGCACCGCTTCGCCTACGTCGGCTCCGACCTCCAGGATCTCTACGGCGTCCGCCCCGACACCATCGCCGGTGCCACCTCGCTCCAGGACGCCTACTTCTCCGGCGGCACCGCCCACCAGCTCATGCAGCGTCTCGCCGGGCGCCCCGACAACCTCCTGGTCAGCGTGGAGACCGTCCACGACTTCCAGCTCTCCCCCGGCGACACCGTCAACCTCCGCGTCCAGGACGCCCGCACCAAGGCCCTGCGCACCGTCCCCTTCCACTACGCCGGAATCGTCAAGGAGTTCCCCACCGCCCCCAAGGACAGCTTCTTCGTCGCCAACGCCGCTTACGTGGCGAAGGCGACCGGCAGCGACGCGGTCGGCGCGTTCCTGCTCGACACCGGCGGCACCCACCAGCAGCAGATCGCCGCCCACCTGCGCCAACAGCTCGGCACCGGCGCCACCGTCACCGACCTCACCCAGACCCGCGGCGCGGTGGGCACCAGCCTCACCTCCGTCGACCTGGCCGGCCTGACCCGCATCGAACTCGCCTTCGCCGTACTGCTCTCCGCCGGAGCGGGCGGACTCGTCCTCGCCCTCGGCCTGGCCGAACGCCGCCGCACCTTCGCCATCGCCACCGTGCTCGGCGCGAAACCCGCCCAACTGCGCGGCATGGTCCTCACCGAGGCCCTGCTGCTGACCGCGGGCGGCCTTGCGGGCGGCGCGCTCATCGGCTGGGCGCTGTCCGAGATGCTGGTGAAGGTCCTCACGGGCGTCTTCGACCCACCCCCGGCGAGCCTGTCCGTGCCCTCCGGCTACCTGATCCTGACCGCGGGCGCCGCGGTGGCCGCCGTACTGGCCGCCGCCCTCAACGGCATCCGCAGCGCCGGACGCCCGGCCGTCGAGGAACTGCGCGACCTGTGACCGCGCCGTACCGGAGCTGCGAGCCGCCCGCTTCTAGGCTGTCGCCCATGCGCATGCCCGCCACCGCCGACCGCGGCCGCCCGCGCGTCCTGGTAGTCGAGGACGACGACACCATCGGCCGCCACCTCCACACCGGCCTGCGCGGCAACGGCTACGCACCCACCTGGAGCCGCACCGGCTCCGGCGCCCTGGCCGAGGCCGCCCGGTCCTCGTACGACGTGCTGCTCCTCGACCTGGGCCTGCCCGACATGGACGGCCTCGACGTCGCCCGCGTCCTGCGCGCCCGCCGTCCCGACCTGCTGATCATCGTCCTCACCGCGCGCACCGACGACATCGACGTGATCGCCGGGCTGGACGCCGGAGCCGACGACTACCTCGTCAAACCCTTCAGCCTCTCCGTGCTGCTCGCCCGGCTCCGCGCCCACCTGCGCCGCCGTGCCGTCGCCTCGCCGCCACCGGAACCCGTCCGGCTGGCAGACCTCGTCCTCGACGTCTCCGCCCGCCGTTGCACCCTCCACGACGAGGAAGTCCCGCTCCGCCCCAAGGAGTTCGACCTGCTCGCCGTCCTCGCCCAGCACCCGGGTGAGGCCGTCTCCCGGGAGACCCTGATGGCCGAGGTCTGGGACGAGAACTGGTTCGGCTCCACCAAGACCCTCGACGTCACCATGGCCGGCCTGCGCCGCCACCTCACCGAGGCCGCCGACACCTCGGCCCACGCCGGCAGCCTGCCCCGCATCACCACCCTGCGGGGACACGGCTACCGCCTGGAACTCTGACGGGCCCATCTCCCTGGCGATACGGGCAAGTTCGGCCGCTGCGGCCCACCCCTTGCGGTGGTGAGTCAGGGCAGGCTTCTTTAAGTGTCTACAGATCTGTAGACTGCACGTGGCCGTGCCGCTGCTCGTGGGCACCGTCGCTTGCGTGACGACGGTCATGCCGCTTTCAAGGCGCAGACAGGGGGACGCGGGGTCAGGGACGCTTCCTGACCGCACTACGCCCCCAGACGAGGGCCGGAGCATCGCCCTCTGAACAGCCCTCCCGTGCAACCGACTCAGCCCGAGCACGGTCGCAGCCAGATCCGGACCCTTCCACGGTGATGCCATTGCTGACAGCCTCGGCCGCTTTGCTCCCGGTCAACGCGACTCTCGCCTGGGTCCTGGCCGTCCTTCTCGCCGCCGCCGTCGCCGTGGCCGCCCTCGCCAAGCTGACGCCCGATCAGGGCACCAGCCAGGCCAGGGAGATGGTGACCGCCGGTCTGCGCGCGGCCGTCCAGCTCGTGCTGGTCTCCGTGGCCATCGGGTGGGTCGCCCACTCCCCCACCGGACTGCCCGTGTTCCTGGCGCTGATGTTCACCGTCGCCGTGCGTACGGCCGGCCGCCGCATCACCTCCGACAGCACGTGGTGGTGGACGGCCGTGCCGATCGCGGCAGGCGTCGTACCCGCTGTCTCGCTGCTGCTGTCCACCGGCCTCGTGCCGGTGACCGGTATCACGATGATCCCGGTCACCGGCATCCTGATCGGCGGCGCGATGACAGCCACGGTCCTGGCCGGACGGCAGAGCCTGGCAGTGCTGAGGCTGCGTCACGGCGAGGTCGAAGCCGCGCTCGCACTGGGCATGATGGATCGCGACGCCAGGGTGGAGATCGCCCGTTCGGCTGCTTCGGAGGCGCTCGTGCCGGGGCTCGACCAGACCCGGACGGTCGGGCTGGTCACACTGCCCGGCGCGTTCGTCGGCATGCTGCTCGGCGGAGCCGACCCCGTCACGGCGGGCGCGGTGCAGTTGTTCGTTCTCATCGCTCTGATGGCCGTTCAGGCGGTCGCCGTCGCCACCACCCTGGAGCTGATCGCACGCGCCCGCATCACCGATCTGCCGCGCCATGAGAAGGCACCCGACCCACGTCACTTGCGGATCCCCTGGCTCACTCCTCGGCGACGGACCGGACCCGAGCAGCCGGGCTGGACGCAGGCGCCGTGAGAGGCGCCTCTCGGTCATGGCAGTCAGGGTCGTGGGGTGGCTGAGCACCCGCGACCAGGTCGGACTCGGCCTGCTCCCCGGCCTCGCCGCCACCGCCACCCTGCTGCCGCGCCACTACGGCACCGCCCTCGCGGCCACCCGGCCCCTCACGGCAACAGCCGCGTGAACCGGTGCGGGCAGGTGGACACCGACGACCTGCCCGCCGTATCGCGAGAAGCTCAAGTCCCCCAGCGTGAAGTGCGCGGCACGGGAAGGAGCGCGCCGGTCGGTCGCCGGGCCGAACCGATCATGGGCCCTCCTCGCCCTGGGCGATCTCGACCTGGTGGTGAAAGGCGACGACGCCGGTTGTTCCGGCAGCGACCGACAGGACCGTGCAGGCCACGAGGAGGAACGCGGTCCAGCGCGAGCGGCGCGAGCGCCCCTCGGAGGTTTCGAGGAGTGCGGTGACGCGCTGCGGAACGGGGCCGGTCGTCGCCGCAGGCGCGAAGTCCGGGCGGGCGGACCGCGCGGCGTGGCTGGCCAGCGCGGCGCGGGCGATGGCCGTGGCGATCAGGCGCCGGTCGCCGATGGCGGCGGCAGCGGCCTCGTCGGCGTCCCGCTCGGCGGCGAGCCGAATGGTGTCGCGGACGGCGCGCAGCGCGGGGTGACCGTGGGCGGAGAGTTCGCAGGCGGCCAGGAAGTAGTGGTGGCCGGCCCGGTTGTGAGCGCGTTCATGGGCGAAGAGGGCTTCGCGCTCGGCGGGTCCCAGGCTGCGCAGCATCGCGGTGGTGACGACGATCCGGTGGGGCCGTCCGGGCAAGGCGTACGCGTCCGGATGGGGTGAGTCGACGACGCACAGGTCGCCGGCGGCAGGGCGGCGGTCGGCCTGTGTTCGGGCAGTACGGAAGGCGCGAGTCTGCAGGAAGGCCGAGCGCACGAGGGTCCAGGCGCCGAGGGTGAGCACTCCGGTGGCCGCCGCGGCGGCGGGGAGGACGAGGTAGTCCGAGGGGGTGCGCAGGGGGTGAACGAGTTCACCGAGGGCGGCGAAGGCGGGGAACGTCAGCAGTCCCGTCAGAACCAGGGCCCCGAGAGCTGCGACGCACGCCCCCGCCAGCGCAAGGGCCGAGGCGGTGAGAACCCACAGCGCGGTGGCGGGGGCCAGACGGTCGAAGGTTCGGCGGGCCAGCCTCGGCGCGAGGAAGGGCAGGACCAGCGGTACGAGCAGCAGAGCCGTCATCGCTCGTCACCCTCCAGAAGCCGGCGCAGGAACTCCTCGTCGCCGGGGTTGAGCTGGGCGACGAAGCGGGCCAGGACCGTCTCCCGGTCGGTGTCCCGGTCGAGAACGGTGTGCATGCGCCGGGCGGTCAGACCGGGAGCGTCCTGCACCGGAGAGTAGGCGTATCCCCGGCCCTGCCGTGCACGGCTGACGACGCCCTTCTCATGCAGGCGGGTCAAAATCGTCGTCACCGTCGTGCGGGCCAGTCCGAAGCCGAGCCCGGTCTGCACCCGCCCCGGCGTGAGCGGGACACCGGCGGTCAACAGCACAGCCATGACGGCGGCTTCGAGCTCACCGGCCGGCCGCCTCTCGTCGGTCATGGGGAACGTCCTCACTCCGCCAACGTCTGCGGTTCAACAGACGGTCTACAAAATTGTAGTCGGTTACCTGGCGCTGCCTACGGACAGGACGCGCGTCGGGCGCACGCGGCCGCCACTGCTACCGCCTGAAACACCAGGACGTAGTCAACGCTCCTCGGCGACCGCCTCCATGGGCGCCGCCTCCAGGGAATCGGCCCGGCCGTGTCGTGATCCGATCATTCCGACGACTCCCGCGAGGAGAATCCCAAGGACGAGGCTGATGGGTCCGGTGCCCAATTGAAGCCCGTCCCCATAAGGGGCGGGTACGGAAAGCCAGTCCGCGACGGAGGCACCCAGCGGGCGGGTGATGGTGTAGGCGAACCAGAATGCCAGGACTTCGTTCGCACGGAACCAGCGATAACCGGCCGCCGGAATCAGAATGATCCCCAGAAAGGCGAAGGACGAGGCCAAGGTGCCCAGCCCCAGGGTCACGGCCGCGAAATCGCCCGCGGCTGTTCCCAGGGCGAAGGTGCACAGGACGGTCAGCCAGTAGAACAGCTCCCGCAGACGGTTGTTGATGCTGTGCACGTCCAGGGTGCGCTGTGTCGCGTACCAGGCGGCGAAGACGCCGGCCTGGACGGCCACCAGCATCAGCGTGGAGGCGTAGAGCGGCATCCCCAGATCCTTGTTCAGGAAGTCCGCCGACATGGTCCCGAAAATGCTCACGGCCGTCACCGCGAGCCAGTAGACCCACGGGGTGTATTTGGTGGTGGCGAACTGCGCGGTCAGGCATACGAGGAGCAGGCCGAGGCCCATGAGCATGGCCGCGTGCTGTCCGATGTAGTCGTTGAAGAAGACGTAGTCGGAGAAGGACTCGCCGAATCCGGTGGTGCACAGTTTCGCGATCCAGAAGATGAGGGTGATCTCCGGCACTTTCATGGCCATGGTCGCTGGTCGTGTTCTCATATCGCGAAGCTAGAAGCGACCCCGGGGCCGGCGCATCCAACGATGGTGGTCACTTTCCGGCGGATGTAAGACCTTCGATTGATGTCGCTGGGACCGCCCGTCCGTAATGTCGGCGGGGTGAAGCACCTCCAGCCGGCGCACCGACTGTTCCGGGACCGCCCGCCGCTCTCCCTCGTCCTGCTCCTCGGGCCGCCCGTCCTGTGTGCCGTCGCCGCGTCGCACGAGTTGCTCTACAACCGGTCCGGAGTGCTGAACTGGGTGCTGGCGCTCGCGGTGATCTGTCCCCTCGTGCTGCGCCGCCGGGCTCCGGTCGCCGTGTTCTGGTTCTGCTGGGCCGTGGCGATGGGGACCTGGGCACTGGGTACGGTCTCGTTCTCCGAGTTCGCGGTGCTCGTCGCGCTCTACACGGTCGCCGCCCACCGAGGTCTGCGGCACTCGCTTACCGCCGCGGCGGCCGTCGAACTCGGCGTCGTCCTGGTGGCGGTGCGGTTCGCGCCGGCCGGAAGTGTCAACGACGCCTTCGTCATCCTCAGCGGGCTGGCCGCCGCGGCGTTCTTCCTCGGCACCACCGTGCGGGCGCAGCGCCGCTACCTCGCCTCCATCGAGGACCGCGCGGAGCGCCTGGAACAGGAGCGCGCCCAGCAGGCGCAGCTCGCAGCGGCGGCCGAACGCACCCGGATCGCGCGGGAGATGCACGACATCGTCGCCCACGGCCTGGTCGTCGTCGTCGCCCTCTCCGAGGCCGCCGCCGCGACCACGGCGACCGATCCGGAGGGTGCCCGCGCGAAGATGCTCCAGGCCGCGTCGACCGGCCGGCAGTCCCTCGCCGGAATGCGCCGCCTCCTCGGCGTCCTGCGGGCCGACGACGGCGGCGAACGGGCCCCGCAGCCGGACCTCGGCTCGCTCAAGGCTCTGGTGGACGAGGCCCGCGGCACCGGCCTGGACGTACGGCTGACCGAGACCGGCAGCCCGGAGACCCTGAGCGCCGAGGCACAGACGACGCTCTACCGGATCCTCCAGGAGTCACTCACGAACGTCGTCAAGCACGCCCGGGACGCCTCGACGGTGGACGTCGTCCTGCACTGCGGCGGTGACCTGGTCGGCTTCAGCGTCACCGACGACGGCAGACCGGCCCCCGGGACCGGCTCCGAAGGGCATGCCGGGAACGGACTGACCGGGATGCGGGAACGGGTCGCCATGTTCGACGGCGCCCTCCGGGCGGGACCCACCGGCTCCGGATGGGCCGTCTCCGGAGAACTGAAGCTGGGGGAACCGCGATGACCATCTCCGTCCTCCTCGCCGACGACCAGGCACTCGTCCGCATGGCCTTCCGCAGCCTCCTCGACACGATGCCGGGGATCACCGTCGTCGGCGAAGCCGCCAACGGGGAGGAGGCGGTCGACCTCGCGCGGCGCACGCTCCCGGACGTGGTGCTCATGGACGTACGGATGCCCGTCATGGACGGCATCGAGGCGACCCGGCGCATCACGGCCACCTCGCCCTGCCGCGTCCTCATCCTCACCACCTTCGACCTCGACGAGTACGCCTTCCAGGGCCTCCGCGCCGGAGCCTGCGGATTCCTCCTCAAGGACGTCGTCCCGGCCGTGCTGCAGGCGGCGATCCGCGCCGTGGCCTCCGGCGACGCCGTCCTCACCCCGCGCATCACCCGCGGTCTCGTCGACCGCTTCGCCCAGATCGCGCCCTGGCCCCACGCCGACGACGCGGGCACGCGCTTCCCCCAACTCACCGCCCGCGAAAGGGAGGTGTTCCACCTCATCGCCGCAGGCCTCTCGAACGCCGAGATCGCGGAACGCCTCTTCCTCACCGAGGCCACCGTCAAGACCCACATCACCCGCATCCTCACCAAGCTGCAGCTCCGCGACCGGGTCCAGGTCGTGATCTTCGCCTACGAACATCAACTGCGCACGCACGGCGGATAGCCTGAAGTCTCGCCCTTCTCGTGATCGATTGTCGGGAATGCAGGCGCGGAACGGGCAGGCGCTCGTCCCGTCCTACGGCACTCGGTCGCGGACTGCGAAGAGGCATCCCTCCGGGGCAGACCCTGACGGTGCGCCGAGCCGGACCATGCCCGGCTGTTGCCGGTCACCCGGGTCGCGAAAACGCATTCAGCCTGTGGGCGTGCCGATCTGGTTCCGATCCAGGAGAGAGCGGCAGGGCCGGCGGTACGGGCAGCACAGTGGTCATCGCTCGTCACGCTCCAGGAGCCGTCGCAGGAGCTGCTCTTCGCCGGAGCCGAGCTGGGCGACGAAGCGGGCCAGGACCGTCTCCCGGTCGGTGTCCCGGTCGAGTTCGGTGTGCATGCGCCGGGCGGTCAGGCCGGGGGCGTCCTCCACGGGGAGGTAGGCGTAGCCGCGCCCCTGGCGCTCTCGGCTGACGACGCCCTTCTCGTGCAGACGGGCCAGCGTCGTCGCCACCGTCGTCCGGGCCAGGCCGAAGCCGAGTTCGCTCCGCACCCGTCCTGGCGTGAGCGGGGCTCCGGCGTCCCGCAGCGCGACCATGACGGCGGTCTCCAGCTCCCCGGCCGACCGCCTCTCGTAACTCGCGTGGGTCATGGGAAGGTCCTCACCCTGACTTCGTCTACAGTTCAGTAGACCGTCTACAGGATTGTAGTCGCTTGACGGATGGAAGCGTGGCAGCGATCCGACGCTCCAGACGAAGAAATGAAGGGGCTCCACGATGACCACAGCCATGCACCTGGCGTCGCAGCTCGCTGTCAATGTGCTGGACGCCCGGTCCCTGCTGTCCGCCTTCGGCGTGCTGGGCGTGGGTGTGGTGCTGTTCGCCGAGACGGGGCTGCTGATCGGTTTCTTCCTCCCCGGCGACTCGCTGCTGTTCACGGCGGGTCTGCTGTGTACCGGCGCCGCCGACCGCGGCCTGAAGCTGTCGCTCGCCCCGCTCCTGGTCGCGGCGGCGGTGGGGGCGGTGGCGGGCTCGCAGTGCGGCTACCTCCTGGGCCGACGAGCGGGCGGCGCCCTGCTGGCCCGCAGCCGCTCGGCCCGCTTGCACGAGGGGGCGAAACGGGCTGAGGAACTGCTGGAGCGGTATGGGTACGCGAAGGCGATCGTGCTGGCCCGCTTCGTACCGGTGGTGCGCACGGTCCTGAACCCGATGGCGGGCGCCCTCGGGGTACCGGTGCGGACATTCACCGTGTGGCAGGTGACCGGCGGACTGGTGTGGAGCCTGGGTCTCACCCTGGCGGGCTACGCGCTGGGCTCGTCCGTGCCGAACGTGGACCGGTACCTGCTGCCGATGGTCGCCGTGATCGTGACCCTGTCCCTGATCCCACTCGCCGCCGAGGTGTACCGCTCACGCAGGGACGCGAAGGCGAAGGAGATCCGCGGATGATCCGCGCCCTCGACGGCTCGTCCATCGACGGCTCGGCGTACACCGATGTGGTGAACCTCGCCCGCCACTCTCCGGCCTGGCTGGACGACACCGTGTCGGCATGGTCGACGTACGGACTCGCCTTGTTCGCCGTCCTGATGGTCGTCGGCTGGTGGCGTGCCCGGCGGGTGAACGCGACCGTGTCGGTGACCGCGCTCGCCGTGCCTTTCGTCGTGGTCGCGGCCTTCGGAGTGGACGCGGCGCTGAAGCTGCTGGTACGTGAGGACCGCCCCTGCCAGAGTCTGCACGTGGCCACACTGGAGGCGTGTCCGGCGCCCGGCGACTGGTCCTTCCCCAGCAACCACACGGCCATCGCCATCGCGGCCGCCATCGCCCTGCTGTTCGTCTCCCGCCGACTCGGCGCGATCGCCGTTGTGGCCGCCGGAGCGATGGCCGCTTCGCGGGTCTGGGTCGGCGTGCACTACCCGCACGACGTGATGGCAGGAGTCGCTGTGGGCGCCCTCACCGCGCTGCTCGTCATGCCTGCAGTGCGCAGGAGCGCAGGGGTGCTGGCCCTGCGACTCACGGCCACCCGTCTGCGTCCGCTGCTGGCGGCGCAATGAGCGAGAACAGTCGAGAACAGTAGGGAGAACCATGCGCCGGACGATCCTGGTCGTCGAGGACGATCACGCCCTGCGGGACGTGCTGATGCGCGGACTGCGCGACGAGGACTTCGACCCCGTCGCCGCTCCGGACGGCGCGACCGCCCTGCGCCTGGCCACCCCCGACGTCTCCGCCGCCGTACTCGACATCGGGCTGCCCGACGCCGATGGGCGGGACGTGTGCCAGGCGATGCGCGCGAATGGATTCCTCTCCCCCGTCATCTTCCTGACCGCCCATCACCGGCTCACCGACCGCCTGTCCGGATTCTCGGCCGGGGGCGACGACTACCTTCCCAAGCCGTTCCACCTCCCCGAACTCGCGGCCCGACTGCGGGCAGCCCTCAAGCGAGCCGCCCCGCCGCCCGCCACCCGGGCAGGAGACCTGGCCCTGGACGCCGTCCGGCACACGGTCACCGTCCGGGACACTCCCGTAGACCTGACGCCGACCGAGTTCCGTATTCTGGCCGCGCTCATGGCGGCTGCCGGTGGAGTCGTGAGCCGCCGCGACCTGGTTCGGGCGGGCTGGCCCGAAGGTGCCCAGGTTCACGACAACACCCTCGACCAGTACCTGACCCGCCTGCGCCGCAAACTCCGCGAGGCGGGCAGCGACCGCACGATCGGCACGGCCCGCGGCATCGGTCATCGCCTGTCATGAGCGACAGCCATCACCAGCCGCGACGGTCCGCCGCGACCGGGACTGCCCTTCTCCACCGCCTGGCACCCCGCACGCTGCGCGGCCGGCTCTCTCTGGTGGCCCTCATCACGGCCACGCTGCTGATGCTGGTCCTCACGGTCGCCTTCAACGCCGTGGCCCAGCGCCGCCTCCAGCACCAGGCGGACGACGAGTTGCGCGCCCGCGCCGCCGCCGTCGCGACGACGATCGACACCAGCGGCACGAAGGTACGTGTCCTGGAGACCTCTCACGACGACCTCCTCGACGCCAACGTGTGGATCTACTCCGGACGGCACCTGCTCGAACAGCCGCCGGCCGCAGGCCCGTTGACCCGGGTCGCCGACACGCTCGCCGCGCGGGGCGGACAGCGGTGCCTCACCACCACGGTCCATCGCCCCCTGCGCCTGTGCTCCCACCAGGTACCGGGAGCCGGGAACCGCGCCACGGTGGTCACCGCGCTGGACCTCTCCCCCTACCGCAGTTCGGCCGACACCCTGCTCGTGGGGTCCCTCGCCCTGGACGCCCTCATGCTCGCCTGCACCTACGCCCTGACCCGGCTGGCCGTCGGCCGCGCGCTGCGCCCCGTCCGCACGATGACCGACCAGGCCACCCAGTGGAGCGCGACCGCCTCCGAGGAACGGTTCGACAGCATGCACCACCCGGCCGAACTCGCCCGTCTCGGCACGTCGTTGGACGCCCTGCTGGACCGCATCCGCACCCTTCTGCGCCACGAACGTCAGCTCACCGGCGAACTCTCGCACGAACTGCGTACGCCCCTGAGCCGGATCATCGCCGAGCTCGACTGGTGGCAGGCCCACCCCCGCACCGCCGACCAGACTCACGCCACCCACCAGGTCATCGCGGACGCCGCCGAGTCCATGCGCACCATCTGCGACACCCTCCTGGACGACGCCCGCGACGGCACCCTCACCGCGCCGGGCACCGCCGAGGTCCTGCCCACGCTGCGCCGCCTCGCCGAAACCCTCGACACGCCAAGCCACTTGACGCTGATCATCGACGGACCCCACCTGACCGCCGGAGTCCCACCCGCCCTCCTCGAACGCATCGTCAGCCCACTCCTCACCAACGCCTGCCGCTACGCCCGCTCCGGCGTCACCCTCCAGGCGTGCCACGCGCCCAACGGCGCACGAGTCGACGTCATCGACGACGGCCCCGGCGTGCCGACCTCGTTCGCCCGACAGCTCTTCGAGCCCGGTCGACGCGCCGATCCCGACGACGGACACGGCGGCGCGGGCCTCGGACTGCCGCTGGCACGACGCCTGGCCCGATCCGCGGGCGGCGACGTGACCTACGATCCCGGGCACACGCCAGGGGCGCGGTTCGTGGTCAGCCTGCCTGCCGGGTGAGAGCGGCTGCGCTCGGCGATATCGGCGTTCCTGCCGTGCCGGAAGTATGTGCAGGAGGCGGCCAGAAACCCCGAGCCCAGTACAACCACCGTCCAGGCGAAGTTGACGCCCCGACACCCAAAAATGAACGTTTCCTCAGGTCAAGGACCTGCACAAGTGGGGCGGGTGGGACTCGAACCCACGGCCGACGGATTATGAGTCCGCTGCTCTAACCGGCTGAGCTACCGCCCCATTACGGCGCGTCGCGCACATTTGTACGCGCCGTCTGCCGCAGCATAGCCGCTCATACGATCTCCTGCTTCGGATGGTCGACTTCGCACGACCATGAGGACTTCGGCACGTCGCGAGCGGTTCCGGGGGACATGAAAAAGGACCCCAACGGGGTCCTCATCACTGCTTCCTCACTGCGCTCTCCCGACTGGACTCGAACCAGTAACCTGCCGGTTAACAGCCGGCTGCTCTGCCAATTGAGCTACGGAAGACCGAAGCTCCCCCGACTGGACTCGAACCAGTAACCTGCCGGTTAACAGCCGGCTGCTCTGCCAATTGAGCTACAGGGGAATGCCTCGTTGCATCGAACGTACCTCCCTGGGTATTCGCCAGGGGGCGTGTGCTCGCTGCGACACATACATTAGCGCAAGCAGGGGGGTGCTCCGCCAATCGGTTCCCCCGGCACCGATGCCGCGCCGGAGACCCGCGAGGGACTACGCAAGGGAAGGATGGCCGTCATGCGCTACAAGCTCACGTTCGTCGTCGGACTGGCTCTGGGTTACGTGCTGGGCACGCGGGCCGGACGCGAGCGCTACGAGCAGCTGAAGAAGTCGGCACGTCAGGTCGCGCAGAACCCGGCCGTCCGCAACACCGCCGAGACGGCGGCGCAGCAGGGCCGCCAGTACGCGGGCAAGGCGTACCACGCGGTCAGCGACAAGGTCGGCGACCGGGTCCCCGACTCGGTGGCGCAGCGCGTACGGTCCCTGCGTGAGCGCAACGCGAACGGTACGGGCGAGGACGACTGGGGCACCAGCAACACCTAGGGAGTCCCGACCCGGCGCCGTCACCTCCCGCAGTACGGCAGAATTTCCGCCATGGGGATAGTCGCCGGGTTGGACAGTTCGCCCGATTTCACTCGTATCGTCGTCTGCGACACGGACACAGGGTCCGTGCTCAGGCAGGGATATGCGCCGCATCCGGTCGAAACCGAGACCGAGGGCGGCGGGCGGCCCTCCGATGTCGATCCACAGGCCTGGCTGTTGTCGCTGGGCGAGGCGGCCGGCGGGGGGCTGCTCGAAGGTGTGCAGGCCATCGGTGTGTCCGCGCAGCAGAACGCGCTCGTGCCGGTGGACTCGCAGGGCAACACCGTGCGGCCCGCGATGGTCGGCGGTGACAAGCGGGCGCAGGTCGCGGCGGCCGATCTGATCGACGCGCTCGGCGGGCGCGAGGCGTGGGCGCAGGCGGTGGGTTCCGTACCGCAGGCCGCGCAGCCCGTCACCAAGCTCCGCTGGCTGAACAGGACCGAGCCCGACAACGCACGGCGTACCGCCGCGCTGCTGCAGGCTCATGACTGGCTGGTGTGGCAGCTTCTCGGGCGGCCCGTGCGGAGGACGACCGATCGGGGCGGGGCCTCCGGGACCGGCTACTGGTCCGCCGCCAGTGGCGGTTACCGGCCCGATCTCGTCGAACTCGCCCTCGGCCACCAGGCGATGCTCCCCGAGGTGATCGGTCCCTCGGACGCGGCCGGTACGACTCCGGAAGGGCTGCTGATCTCCGCCGGTACCGGCGAGACCATGGCCGCCGCCTTCGGGCTCGGGATCGGGTTCGGGGACGCGGTCGTGTCGCTCGGCGCCTCCGGGTCCGTCATGGCCGTGCACCACGAGGCACTCGTCGACCAGAGCGGGATGATCACCTCGCTGGCCGACGCGACCGGGATGCATCTGCCGGTCGTCACCACGCTGAATGCCGTACGGACCCTGCGCGGCGCCGCCGAACTGCTCGGGCTGCCCGATCTGGAGAGTCTGTCCGAGCTGGCGATGAAATCGACGCCGGGGGCGCACGGGCTCGTGTTCCTGCCGTATCTGGAGGGTGAGCGGACGCCCAATCTGCCGCACACCGCCGGGACGTTGGCCGGGCTGCGGCGGGAGTCGATGAAGGCGGAGCATCTGGCGCGGGCCGCCTTCGAGGGCATGCTGTGCGGGCTCGCGGACGCGCTGGACGTGCTGCGCGGGCGCGGTGTGGCCGTACGGCGGCTCTTCCTGCTCGGGTCGGCCGCCGAACTGCCCGCCGTGCAGGCTGCGGCGCCCGCGCTCTTCGGGACGCAGATCGTCGTACCGCAGCCCGCCGACTACGCCGCGATCGGCGCCGCCCGGCAGGCCGCCTGGGCGCTCGGTGTCTCGCAGGGCACCCTCGACCCGCGCAACCCGCCGCCCTGGCAGGGACCGGTCGCCCAGGTCTTCGAGCCGGGCGATGAACTGGCCGTAGGACAGGCCGTGCGGCAGCAGTACGTGTCCGTACGGGAACAGACCCATCCGGGCGCGTTCCGCTCGTAGGTACACACCAGCGCCGGCGCGAATAAGGCACTTAGGGGTACATAAGGGGCCGTAGCGCACTGCTGTTGGCTTAATCGGTTGAGGTAACGCGGGTGGAGTGTCCGACGATAGGGGCGAGGGGCACACCGCCCGCCCTCCACCCGCCGACTCCGAGAGACCCAGCGTGCTCATACGACTTCTGCGGACCTATCTCAGGCCCTACAGGAAACCCATCCTCCTGCTGGTGCTGCTGCAGTTCCTGCAGACCTGCGCCACCCTCTACCTGCCCACTCTGAACGCGCACATCATCGACAACGGTGTCGTGAAGGGGGACACCGGATACATCCTGTCCTTCGGCGCCCTGATGATCGGGATCTCACTGGTCCAGGTCGTGTGCAACACGGGTGCCGTCTACTACGGCGCGCGCACTGCCTCCGCCGTCGGCCGGGACATCCGGGGTGCCATCTTCGACCGGGTGCAGTCGTTCTCGGCCCGCGAGGTCGGCCAGTTCGGCGCGCCCTCGCTGATCACCCGGACGACCAATGACGTCCAGCAGGTCCAGATGCTGGCCCTGATGACGTTCACCCTGCTGGTGTCGGCGCCGATCATGTGCGTCGGCGGGATCATCCTGGCGCTCGGTCTGGATGTGCCGCTGTCCGGGGTGCTGATCGCGGTGGTGCCGACGCTGACCGTCTGCGTGACGCTGATCGTGCGCCGGCTGCGGCCGCTGTTCCGGTCGATGCAGGTGCGCCTCGACGCGGTGAACCGGGTGCTGCGCGAGCAGATCACCGGCAACCGCGTGATCCGTGCCTTCGTCCGGGACGAGTACGAGAAGGACCGGTTCCGCAAGGCCAACAGCGATCTCACCGAGATGCAGCTGAAGACCGGCAACCTGCTCGCGCTCATGTTCCCCGTGGTCATGACGACCGTGAACCTGTCGTCGATCGCCGTCGTGTGGTTCGGCGCGCACCGGATCGCCAGCGGCGGGATGCAGATCGGTGATCTGACCGCGTTCCTCGCCTATCTGATGCAGATCGTGATGTCCGTGATGATGGCCACCTTCATGTTCATGATGGTGCCGCGCGCGGAGGTCTGTGCCGAGCGCATCGAGGAGGTCCTCGACACCGAGTCCAGTGTCGTGCCGCCGCTCGCGCCCGTCACCGAGCTGCGCCGGCACGGGCATCTGGAGGTCCGCGGGGTCGGCTTCTGCTACCCGGGCGCCGAGGAACCCGTACTGAAGTCCATCGACCTGGTGGCCCGCCCGGGCGAGACGACGGCCGTGATCGGCTCGACCGGCAGCGGAAAGTCCACCCTTCTGAGTCTGGTCCCGCGCCTGGTCGACACGACCGACGGCGAGGTCCTCGTCGACGGTGTCGACGTGTCGACCATCGACCCGGTGCTGCTGGCCAAGACGGTCGGCCTGGTCCCGCAGAAGCCGTACCTCTTCGCGGGCACGGTCGCGACCAACCTCCGCTACGGCAATCCCGACGCGACGGACGAGGAGTTGTGGCACGCGCTGGAGGTGGCGCAGGCCAAGGGCTTCGTCGAGGGGCTGGAGAACGGACTGGACTCCCCCATCGCGCAGGGCGGCACGAATGTCTCCGGCGGTCAGCGGCAGCGGCTCGCGATCGCGCGCACGCTGGTGCAGCGGCCGGAGATCTACCTCTTCGACGACTCCTTCTCCGCCCTCGACTACGCGACCGACGCGGCGCTGCGGGCGGCCCTCGCGCACGAGACCGCCGAGGCGACCGTGGTGATCGTGGCGCAGCGGGTGGCGACCATCAGGGACGCCGACCGGATCGTCGTACTCGACGAGGGACGGGTCGTGGGGACGGGCCGGCACCACGAACTGATGGCGGACAACGAGACGTACCGAGAGATCGTGCTCTCCCAGCTCACGGAAGCGGAGGCTGCCTGATGGCCGGGCCCATGGGGCGGATGATGGCCGGGACGGGCCCCGACGCCCGTTCGATGGACTTCAAGGTGTCCGGCAAGCGGCTGATCGGCCAGTTCAGGCCGGAGCGGCTGACCATCGGCATCCTGCTGGTGTGCGTGGTGATCAGCGTCGGCCTGAACGTGGTCGGGCCGAAGATCCTCGGCAACGCCACCGACCTGGTCTTCGCGGGCATCATCGGGCGGCAGATGCCGGCCGGGACGACCAAGGCGCAGGCCCTCCAGGCGATGCGCGACCGGGGCCAGGGTTCGGTCGCGGACATGCTCAAGAGCACGGACTTCACGCCGGGCAAGGGCATCGACTTCACCTCGGTGGGGCATGTGCTGCTGCTCGCGCTGGGCACGTTCCTGGTGGCCGGGCTGCTGATGGCGGTGGCGACCCGGATGGTCAACCGGGCGGTCAACCGGACCATGTTCCGGCTGCGCGAGAGCGTGCAGACGAAGATGTCGCGGCTCCCGCTGTCGTACTTCGACAAGCGCCAGCGCGGTGAAGTGCTGTCTCGCGCGACCAACGACATCGACAACATCGGGCAGACCCTCCAGCAGTCGATGGGCCAGCTCATCAACTCGCTGCTCACCATCATCGGTGTCCTCGCGATGATGTTCTGGGTGTCATGGCTGCTCGCCCTGGTCGCGCTGGTGACCGTACCGCTGTCGTTCCTCGTCGCCACCCGCATCGGCAAGCGCTCGCAGCCGCACTTCGTGCAGCAGTGGCGCTCGACGGGCAAGCTCAACGCGCACGTCGAGGAGATGTACACCGGCCACACCCTGGTGAAGGTCTTCGGCCGCCAGGACGAGTCGGCACAACTCTTCGCCGAGCAGAACGACGCGCTGTACGAGGCGGGCTTCAAGGCGCAGTTCAACAGCGGTGTCATGCAGCCGCTGATGATGTTCGTCTCGAACCTCAACTACGTGCTGGTGGCCGTGGTCGGCGGCCTGCGGGTGGCGTCGGGCTCGTTGTCCATCGGTGACGTGCAGGCCTTCGTCCAGTACTCGCGCCAGTTCTCGATGCCGCTGACGCAGGTCGCGTCGATGGCGAACCTCGTCCAGTCCGGCGTAGCCTCCGCCGAGCGGATCTTCGAACTCCTCGACGCCGAGGAGCAGCAGCCCGACCCCATGCCGAGCGAACGCCCCGAGGAACTGCGCGGCCTCGTCGCCCTGGAGCACGTCTCCTTCCGCTACGACCCCGACAAGCCGCTCATCGAGGACCTCTCGCTGACGGTGGAACCGGGTCACACGGTCGCGATCGTCGGCCCCACCGGCGCCGGCAAGACCACCCTCGTCAACCTCCTCATGCGGTTCTACGAGGTCTCCGGCGGGCGCATCACCCTCGACGGCGTCGACATCGCGCGGATGTCCCGGGACGAACTCCGCGCCGGCATCGGCATGGTGCTCCAGGACACCTGGCTGTTCGGCGGCTCCATCGCCGACAACATCGCGTACGGGGCCTCTCGCGAGGTCACCCGGGGCGAGATCGAGGAGGCGGCGCGGGCGGCGCACGCAGACCGGTTCGTCCGTACGCTGCCCGACGGCTACGACACGGTCATCGACGACGAGGGCACGGGCGTCAGCGCCGGTGAGAAGCAGCTCATCACCATCGCGCGGGCGTTCCTGTCCGACCCGACGATCCTCGTCCTCGACGAGGCGACGTCGTCGGTCGACACCCGTACGGAGGTCCTGATCCAGAAGGCCATGGCCAAACTCGCCCATGGCCGCACCTCGTTCGTGATCGCGCACCGGCTCTCCACGATCCGGGACGCGGACACGATCCTCGTCATGGAGAACGGCTCCATCGTCGAACAGGGCGCGCATGCGGACCTGTTGGCGGCGGACGGGGCGTATGCGCGGTTGTACAAGGCGCAGTTCGCGCAGGCGGTGGCGGAAGTGGACTAACGGTTGTTGTTCGGCTGACGGCCCGTCGTGGCTGGTCGCGCAGTTCCCCGCGCCCCTAAAGGCACCTCGGCTGAGGTCCTTTTCAGGGACGCGGGGGCCCTGGAAGAACAGGGCGCGCCCGGCGTTTTTAGGGGCGCGGGGAACTGCGCGACCAGCCCCCACCGATCCGCACCCGGCATCAATCCAGATAACCCCTCAGCTGATCCGCAAAAGCATGATCCCGCAGCTTGTTGAGCGTCTTCGACTCGATCTGCCGTATCCGCTCCCGGGTCACGCCAAAGATGCGGCCGATCTCCTCCAGCGTGCGCGGACGCCCGTCAGCCAGCCCGTACCGCAGCTGTACGACCTTCCGCTCGCGCTCCCCCAGCGTCGACAGGACCGCCTCCAGGTGCTGCCTGAGGAGGATGAACGCGGCCGACTCCACGGGGCTGGTGGCGTCGCCGTCCTCGATCAGGTCGCCGAGGGCAACGTCGTCCTCCTCCCCCACCGGCGCGTGCAGCGAAACCGGCTCCTGAGCCAGCCGGAGCACCTCGCTGACGCGCTCGGGAGCGAGGTCGAGATGGTCGGCCACCTCTTCCGGCGTCGGCTCGTAGCCGCGCTCCTGAAGCATCCGGCGCTGGACGCGGACGACCCGGTTGATCAGCTCGACGACATGCACCGGGACGCGAATCGTGCGGGCCTGGTCGGCGAGGGCGCGGGACATGGCCTGGCGGATCCACCAGGTCGCGTACGTCGAGAACTTGTAGCCGCGGGCGTAGTCGAATTTCTCAACTGCCCTGATCAGGCCGAGGTTTCCCTCCTGGACGAGGTCGAGCATGGTCAGCCCGCGCCCGACGTACCTCTTCGCCACGGAGACGACGAGCCGCAGGTTCGCCTCGATCAGGCGGCGCTTGGCCATCCGGCCCATGACGACCAACTTGTCCAGGTCGAGGGCGAGTTGGCTGTCCAGGTCGGTCGCGCCGCCGAGCTTCTCCTCGGCGAACAGGCCGGCCTCGACGCGGCGGGCGAGGTCGACCTCCTCGGCCGCGGTGAGCAGCGGGATACGGCCGATCTCGCGCAGGTACTGGCGGAACAGGTCCGAGGAGGGCGCGCCGTTGTCGGCGGCGACCCGGCTGCGGGGCCGTACGGCGGCCTCGGCGGTCTCCACCGCTTCGGCCGTCGGTTCTTCGAGCTCGGGCGGGCTCTCCGGGTCCGCGGTCTCGGGGTGGTGCGCGGCACGGCTCTGCGGGGGGACGGTCGCGAGGACATCGGTCTCCGCTTCCGGTTCCGCGCCGTCCGTCGTGCTGGTCTCGGTCTGGTCGAGGGTCTGGGTCTGCACGGGGGCGACCTCCAGGATGATCGCTGCCAGGGGGTACGGCAGCGGTACTTCAGGGGCGGATTCGACGGCCTCGCCGCTGTCCGTCCCGTACTCGATGAGCGGAACCGCGGGGGTGAAGGACCCGCTGGGGACGGATCGGCCGCGCTCCGAGGACTCAGGCACCGGAACCCAGTGTGGAGTACGACACATCGCCGCCACGAGGGGCGTGCGGTGACTTTTTGAGTCCGTCCCGTGACTACGTGCTCAGAGCGCTGTGGCGCCGTGCACCTGGAGTGCCTGGTCGTACTGCTGAAGTACCCACAACTCGTTCTGTACGGCGGCCAGTTCCGCCGAGTCTCCGTGGCTGCCGAGGCGGGTGAGCGTGCCCTGGATGTCGCCGATGCGGCGCACTACGGCTCTTCGGCGGACGGTGACGAGCTGCTCGCCCGCGTAGTTCTCGTCGACCGTGCGGCGCATGATCGCCTCGACGGCCAGCTCGGTGACCATCGCGCGGACCGCGTCGTCAGGTGCCGCCTCGCGGACGCGGACGAGGTAGTCCTGGGCGTCCTGGAGACCGTACTCGGCGCCGCCCGCCTCGATGATCGCCTCGCGTACGGCCGCGTAGGGCGGGGCGGTGAACTCGTCCACGCCGTACGCGTCGAAGGCCGGGGAGACCAAGTCGGGGCGCTGGAGGGCGAGTTTGAGGAGTTCGCGTTCGGTGGCGAAGACCGGGTTGCGCAGGGTGAGGGCGGGGCCGCCGGTGGGGGTGCGGGGGGTGGTGTCGTACGGCTGCTGGGCGGCGCCGCGTGCCGGCGCGGGGCCCTTGCCACCGCGGTCGCGGGCCCAACGGGCCAGCTGGGCAACGCGCTTGACCACGAACTGGGTGTCGAGGATGCCGAGCATGCCGGCGAGCTGGACGGCGACCTCGTGCTGCGCGCCGCTGTTCTTGATGCGGGCGACGATCGGGGCGGCCTCGTCCAGGGCGGAGGCGCGGCCGGCCGGGGTGTCGAGGTCGTAGCGGACGACGATCTGGCGGAGCGCGAACTCGAAGAGCGGAGTGCGAGGTTCGACCAGGTCGGCGACCGCCTCGTCACCCTTGGCGAGGCGCAGCTCGCAGGGGTCCATGTTGTCCGGGGCGATCGCGATGTAGGTCTCGGCGGCGAACTTCTGGTCGTCCTCGAAGGCGCGCAGGGCCGCCTTCTGGCCGGCCGCGTCACCGTCGAAGGTGAAGATCACGCGCGCGCTGCCGTTGTCCATCAGGAGCCTGCGGAGGATCTTGATGTGGTCGCCGCCGAAGGCCGTGCCGCAGGTCGCGATGGCGGTGGTGACTCCGGCGAGGTGGCAGGCCATGACGTCGGTGTAGCCCTCGACGACGACCGCGCGGGACGACTTGGCGATGTCCTTCTTGGCGAGGTCGATGCCGTAGAGGACCTGCGACTTCTTGTAGATCGCGGTGTCGGGCGTGTTGAGGTACTTCGGGCCGTTGTCCGACTCGTAGAGCTTGCGGGCGCCGAAGCCGACGACCTCGCCGCCGATGTCGCGGATCGGCCACATCAGACGGCCGCGGAAGCGGTCGATGGGGCCGCGGCGGCCCTCCTGGGCGAGGCCGGAGAGGAGGATCTCCTTGTCGGTGAAGCCCTTGCCGCGGAGGAAGCGGGTGAGGTGGTCCCAGCCCTGCGGGCTGTAGCCGACGGAGAAGTGCTCGGCGGCGGACTGGTCGAAGCCGCGCTCGGCGAGGAACTTGCGGCCGGCGTCCGCCTCGGGGCTGACGGCGAGCTGCTCCATGTAGTAGTCGGCGGCGACCTTGTGGGCCTCGACCAGGCGGATGCGCTCGCCGCGCTGGTTGGCGGGGTTGTACCCGCCCTCCTCGTACCGCAGCGTGATGCCGGCCTGGGCGGCCAGGCGCTCGACCGACTCGGAGAACGTGAGGTGGTCGACCTTCATCACGAACGTGATGGTGTCGCCGCCCTCCTGGCAGCCGAAGCAGTGGAAGAGACCCTTGCTGGGGCTGACCTGGAAGGACGGCGACTTCTCGTCGTGGAACGGGCAGAGGCCCTTGAGGTTGCCGCCGCCCGCGTTCCGCAGCTGGAGGTACTCGGACACCACGGCGTCGATCGGGACCGCGTCCCGAACCGCCTTCACGTCCTCGTCGTTGATCCGTCCTGCCACGCGTGAATTCTACGGGGCCCGACTGACACCAGTGACGACGAGACGGTTCAGACGCCCAGGCTGTCCAGTGGAACGTGTGGGTCCGCAAGGGCCTCGGTGTCCACCTGTGCCCGGGAGCGGATGAGCTGCTGGATGGGCTCTGTGACGTCCCACACATTCACATTCATCCCGGCCAGCACGCGTCCCTCCTTCAGCCAGAAGGCGATGAACTCCCGTTTGCCCGCGTCTCCCCGGATCACCACTTCGTCGTAGGAGCCCGGGGGCGCCCAGCCGGAGTACTCCATACCCAAGTCGTACTGGTCGGAGAAGAAATAGGGCACGCGGTCGTAGGTGACGTCCTTGCCGAGCATCGCGCGGGCCGCCGCCGGGCCGCCGTTGAGGGCGTTCGCCCAGTGCTCCACCCGGAGGCGGGTGTCGAACAGGGCGTGGTGGAAGGCGGCCACATCGCCGGCCGCGTAGATGTCGGGGTCGGAGGTGCGCAGCCGTTCGTCGACGGCGATGCCGCCGCCGTGCGCGCGGTCGGCCAGCTCCAGTCCCGCCGCCTCGGCGAGCGCGGTGCGCGGGGCCGCGCCGATGGCCGCGAGGACGTCGTGCGCGGGGTGCTCCTCGCCGTCGTCGGTGCGGGCGGCGAGCACCATGCCGTCCTGGCCGACGATCTCGGTGAGCCTGGCGCCGAAGTGGAAGCGCACGCCGTGCTCGGCGTGCAGGTCGGCGAAGAGCTGGCCGAGTTCGGGGCCGAGGACGCCGTGCAGCGGCGTCTGGGACGGTTCCACGACGGTGACCTCGGCGCCGTACTCCCGGGCCGCCGCCGCGACCTCCAGGCCGATCCAGCCGCCGCCGGCGATCACCAGATGACCGTTGTCCCGGCCCAGGGACGCGAGAACGTTCTTGAGGCGCTCGGCGTGCGAGAGGCGGCGCAGGTGGTGGACGCCCGCGAGGTCCGTGCCCGGGATGTCGAGGCGGCGGGGCTCGGAGCCGGTGGCGATGAGCAACTTGTCGTAGCGGACCAGGGTGCCGTCGTCCCCGAAGCGGACCGTCTTCGCCGTACGGTCGATGGCGTCGACGGTCTGGCCGAGGTGCAGCTCGATGTCGTTCTGCGCGTACCAGGCGGGTTCGTGCACGAAGACGCTGTCGCGCTCCTCCTTACCGAGGAGGTAGCCCTTGGACAGCGGCGGGCGCTCGTACGGGTGGTCACGTTCGTCGCAGATCAGTATCACGCGGCCCGTGAAGCCCTCCGCTCGGAGCGTCTCGGCCGCCTTGGCGCCGGCCAGGCCTCCTCCGATGATGACGAACGTCTGATCCGCGTCGACCACTTGATGCCTCCTCGTAAGGGTGCCGCCATATGCGAGCGTCCCGCACGCAGTGTGATGGGGGAAGGGGGTGTGGCCCGATCAGGCCACGGAGGGTCACATTCGGGCTTGTTTCGCGTCACTGTGCCCCAGCGACGTGAGATGCGCGTGAAGAGACCGCGCCGACGCGTCCGTGAGGGACGCGATCTGATCGACGATCACACGTTTGCGGGCACGGTCGTCGGGCGCCTCGTCGAACTGGGCGCGGAACTGCGGCTCCAGACCGTCCGGGGCGCGGCTCGTGAGCACCTCGGCGAGTTCGGCGACCACGACGCGCTCGTCGGCGCGGATGCGCTCCTGCTCCGCGCGCTGCATCACGTACCGGTCGGCGACCGCCTTGAGGACCGCGCACTCCAGCCGTGCCTCGTGCGGTACGACGAGTTCGGCGTCGTAGCGGGTGAGGCGGCCGGTGCCGTACGCCGCGCGCGTGGCGGACTCGGCGGCCAGGCAGAAGCGGCCGATGAGCTGGCTGGTGGCGTCCTTGAGGCGGGCCTGCGCGACGGCCGAACCGTCGTAGCCGTGCGGCCACCACGGCTGGTTCTGGAGCCGGTCCAGCGCCTCGGCGAGTTCGTCAGGGGCCGTGTCCGCGGGGACGTAGCGGCCGATGGCGACCTTGAAGATCTCCTGGCGTTCCGGTTCGGCGTGCAGGCAGTTGGGGTCGATGTGGCCCGCGTGCAGGCCGTCCTCGACGTCGTGCACCGAGTACGCCACGTCGTCCGACCAGTCCATCACCTGGGCCTCGAAGCACGTGCGCGTGCCGGGGGCGCCCTTGCGGACCCAGTCGAAGACGGGTCTGTCGTCCTCGTAGACGCCGAACTTGGGGGACTTGGGGTCGGTGGGGTGTCCTCCGCGCGGCCAGGGGTACTTGGTGGCGGCGTCGAGGGCGGCACGGGTGAGGTTGAGGCCGACGCTCACCATCTCGCCTGTCGTGTCACTTCTTACGAAGCGCTTCGGTTCGATGCGGGTGAGGAGTCTGAGGGACTGCGCGTTGCCCTCGAAGCCGCCGCAGTCGTCGGCGAATTCGTTGAGTGCCTGTTCGCCGTTGTGGCCGAAGGGGGGGTGTCCCAGGTCGTGGGAGAGGCAGGCCGCTTCGACCAGGTCCGGGTCGCAGCCGAGGGCTGCGCCGAGTTCGCGGCCCACCTGGGCGCACTCCAGGGAGTGGGTCAGGCGGGTGCGGGGGCTGGCGTCCCAGGCCTGGCTGCGGGTTCCTGGGGTGACGACCTGGGTTTTGCCGGCGAGGCGGCGTAGGGCGGCGGAGTGGAGAATTCGGGCGCGGTCGCGTTGGAAGGCGGTTCGGCCCGGGCGTTTGTCGGGCTCTGTCGCCCAGCGGTCGACTGACGTCGGGTCGTAGGGGTGGGGTGCTGCTGTGCCGTCCATGCTTCGACAGTAAGCGGCGGTAGTGACAATTCGGGAGTTGCGGGGCGCCTATGCGGTTGCCGGGTGCGGTTTGGTGGGCGGGTGCGGGTGCGTGGGGGCTGGTCGCGCAGTTCCCCGCGCCCCTTAGGGGGTGGCCCCGCCGTGGCTTTCAAGCCGAGGCCAGCTCCGGTTGCATGGGCGACCTTGTTTCCAGGGTCTGGTCGTAGCGGTGGAGGACCAGCCTCGCCATCGCGGGGTGGGCACCCAGGGGGGCCGATGCGATCCACGGGGCTGCCTCCGCGCACTGTGTCGCGAAGCGGCCCGGGGCCGTGAAGCAGGATGCCACTGCCACCCTGTGGTGGCCTCGGGCGGTGAGGGTGCGTACGGCCTCGGGGACCGTGGGGGTCGCCGCCGAGGCGTAGGCCGGGATTACGGGGACGCCCAGGCGGGCCGCCAGGAGGTGGGCCGTGCGGGTGGTGTCGAGCTTGGAGTCCGGGTCGCGGGAGCCTGCCGCCGCCAGGACCACGGCGCTCGCCCTGCGGGTCCTGTCGTCCGTCCTCGTTCGCCAACCCGCCTCCACCAGGCGGTCGTGGAGGGTCTCCACGAGGAGGGGGTGTGGGCCCAGAGGGGGTGCCACGCGCGTGCGTGCCTGGGCCTCCGCCGCCATCTCCGGCATGTCCTGCTTGACGTGGTAGCCGCGGGACAGGAGGAGGGGGACCAAGACGGCTTCCGCGGGGCCCAGTTGGGTGAGGGTGTCCGGGAGGCGGGGCTCGTTGAGTTCGATGTGGCCCAGGTGGACGGGGAGGCCGGGGCGGAGGTCGCGGACTCGGTCCGCGAGAGCTCGTACGGTGCTCAGGGCGCGTGGGTCGCGGCTGCCGTGGGCGACCAGGACGAGGGCGGGCGCGCTGCCGAGGGTGGACTCCTCGTGGGGTGGGATCGACGCCGTCATGGAGTGATGGTGACAGGGGGAGGTTGCCACCCCGTTGCACGGGAATCACGGGGCTTTTCCGGGGGTTCACGGTGGGGTGCCGGGCTGTGTGAGGCGATGTGACCTGCCGTTTCCGGGTTCACAGTGAAGCCGGTCACACTACGGGCGGCGAACCGTCACGGGTCACGGCGCGTCTGTGACTGTCGGAACCGAACGCGGAGGGGCCCCCTTGATCCGTCTGATGCGCCGCCTGAGACTTCGCCGGCCGCGACTGCCACGCACGCGTGCGGGGTGGCGGCAGCTCGCGCAGGGGGTGGCCCTCGGCTGTGTCCTCGCGCTGCTTCCGGCGACCTGGTTGTGGGTGTCCACGGCCGACCGCCTGCGGACCCTCCAGGACGTGCCGCGCACCGATGTCGCCGTGGTGTTCGGTGCCGGGCTGTGGGACGGCGAGCCGTCGCCGTATCTCGCGCACCGGCTGAACGCGGCGGCGACGCTGTACCGGGAGGGCCGGGTGAAGGTCGTCCTGGTGACCGGTGACAACAGCCGCAAGGACTACGACGAGCCGGACGCGATGCGCGTCTACCTGGCGAAGCACGGGGTGCCACGCGCGCGCGTGGTGACCGATTACGCCGGTTTCGACACCTGGGACTCCTGCGTCCGCGCCAAGAAGATCTTCGGCGTCGACAAGGCCGTACTCATCAGCCAGAACTTCCACATCCGGCGGGCGGTCGCGCTGTGCGACGCGGCGGGGGTCGACTCGTACGGCGTCGGTGTCGACGAATCGCACAACGCGACCTGGTACTACGGCGGCACCCGCGAGGTGTTCGCGGCGGGCAAGGCGGCGCTGGACCTGATGTTCCACCCCGATCCGCACTTCCTCGGGCCGAAGGAGACGGGCATCACGCGGGCACTGGCCTCCGGCAACTGAGGCCCGCAGCAACTGAGGCCCCTTCAGCGGCGGTTGATCCAGTCGCCGCCCTCGATCAGCTTGCCGTGGGTGCGGAGGCGGGCGGTGACGGCGGGGGCGGCGAGGTACACCCAGGCACGTACGGGCGTGCCGTCGGCGTCGCGGGTCACCTGGAGTTCGACGCGCTCGTAGAGGCTGTGCGGGTCGCCGGGGGCGTAGTCCTCAAGTCGGTCCAGTTCCCTGAGGAGTTGGGGGTAGGCCTCGGGGCGTGCGGTGACGAGTTCGCCGACGGTCACCGAGCCGGGGGCCTCGACGGCGTACGGGTAGCCGGGGCCGTCGTAGAGGGCGGCGCCGTCCAGCCGTGCCCGTTCCTCGGAGTCCGTGCGGCCGCGCAGGAAGAGGTCGTGGTTGGGCTCGCCGGGGCGGAGCGTGCCGTAGACGAAGAAGGGGAGGGGCGTCGAGGGGGTCGTCATCGCTCTCCTTGATCCCGGAAGTCTTTGCACGCGCTATGGACATGACATGTCATGGCCCCTTTAAATCTCATTCAACATCAACGCAGCCCCCACGCCCCCCACTTGCGTTCTTGAGGAGATCCATGAGTCGGACACGGCACATTCGAGGTTCCCGTCTCGCCACGGCAGGTGTCGCGGCCGGCGCCGCGACCCTGTTGGCCGCCACCCTCGCCCCCACCGCCCACGCGGCCGACCGGCCGTCCCGGACCACCGCGATCGCGAACGCCGCGTCCGCGTTGGTGGCCCATGCCGCGGGCCTGGGGCTGACGGCCGCGGAGGACACGTCCGTTCGCGACGTGATCGTCGACGCGGACGGCACCCAGCACGTCCGCTACGACCGGACGTACCGTCAACTTCCTGTTCTGGGCGGCGACTTCGTGGTCCACCTGGCCTCGAACGGCAGTTACCGGAGCGCCGACCGCGCGACCCGGAGCTCCATATCCCTGGCGTCCGTGACGCCGAAGGTGGCCGCACCGAGAGCGGCCGACCTGGCCGTCAACGCGCTGCGGGCCGCGAATCTCGGCGAGGCCCTCAAGGGGATAACCGCCAAGCCTCAACTGGTAGTTGACGCCCTGCACGGCGCACCGAAGCTCGCCTGGCGGACGAACGTGGTCGCCAAGGACTCGCTCGGCAACCCGGTCGCCCGTACGGTGCTGACCGACGCCCGCAGTGGCGCCCAGATCGACGCCTGGGACAGTGTGGAGACGGCGACGGGTGACGGGAAGTCGCTGTACAGCGGGACGGTGCCGTTGGAGACCACGCTGTCGGGATCGACGTATCAGCTCAAGGACGCGACGCGCGGCGGGACGTACACCGGTGACGCGGCGAACAAGACCGACCTGTGCATCCTCGGCATCTGCATCAGCCGCGCCCCGTCCACGGTGTTCACGGACGCCGACAACCACTGGGGCACGGGGGCGAGTTCGGACCGTTCGTCGGCGGCGGTGGACGCGCAGTACGGCACGAACGAGACCTGGGACTACTACAAGAATGTCCACGGCCGGAACGGCATCGCGGGCGACGGCAAGGGTTCGTACAATCGCGTCCACTACGGCAACAGCTACAACAACGCCTTCTGGGACGACAGTTGCTTCTGCATGACCTACGGCGACGGTGACGGGACACAGCTCGGTCCGCTGGTGGCGCTGGATGTCGCCGGGCACGAGATGACGCACGGCGTGACGTCCAAGACGGCCGCGCTGACGTACTCGGGCGAGTCCGGCGGGCTCAACGAGGCGACCTCGGACATCATGGGCACGCTGGTGGAGTGGTACGCCAACAACTCGTCCGATCTCGGGGACTACTTGATCGGCGAGAAGATCGTCCGGTCGGGATTCGGCAAGGCGGCGCTGCGGTTCATGGACCAGCCGTCCAAGGACGGGAATTCCGCGGACTGCTGGAGTTCGTCGGTGGGGAATCTCGACGTCCACTACTCGTCGGGTGTCGCCAACCACTTCGCGTATCTGCTCGCGGAGGGCAGCGGCGCGAAGACCATCAACGGCGTCGGCTACAACTCGCCCACGTGCAACGGCTCTTCGGTGAGCGGCATCGGCCGGGACAAGCTCGGGGCCATCTGGTACCGGGCGTTGACCGTCTATATGACGTCCTCGACGAACTACGCCGGGGCGCGGACGGCGACGCTCAGTGCGGCCAAGGACCTGTACGGGACGGGAAGTTCGGAATACAACGCGGTGGCCGCCGCATGGAGTGCGGTCGACGTGGGGTGAGGCCGGGGATTCTTCGGAATCCGCCTACAACCATCGGCACACCACGCGGGTCTCTTCCTGTGAACCGTGAGACATCCGATTCGCGTGGGTTTGGTGTGCCTGCTCCCGAACCCCTGAGCCGATATGGACCGACATGTCTACGTACGCCGGGGCGACGGAGCGGGCTGCACCCCCATCCCGAAGACGTAGAGCTCCAAGACACGCCTCCATCATTTTACAGCAACGGCCGCCCGCTCAGCGGCGGTTGTACGCCATCGACGGAATGCGACTGCTCGCCGCGCTGTTCGTCGCCGCGCACCACTACGCCGGCACCTGGCGGGTGAACCAGCCGGACAACGCGATCTGGGGCCGGCCGGTGTCCGACATCATGCCGACGGTGTTCCGGTTCTCGGCCTACGGCTGGATCGGCGTCGAGATGTTCTTCGTGATCAGCGGCTTCGTGATCTGCATGTCCTGCTGGGGCCGTACCCCACGGCAGTTCTTCACCTCGCGGGTGATCCGGCTGTACCCGGCGTACTGGTTCTCCATCGTCTTCACCACGGGCGTCCTGGTGACCCTGCCCGGCGTGTGGGACCGGCGGAAGCTGCGCGAGATCCTGCTCAACCTCACGATGCTGCAGTCCGGTTCGGGCGTCTCGAACGTCGACGGCGTGTACTGGACGCTCTGGTCGGAGCTGCGCTTCTACCTCCTCTTCATGGCCGTGGTCATCACCGGCCTGACCTACCGCAAGGTCGTCCTCTTCTGCTGCTTCTGGGGCGCCGCCGCGATGATCGCCCCGGCCGCGCGCTTCCGCCCCCTGACGCTGGTCGTCAACCCGGAGGGCGCCTGGTACTTCATCGCCGGCCTGGCCCTGTACCTCATGTTCCGCTTCGGACAGGACATGTTGCTGTGGGGCATCCTCGGACTGGCCTGGCTGATGGGCCAGTTGGAGCTCGGGCACCGGATAGACACCGTCGAGCGGGTCTCCAGCTGGCGCGCGAGCGTCGTGCTGTTCACCGTGTTCCTGCTGGTCATGGCCGCGATCGCGCTGGGCGCGACCGACCGTGTCCGCTGGAAGTGGCTCACCACGGCGGGCGCCCTGACGTATCCCTTCTACCTGATGCACTACCTCGCCGGTACGACGCTCATCAACCGCTTCCGCGACGCGATGGACCCCCGGCTCCTGGTGGTCTCGGTGATCTCCGGTTTCCTGGTGCTGAGTTGGCTGGTCCACCGCCTGGTGGAGCGGCCTGTGGCCCGGATCCTGAAGAGCGGGTTGGACACGTCGTTCGCGCGGTTGCGGAATACGGTGAACTCGCCCTGATCCGACGTACTTTTCGCCGTTCACGCCACTGGCCGATGGTCACTGGTGCCGTGCGCCGCTTCCGCCAGACGTTGCGAGGTCTCTCCCATACGCCTGCCGCTTCGGTGACCGCGCCACCGGTGCATCGGGTGGATGAGCAGCCGCCGTCAGGGCGCCTGATTATCGGTTGCCCTGGAAGCCCGCTGCCGATGCGGACGGGCTGGCGGAGCGCTACCTGGCGGAGATCTCGGGCCCGCGGACCGCGTTCGTCGACGGTGTCGTGCTGGTGGCTCTCAGCGGGAGCCACGCGGTGGGTTGTCTGGTGGTGACCGCCCCCGTCCACGGGCGGTCGGAGATCAAGAGGCTCTGGACGAACCCGGGCGCCGTGCGGTTGTCGGTGTGGAAATGGCGGACCGGGGCCATCGCCCTGTACGAACGGTTCGGCTTCGCCATCACCGAGTCACGAGACGAGCGGGATCAACTCGTCTGCATGGAACGGGCCGTGTGAGTGGTGCCGTACGACGTCCAACTCGCACCACACCGCCTTGCCGACGGTCAGCTCGCGCACGCCCCAACGGTCCGCGATCTGACTGACGATCAGCAGACCACGGCCGAACACGTCGTCCTCGGTGGCCTTGCGGAGGCTCGGCCGTAACTCGCCTCTCAGGTCGCACCGCGATGCGTACGGCGGCCCGTCCCTCCACCTCCACCCACCACCTGGAGAGCCTTCCAATCCTCTCTGCCCGCGAGAGACTTGACCCCCTAGCCTCCCCACCACCCATATCGAAAAAGTGTGACACCTCTCGCGAAAGTGTCACACTTTCTCAAACAGACCCGCGGCCGATCAGCCCTTCGGTGCGTGAGCCATCGCGATCGTCTTCATCTTGAGGGTGCGTACCGCTTCGGGGTCCGTCACGGGCCGGGAAGTCTGCCCTTTTGCCGCGGCGGCGACCGTGGCGGCCTTCTGCTTCTGGGTGCGCGCCGAGTCGTCCTTCGTGGAGTGCGAGGTCGCCGTGGCCGCGTGGACCTGCGACCCCGCCGCCACCGTCAGACTGCCGAGCGCCAGAGCGCTGACCGCGGCGGTCCTGAACGTCGTTCCCATCCTGCTCGGCTTGCGGGGTGCTGCATGGCGCATGAGAGTTCCTCTGCTGTCGGTGCGACTTGGACAGGTGGACTACGCGGCACGGGGGCCCGGACGCGACACCCGGATGCAGTGACGCGGATCACGGAGAGTCGCTGTAGCGGAGGATCGGCGCCCGTTCGTACCTCCCCCAAAGAGGACCCCTGGCCGTTCTGTGGACGGAAATGAATGGCGGAAGAGTGGCGAGAGGCGCGGCGGAAGAGGAGTTCGATGAGTTCTACGCACTGGCTTACCCCAGGCTCGTTCGGCAGCTTTACGCGATGACCGGCGATCTGCCGGAGGCCCAGGATGTGGTGCAGGAGGCCTTCATAAGGGCCTGGGGCCGACGGGGGATTTTCACCAGCGACGGTTCCCAGGAGGCGTGGATCCGCACCACGGCCTGGCGGCTTGCCGTATCCCGCTTCCGGCGTGTGCGGCGCGGTGTGCAGCTCATGCAGCGTCATCACGAACAGCGCTCCGTCGAAGGCCCGTCCCCCGAACGTGTCGCTCTCGTCGAGGCACTTCGCACTCTTCCGCAGAAGCACAGAAGTGTCGTTGTCCTCCACCACTTGTGCGACCTCAGCGTCGAGCAGATAAGCGCGGAGACGGGCTGGCCGGCCGGGAGCATCAGGGTTTGGCTGGTCCGTGGGCGCCTGTCGCTCGCCCGCCATTTTTCCTCCCTGCCGGACCAGGAGGTGGACCATGTCGGATGAGTCGAACGAATCGGATGAGTACGAGCGTCCTGTCTGGCTCACCGAGAGCATGGACCAGTTGGAGAGAGTTCGGGTCGACCGGGCGGTGTCCGCACCGGAGTTGCGTCGCAGAAGCGTCCGACGCCGTCAACGCCGTACCCGTTCCGCCGCCATCGCGGCGATTGCCGTGACGGCAGTCGGTGCGGGCGCTTTCTGGAATTCCGTGGGCGCGGACCGATCGGCGGAATACCCCTCCCATCACGAGAAGGATTCCAGAATATCGGCGGCTCAGGAGAAACTGCGGACTTACTATTCGGTTCTGCCGGATGCCTTTGCCGCACGGGATTCGACGTCGAAGTCGAAGCTGTGGAAGCTGATGACCGCTCATTTCACGGAAACGGCACTGAAGCGAGAAGTCGTTCTCGAAGGCAGCGGAGCCGGCGACCTGGCGGCTACGTGCGGACATGTGGATACCACCACCGTCTTCACCGTCGGCGCCGCCCGTAGCGCCGGGGCCGACACCGTCCGCGCACGCGTGACGAGCGACAGCGCACCGGAATCGATCGAGGTCGACGTCGATCTCCGCACCATGAGAATCTCGAAATGGTCCTGCCCCGACGGGTCCTGACCTCTGCCGAGGGTCAACACGACGGCGACACGACAAGGCCGCCACCCGCATTGGGCAACGGCCTTGTCATTCAAGGGAGTTGAGGTCAGGCGGCCAACTCCCGCTCCCCCGCCGCCTCTTCCACGGAGACCGGAGCCTCTGCCGCGCCCCGCTTCCCGTCCCGCATCACCACCGCCGCCAGCACCGCCGCCGCCACGACACCGACCGCGCTGACCGTGAAGGTCGTTGACATGGAGTGCGTGAACGCCTCGCGGGCCGTGCGGACCAGCCCCGCGTCCCCATGCGCCGCCGCCAGCGCCCCGCCGATCGAGTGGCGGGCCTCATCGGATGTACGGAGGGCATCTCGTCGGCCGCGGGCCGCGGACGCCGCCGACTGGCGCGCCGCCGTCACCGAGGCCGCCGCGCCCTTCCGCACGACCGCGCTACGGCACCGCTGGCTGTCCTCGGTGCTCGGGCAGGCCGGGCACGCCTACCTCGGCCCGAACCTCATGTCCTTCTCCGAACGGCTCGCCGCGCTGTTCACGGCCGTCGGATTCCCCGAGCCGAGCGGCGCGATCGACGCCGTGCTGTCGTACACGATCGGGATGAGCACGACCGAGGCCGCCTGGCTGACCACGGTCGCGCGGTCCGGGGAGAGCGAGGGCGAGTTCATCGCCCGGCTGATGCCGGCCGCCCAGCAGGCTGCCGCCGGTCACGCCCATCTCGCCGGTTCCTACGCCGAATCGGCCGCCACGAGCACCGATCCGGTGGCCCCGCGCGACGGCAAGTTCGCCTACGGCCTCGATGTCGTCCTCGACGGGCTCTCGCTGCGGCTGGCGCGTCAGACCCCCTCCGCCAGGTCGGCGTCTCCAGGTACACCTCGGCCGGCACCTGCAACTCCGTTTCACCGGTGGCGAGTTGCTCGCCCGGAAGAAGTTGTTGCCGGGGTTGAGCGCGCCGGTCCTGCGTGGACACGGTGGCCCCGACGGTGAAGTACGCCTTGTCCACACTCATGCGGGGATGCATGCTCCGGCGCTGCGGTTCTGATGGTGTGGGGCGGGGTCCCGTTTGAGTGAATCAGGGAGTGATCCACGTGGCGCCGCCGAGGCGGCATGCCGTTTTCAGTGATCGTTTGTGGCGTTGAACCGACCGGCGTGCCTGTTTTCCGGCGCGTCTTCCAGAGATCATTGGGAGTAGTCATGCGTATGCGTTCCGCCCTGACCACGTCCGTCCTCGCCGTCGGCCTCCTGCTCGGCGGCGCCGGTGCCGCCCTCGCCCACGGCGACGACAACGGGGTCGTCCAGGGCACCGGCTCGCAGGGCTCGGGGCACACCGACAGCACGATGTTCGCCGGTGTCATCGACCACGTCGGCCCGGTCTACGCCTCGACCAGCAAGACGGACCACGACTGGGACCGCGGCACGTTCGAGGGCATCTTCGGTTACTGACACGTCCACCCGGCGCACCAGCCCGGGTAGCGCACCGGGCTGTCTGTGACGGTGCGAAGAGGGGGGGCGCCCCGGGTGGGGGGGCCCCCCCGCTTTTGGGGGCCCAACCCCCCCCCGGGGGGGCGGCCGGCGAACCCCCCCACCCCCCCCCCCCCGTGGGGCCCCAACCCCGC